>JAHJCH010000205.1 GCA_018813065.1 Myxococcota bacterium
GCTTGTCCCCCGTCGTCCACGCAGGCCTCAAGCCGGTAGCCAAGGATCATCTCCCCTTGTCGCATCTTCGCCCCGTTCGTCAGCCGCCCCTCAAGAGCGAATCGTCCTGCGTAGCCCCGCCTCGCCGCGCTGTCAAGGCGCTGTCAAGCCTCGCCGGGTGTGTGAGGCCCGCCCTGGAGGAGCCCGACGAAGGCGCCGCTGACCAGCGCCGCCAGCAGCCCCCTGAAGCGCCCACAGGCATCCCCAGCCACGAACACCGGCGCGGCGGGTGAGCGCAAGGCCCCGTCGAGCGTCGGATATGCCCCGACCCCCTCGATCGTCGGCCCACGCAGCCAGACCTCGCCTTCCGCCAAGCTCGGGTAGCGCCCCTGGAGCCACATCAAGCCCTCAAGCAAGGGCGCTGAGGCCCGCCCCAAGGGCAGCGCCTCGACGCGCAGCCCCCGCAGCGGGAGATCAAAGGCCGCCCGCCCCACCTCTGCCCAAGGGCTCGGCCCCGGCGCCGTAAGCCGAGCGTTAAAGCCGATGTTGCTCAGCGCCCCCAGCGGGCCATCGGCGCGGCCTGAGCGCGAGATCAACCCCTGCTGGCGCGCGGTCAACACCTCGCCGCCCAAGCAGCCGCAGAAGGTGCGCCACTCCAACCCCGGTCGCGGCGCGTGGATCAGCTTGGGATCGAGCCCCCCCGCCTCACGCCAGAGCGCCTCGAAGAAGGGGTGATCCGTCGCCGCCTCCAGCCGCGCGCCCAGCTCTAGGCGCAGGAACTCAAGGGGCAGCCAAGGCGCGATTTGAGGCAACGCCAGGGGGCCGAGGCGGCCCGTGGCCCAGATCACGGCGCGCGCTTCGACCTGGCGCAGCCGCCCCTCATGGCGAACCTCGATGGACAGGCCCTCGCCACGCCGCTTCAGGCTCAGCGCCTCGGCGTTCAGCCATATGCGCGAGGTCAGCGGCGCGTAGAGGGCCTCGATCAAGGCGCTGCGGCGCGGCGGGCTGAGGCGACGGCAAGGGTATGTCTTGAAGCCCGTGGGGCTCAGCGCGGCGGGGCGGCGCGCCTCCGCCCAGGGCTCCGCGCGCAGGCCCACCTCGGCGAGACGCGCCGCCACCCAGGCGTAGGCCAAGGCTAAGGCGCGCTGATCAGGCAGCGCCCACAGCGCACGCGCGGCGGGCGCGAAGCTCAGCTTGCCATCGGAGTACAGGCCCGCCCCGCCCACGCCCACGGTTAAGGCTTCGGGGCGCGTTTCACGGCGCAGGGCGCCCGCCTCCAAGAGCAAGAAGTCCACGTCGCGCGCCGCTAAGACGCGCGCGGCGGCTAAGCCCGCTGGCCCCGCGCCGACGATGACGATGGGCGCGCTCAAGGCAACGGGGGCTCCAGCCAACCGGCGTCGAGGGCCTTGTTGGAGTCGAAGATGATCAGCTCCTCAATGACCATCTGCGTGGGGTAGCCCTCGGCCTCCGCCGCCGCGATCACCGCCGCCACGTCCCCCCGCGCCGCCTCCAGCCCCCGCCCATAGCTGCGGGTGTTTAAGAAGCGGCGCGCCTTATGGGCCATGCTCTGATGGCTGAACGCCACCTCCACGCCCAGCCGCTCACGCTGCCGCGCGCACAGCGCCTTGAGCGCCGCGTCGCGCTCTGGGGTGGGCTCAAAGGCTTGGAGCTTGACGTGAAACTCAAAGTAATGGTCCCCGCCGGTCTGGGCGGAGAGGGCCGCCATCTGCGCGTCATCGAGGGGCACGCCTTGGGCCTCCGCGCGCAGCTCAAGCTTTAAGCGAATCACCTCAAACTCAGGCTCAAGCTGTTGGGCCTGCTCGATGAGCGCCGCCAGCGGCCCCCGCGCGTCCTCCCATGAGGCCAGCTGCTTGGTGGAGAGCACGTCCACGACGCCGACGCCCTTAAAGTCGAGGCCGAGGCTGATGCCAAGGACGCCCGCGCCGGTCACGCGCGCCGCCTCGACGAAGCGCCGCTTGGTGTCCTCGTCGGGCTGAAGCGGCGCGCAGAAGATGTGGCCCTCAAAGAGCCCCGAGACGGGCGGCGCGTGCTGAGGTGAGGCCGCCCAAGCCGCCAGCGCCGCTTGGGCCTGGGAGATATGCGCGTTCATCACGCCGACAACGCCTCCAAGCTGGCGCGCAGGGCGAGGACGCAGCGCTCGATCTCCGCCTCGGTCCCGATGGTGATGCGCAGCCCTCGGGGGATCTGATAGCCGCCCATCGGCCGCACGATGACCCCACGGCGCAGGAGGGCGTCATAGACCACGCCCGCCTCAAAGGGCGTCTCCACCAGGATAAAGTTGGTCTGGCTGGGGGTGTAGGTCACGCCCAGATCGGCCATGTCATCAAGAAGTGACATAAAGCGGCGCCCCACCCGCGCGTTATGGGCCACGCTGCGGGCCAGGAACTCATGATCAGAGAGCGCCGCCGTGGCCATCACCTGGGCGACGAGGTTGCAGTTGAAGGGATCGCGCACGCGGTGGAGGTAGCCCATCATCTCAACAGGCCCAACCGCGTAGCCGACGCGGGCGCCCGCTAAGCCGTAGCATTTGCTAAAGGTCCGAGTGATAATGAGCCGCTCCCTCAGCCCACGCAGGGACATGGCATTGATGTAATCAGGGGCGTCGGCGTACTCCGAGTAGGCCTCATCCAAGACGATGATGACACCCTCGGGCGCCTCGCCCACGAAGCGCCGCAGCGCCTCACCCGGCAGATGCGTCCCCGTGGGGTTATTGGGGTGGGCCAGGTAGACGAGCTTTGTCTCTGGGCGGATCGCCTCAAGCATCCCATCAAGATCAGTGACGTAGTTGGGCAGCGTGGGGATCACTTGGAAGGGCGCGCCGACGGTCGCGAGGGCGATGGGATAGACGGCGAAGGCATAGGCGGGGATCAAGCCCGCCTCGCCAGGGCGGATAAAGGTCCGAGCGATGAGCATCAACAGCTCATTTGAGCCGTTGCCGACGACCACCTCATCAAAGCCCACCCCCAGCGACTCGGCGAGGGCCGTACGGAAGGTGAACGCCGCGCCATCGGGGTAGAGGTGGAGGGTGTTGAGCTTCTCTCGCAGGGCATCCAGCGCCTTGGGGCTTGACCCCAGGGGGTTCTCATTGCTCGCCAGCTTGATGATGTCGGTGATCCCCAGCTCTCGCTCCAGCTCCTCGATGGGCTTGCCGGTCTGATAGGGCCTCAGCCCCTCCACCGCGTCGCGGATCAGCGCGCGCATCTTGGCTCCTCTCTGGCCGCGGCCTGGAAATAAAGCGGCCGCCCTCTTTTAGACCGTTCTCTTGTCATTTTGACAGGCAGATCAGGCGAGGCGGGCAGGGAGGCGGGCGGGGAGGGGCCGGGCTCAGGGGACGACGACGGCGCCCTCGATGATCACCGCGTACTTATAGCCCGCGCCGAAGTCCTTGTCCTGGACCAGCGTGCCTTGGAGCGTGACCTCTTGATCCACCTTGAGCGTCGCTTGGGTGGTGAGCGTCAGATCGTGGTTGCGCTGCGCCGCTGCGCCGGAGCCGTCTTGGATGTGAACCCAGTTGCGGTTGAGGATCTGGGCGTTGAACTTGACGACCTTGCCCGTGACCTTGACGAGCGCGCCGTTGAGCTGACCGGCTTGGGCGTAGACATCGGCGATCTTCAGCGCGGCGGCGGGCGCGACGGGCGCTGTGCCTGCTGCGGGCGATGGATCAGCGGGCTGCGCGGCGGGGATCGGCGGGTGATTGGCGGGCATCGCCGGCTGCGCGGCGGGGATCGGCGGGTGATTGGCGGGCATCGCCGGCTGCGCGGGCGCCGCATCGTCGGCTAAGCGCCCAAAATAGACGAGGGGGAAGGTGCGATTGAGGGTCTTGGACTGAAAGTTGTGCATCGGCAGCGGCTGAAGGACGGTGACCGCCGCGCCGACCGCAAGCGGAGTCTGCGTCACAGCCGCCCAAGCCTCGCCGCCCTTGGTCTTGAGCCGCAGGTAGCTGTAGCTGGCCGCGTCGATGCGCTCTAGGACCACGCCGCTGAGGCCCTCAGCGGGCGGCGCGGCGGCGGGCGCCTCGGCGGCGGGCGTGGGCGTGGCCTTGAGCGGCTCGGCGGAGGCGGAGGTGGAGCGTTGGCAGCCGCCGAGGGCGGCGGCCAGGAGGATGATCGTCAAGTTGAGCGTCTTCATCCCCCCCAAATACGCGCTCCGCGCGCCGCCGACAACCGCTCTGCGCCGCGCTGGCCCTGTCGGCGCACCTCTGCCCCGCCCAAGCGCCGCGCCGGAGATGGCGCGCGCCGCCTGATTTTGCTAAAACCACGCGTGCTTAGACGAGCCCAGGAGGCATCAATGATCGATCTCAAGCGCGCGCTCCACAAGCCCGAGTTTCCCCGCTCATCGGCCTATGATCCCGAGTGGGTTTTAGACAATCAGATGGGGCCAAACGCCTTGTGGCTCTTGGAGTGGCTCTGCGCCTCGCTGGATCTACAGCCGGGGATGCGCGTGCTGGATCTGGGCTGCGGCAAAGCCATGACCAGCGTCTTCTTAGCCAAAGAGTTTGGCGTCAATGTCATCGCCGCCGATCTGTGGATGAGCCCAGATCACAACTGGCGGCGCGTCGTGGAGGCGGGCGTCGCCGATCGGGTCTGCCCGATCAAGGCCGAGGCCCACACGCTGCCCTTCGCGGCGGGCTACTTCGACGCCATCCTCTCGGTGGACGCCTTTCAATACTTTGGCACCGATGAGCTGTACATCGACTATCTCTCGCGCTTCGTGCGGCCGGGTGGCGCGCTCGGCGTCGCCTTGGTGGGCTTGACCAAGCCGCTGCAAGGCGATCTGCCCCGCTGCCTGACGACGCCGCAGTCCAACGGCAAGGTCTTCTGGGAGCCCTCTTGCCGCTGCTTTAAGCCACCTCATTTCTGGCAGCGCCTGTGGCGCGACAGCCCGATGCTGAGCGACGTGCGGGTTGAGGCGATGGAGGACGGCTGGAGGCACTGGCGCGACTTTGAGCAGACGCTGGAGATGGCCGGCAAGGGCATCTTCCCCTCAGACGCCCAGGCCCTTGAGCAAGATCGAGGAGAGACGCTGGCGCTCTTAAAGCTCCTGGCGCGAAGGACAGAGCTGGAGGGGGAGAACTTTTACGATCCAAGCCTCGGCGCCAAGGTCGGCGTAGACGTCTAACACACCGCTGCTTATCCCCGCCCTCACACCACCGCAGCCTCTCAGGCATTTTTATGCGTGTGCGCGCGCAGCGGCCCCCAGCGCGCCCGACGGGTTCACCTTTTGACAACCATCAGCGGAAAAGATACTGATGCCCGGCTCAGGATCTCAGGCGCCGCGCCTGAGCGAGCCCAACGTCGATGAGGAGCCTCGTGATGGAAGAGAAGAAGACCCAAGTCCTGCTCGGCGATGAGGCCGTGGCGCTGGGGAGCGTTCACGCCGGGATCACCGCCGCCTATGCCTACCCCGGCACCCCCTCCACCGAGATCGTCGAGTTCCTCATCGCCCACTACAAACGACACGGCGCCCCGCGCGCCGCCTGGGCCGCCAATGAGAAGACCGCCCTTGAGGCGGGCCTGGGCGTGTCCTTTGTCGGGCGGCGCGCCCTCGTGGCCATGAAGCACGTCGGCCTCAATGTGGCCGCCGATCCCTTTATGAACTCCGCCGTCGTGCGCCTCAAAGGTGGCCTCGTCCTCGCCGTCGCCGATGATCCGGGGATGCACTCCTCGCAGAATGAGCAGGACACCCGCTACTTCGCCGATTTTGCCCACACGATCTGCCTTGAGCCCGCCGATCCTCAAGAGATCTATGACATGACCCTCGCCGCCTATGAGATCTCAGAGCGGTTTAACCTGCCCGTGGTCCTGCGCCTCGTCACCCGCCTCGCCCACAGCCGCGCCGTGGTGCGCTTGGCCACGCCCCAGCCTGAGCCGCCCCTCTCCGGCGCTGGCGATCCCCGCGAGTGGGTCTTGCTGCCCCTCCACGCGCGGCAGCAGTGGAAGCGCGTCCTGGGTCAAGCGCCCGACGTTGATTCTTGGTCCAATCAATGTGATTTCAACACCTTGACGCTGGCGTCGCCGCGCCTGGGGGTGATCACCGCTGGCAACGCCCGCAACTATTATCTGGAGAACGCCTCAGAGCTGGACGAGGCCCCCTCGCATCTGCACGTCGGCGCCTATCCCATGCCCGTCGAGAAGATCCGCGCCCTGGCCGCCCACGTCGATGAGATCCTCGTCTGCGAGGACGGCTACCCCTTTATCGAGCGCGCCCTCAAGGGCGTCTTGCCGCAGCGTGAGGTGTGTATCACGGGGCGGCTCAGCGGGGCGTTGCCTCGCGATGGGGAGCTGAGCAGCGATCTCCTGCGCGTGGCCTTGGGCCTGGAGATCCTCGGCGACGCATCGCTCAACATCCTTGATCAGACCCCAGGCCGCCCCCCACAGCTGTGCAAGGGCTGCCCGCACATCGACACCTTCGCCGCCCTCGCCCAAGCCCGCGCCGCCTTCCCTCAGTCGGTGGTCACCGCCGACATTGGCTGCTCCACCCTGGGCGCCCTGCCGCCTTATCACGCCATCGAGTCCTGCGTCTGCATGGGCGCCTCGGTGGGCATGGCCAAGGGCGCGGCGGAGGCGGGCCTGCGCCCCGCCGTGGGCCTTATCGGCGACAGCACCTTCTGTCACTCGGGGATCACGGCGTTGTTGGATGTTGTGGCCGATCAAACCCCCATGACCTTGATCATCGTCGATAACGAGACGACGGCCATGACCGGCGGGCAGCCGACGATCGTGCCCTATGGCAAGCTGGAGCGGCTTGTCTTGGGCACGGGCATCGATCCCGAGCACTGCCGCGTGGTCAAGACCCACCCCCGCTCGCAGGCCGCCTTGGCCAAGGTGCTTGAGTCCGAGATGGCCTATGACGGGCCATCGGTGGTCATCGCCGTGCGCGAGTGCATTGAGACGGCGAAGAAGAAGCCCAAGGCCAAGAAGTAAGGAGCGCCCCATGAAGTTTGACATCATCCTCGCTGGCGTCGGCGGTCAAGGCGTCCTCTCATTGTCGGCGATCATCGCCAACGCGGCCCTGCGGGCGGGCCTCAACGTCAAGCAGGCCGAGGTCCACGGGATGTCCCAGCGCGGCGGCGCCGTGATGGCCGATCTGCGCCTCTCCGATGGCCCGATTCACAGCAGCACCATCCCCCGAGGGCGGGCGCAGCTGATCCTGAGCATGGAGCCGCTGGAGAGCCTGCGCTATGTGGCCTTCTTGGCCCCTGGCGGGCGGCTGCTGACCGCCGCTGATCCGGTGATCAACATCCCCAACTACCCGCCGCTGGCCGAGGTCTTGGCGGCGGTGGAGGCGGTGCCTGGCGGGCGCCACATCGACGCCCTGTCCTTGGCCAAAGAAGCGGGCTCAGCGCGGGCGACGAACGTGGTCATGGCGGGGGCCGCCTCCTCCATTTTGCCCTTATCCAGCGAGACTTTAGAGGCGTTTATTGCCGAGATGTTCGCCCGCAAGGGGGACAAGGTCGTCGAGGCCAACGCGCGCGCCTTCCGCGCGGGCCGCGAGGCCGCTCGATGAGCCTTGAGGCCGCCTCAAGGGCGCGCGCGGCGGGCCGCCGGGTGCTCTTTGAGCATGAGGGCCTCGATCTGCTGGAGACTTGGGGGATCGAGACCCCCAAGCGGGCCTTTATCGAGGGCGTTGAGGGCATCTCAAGCCTGGATTTGGGCGCCTTCGAGGGGGACCGCGTGGTCCTCAAGGTCGTCTCCGCCGAGATCCTCCATAAGAGCGACCTCGGCGGCGTGAAAATCGTGCCCAAGACGACGGCGGCGCTGGCCTCGGCGGCGGCGGAGATGGCCGAGCGCCTGGCGGACTACCCCATCGCCGGCTTCTTGATCATGGCCTTCATCCCCTTCAGCGCCGCGTTGGGCCATGAGCTGCTCCTGGGGGCGCGCCAGACCCCCGATTTTGGCCCTGTGATCACCTTCGGCATCGGCGGGATCTACACCGAACTGCTCTCGGGCAGCTTTAAACCCGGTCGTGGTGTGGCGATCCTCTCCCCGGATGGCTTGGATGAGGCGCGGATCGAGGCGGCGCTGCGTCCTTTGGCCCTGGCGCCCCTGCTCTTTGGCGGATTACGCGGCCAGGCGGCGCGCATAGACCCCGCCGCGCTGCGGGCGACGCTGCTGCGCTTCGCTCAGGGCATCGCCGCGCTGATCCCCGAGGACATCGCCGAGCTGGAGATCAACCCGCTGGTGCTGCATGAGGGGCGCCTCATCGCCCTCGACGCCCTGTGTACCCTCAGCCCCACGGCGCGCCCCGCCGCCCCGCCGCCCCGGCCCCTTCACAAGCTGGATCGGCTGCTCAAGCCCCAGAGCGTGGCCGTCATCGGCGTCTCCGACAAGCCCACGCCGGGGCACATCATCGTCAAGAACCTGCTGCGCGAGGGCTTTGACCCGGCGCGGCTCTACATCATCAAGCCAGATCGGGCGGAGATGTTGGGCTGCCCCTGCGTGCCCGATGTCGCCGCGCTGCCCCAGCGCGTAGATCTGTTTGTGGTCACGGTGGACGCCGCCCAGACCCCGGCGCTGATCGAGGATCTGATCCAGCACGAGAAGGCGGAGTCGATCATCGTCATCCCTGGCGGGCTGGGGGAGACGGCGGCCTCTCAGCCGCTGGTGGCGCGGATGAATCAGGCGCTGTGGGCCTCGCGGGCGACGCCCTGGGAGGGGCCGCTGATCAACGGCGGCAACTGCCTGGGCGTGCGCTCCAAGCCGGGGCGCTATGACACCATGTTCATCCCCAGCTACAAGCTGCCCCCCACAGACACGCACACGACGCCCCTGGCGCTGATCTCCCAGAGCGGCGCCCTGGCCGTCTCGCGGGCCAGCAAGCTGGCGCACCTCAACCCGCGCTACATCCTCTCCATCGGCAACCAGCTGGATCTGACGGCGGGGGACTATCTGGCGCATCTGGCCCAAGATCCAGAGGTTGAGGTCTTCGCCTGCTACGTCGAGGGCTTTAAGCCTGATGATGGGCGACGTTGGCTTGAGGCGGCGCGGCGGATCATCGCCAGCGGACGCGAGGTGATCTTGTACCGCGCGGGGCGCACGGCGGCGGGGCAGCAGGCGACGGCCTCGCACACGGCCTCGGTGGCGGGTGACTACGCTGTGGCGCGGGCGCTGGCTGAGGCGGCGGGGGTGATCGTCGCCGAGAGCCTGTCCGAGTTTGAGGATCTGACCCGCGCGCTGACCCTCTTGCGCGGCAAACCCCAGCGCGGGCGGCGTGTGGCGGCCATCTCCAACGCGGGCTTTGAGTGTGTGGGCATCGCCGACAACCTCAGCGCGCTGACGTTGGCGCCCTTCTCCCCAGAGACCACCGCCACCCTGGAGGCGTTGTTTGAGCGCTACCGCCTCAAGGGCATCGTTGAGGTGCATAACCCGCTGGATCTGACCCCGATGCTGGGCGATGAGGGCTATGAGGCCATCATCCAAGCGGCGCTGGCGGACCCACAGATCGACGCGGCGGTGGTGGGGGTCGTGCCGCTGACCCCAGCGCTCAACAGCCTGGCGCCTGGCGCGGGGCATCATGAGGATCTGCGTCACCCTTCGGCCATCGCCGCGCGGCTGGGGCGCCTCTTCGCCGCGTCGAGCAAGCCCTGGGTGGTCGTCCTCGACGGCGGCGCGCTCTATGATCCGCTCTGCGCCGCCCTGGATGAGGCGGGCGTGCCCACCTTTAGGAGCGTGGATCGGGCGACGCGGGCGCTGGATCGGCGCTGGCGAGGCTGAGCGCCTCGTCCAGCCCTGGCGCGCGCCAGCAGCGAGCCAGATCGAGTGGCCGCGCGCCTTGATCACGCGCGACTCGCTTTGCAAATCCCTCGGGCGCCTCCCATCCGACTCGATTGGGTCTGCGGACGCCAAAGCACCACCCCACCTCAAATCGCGCTTGAAGCCGGGCGGGGGCAGGTCTACCTTCGGGGCGTCGAAATCAGGGGATGACGGGGAGAGTGTCGCGATTACGATGAGACGTCGCTTGGGGCCCTTGGCCCTCCTCCTCGCCCTCCTCCTCGCCCTCCTCCTCGCCGTCGCGTGGCGCCTCAGCGCGGGCCAAGCGCCACAGCGGGCCAAGCGCCCCAGCCCGCCGCCCACGCCCGTGCTCACCGCGCCCATCACGCGGGGACCGCTGACGGTGCGCCGCGCCCTCTATGGCGCGCTGATCGCCCACGCCCGCCAGACCATCGCCGCGCGGCGAGGCGGCCAGATCGCCCGCCTCTGGGTGAACCTCGGGGATCGCGTCACCCTGGGCCAGCCCCTCGTTCAGCTCGACGACGCCACGCTGCGCCAGGCCCTCGCCGCCGCGCGCGCCGAGGTCGGGGTGGCGAAGGCGCGCCGCGACGCGGCCAAGGGCGCCGATGAGATCGCGACGCGCCGCCTCACCCGGGCCCGCCAACTTCATAAGCAAGGGGTCTTGGCCACCGAGGGCCTGGAGGCCGCTGAGGCGAGCGCCATCGAGGCCCAAGGCGCGCTCAAGATCGCCGCCGCGACGCTGGGGCGGGCACGCGCCGAGGCAGAGGCCGCCCGCGTGGCGCTGGGTGAGGCCGATCTCCGCGCCGACTGGCGCGTTGAGGGCGCAACCACGGCTCAAGGCGCTTCGATCGCTGCGCCGCACGCCGTGCCAGACAAAGAGGCCGCCGCGCCCCGCTTCATCGCCGCGCGCCACGCCGAAGAGGGCGAGGTGATCGCCGCTGGCGCTCCCTTGCTCACCCTCGTCGCCCTCGATCCGCTCATCGCCGTGCTCTCGATCCCCGAGCGTGACGCCCCAACCCTGCGCCTGGGCGCCGAGGCGCGCCTCACCACCGAGGCGTTCCCCGGTGAGGTCTTCCCCGCCCATGTCGTTCGCCTCGCCCCCGTCTTCGACGACGACACCCGCCAAGCGCGGATCGAGCTGGAGGTGGCCAACCCAAGGCTGCGGCTCAAGCCAGGGATGTTCATCCGCGCGGAGGTCACGCTGGAGACGATCGCCGACGCGGTGACAGTGCCTGAGACGGCGTTGACCACCCGCGACGATCAAGCGGGCGTCTTCCTCGTCGCGGGTGAGGCGGCGCGCTGGTGGCCGGTGGAGACAGGGCGACGCGCCGATGAGGTTATCCAGCTCCTCGGCCCCCCCCCGCCCAGCGATACGGTGATCACCCTCGGCCTCCTCCAGATCAGCGACGGCGCGGCCATCCGCCCCGAGCCAGACACTCGTGTGCCGCGCGCGCGCGACGTCGCGTCGCGCCCATGAGCCTCCCCCAACTCAGCGTCGCCCGCCCCGTCTTCGTCGCCATGATGACGCTGATCGTCGTCACCCTCGGTGTCGCCGGTCTCCTGCGCCTCCGCGTCGATCTGTTGCCCGAGATCGAGCTGCCCACGCTGTCGGTGCGCACCCAATACGAGGGCGCCAGCCCCGAGGTGATGGAGGCGCTGGTGACGCAGATCATGGAGGAGATCGTCGCCACGGTCCCCGGCGTCGAGGAGATCGTCTCGTCCTCCTCCGAGGGCAACAGCGAGGTCACCGTCACCTTCGGCTGGGGCACCGACGTCAACGTCGCCGCCCAGGACGTGCGCGCCCGCATCGAGGATGAGCTGGGCGAGCTGCCCGAGGACGTCCAGCGCCCCCAGCTGCGCAAGTTCGACGTCAACAGCTTCCCCGTGCTGCTCTTGGGCATCGCCAGCGACCTCGATCCGGTGGCCTTGACGGCGGTGATCGAGCGGCATGTGCGCGGCCGCCTCTCGCGGATGGCGGGCGTGGCCCAGGTGGACGTCTGGGGGGGCTTTGAGCGGGAGCTGCGCGTCGAGATCCACCCTCAGCAGCTCGCCGCGCTGGCCATCAGCCTCGATGAGGTGGTCACCGCGCTGCGGCGCGCCAACGTCGATCTGCCCGCCGGTGAGATCGACCAAGGCCGCCTCCAGCGCACGCTGCGGGCGCCAGCCCAGCTCACCGATCCCGCCCAGGTGCGTCGGCTCATCGTGGCCACGCGCGATGGGGCGCCGATCACGCTGGCGCAGCTGGCGACGGTGCGCGACACCCACAAGCGCTTCAGCCAGCTGATCCGCGTCAACGGCCAGCGGGGCATCCGCGTCGCCATCCGCAAGCAAGCCGACGCCAACACGGTGGAGGTGGCCCAGGCCGTCCTGGCCGAGGTCGAGGCGCTCAACGCCGAGCTGCCCCACATCCACATCGCCTCAATGCTCAACCAGGGCAACTTCATCGAGCGCTCCATCGCCAACGTCGCCCGCTCCGTGCTCTACGGCGGCGCGCTGGCGCTGCTGATCCTCTTCCTCTTCCTGCTCAACCTGCGCAGCACGCTGATCATCGGCCTCAGCATCCCCATCTCCATGCTGGCGACCTTCGCCTTGATGGAGGGGCTGGGCCTGACGCTGAACCTGATGACCCTCGGCGGCTTGGCGCTGGGGGCGGGCATGATGGTCGACAACGCCATCGTGGTCTTGGAGAACATCGCCCGTTGGCGGGGCGGCGGGGCGGGCTGGCGCGAGGCCGCCGAGGCGGGGGGCGGCGAGGTCGCCAGCGCCATCCTCGCCAGCACGCTGACCACCCTGGTGATCTTCCTGCCCATCGTCTTTATGGAGGGCGTCTCGGGTCAGCTCTTCCGCGAGATGGCTTATGTCATCAGCTTCGCCCTCTTCACCTCACTGCTCGTCGCCTTGAGCGTGGTCCCCGCCTTGGCCGCCCGCCAAGGGCGCGGCGCGCGCCCACAGGCCCCCTCGCGCCTCAGCCAGCGCGGCGCCGCCCTCTACGACCGCCTCGCCGCCGCCTACAAAGCTCAGCTCCAAGGCGCCCTACGCCGCCGAGGGCTGATCGTGCTGGGCGCCGCTGCGCTCTCCCTCGCCAGCTTCCTGCTGATGTCCACGCTGGGCGCTGAGTTTATGCCCCCCAGCGACGAGGGCGCCGTCCAAGTCTGGGGCGAGATGGAGACGGGCGTGCGCCTGGATCGCCTCGACGAGATGACGCGGCGCGTGGAGGCCGTCGTGGCCGCCGCCGTGCCCGAGGCCGAGGCCGCCATGACCAACGTCGGGGATAACGGGCGGCGACCCGAGCGCGCCGCCCAAGGCCGCGTGGAGATCTCGCTTGTGCCCGCCACGCAGCGGGCGCGCAGCAACACCGCCATCGCCAACGATCTACGCCGCCGCCTCGAAGGCCAGATCCCTGGGATGAAGATCCGCGCCCGCGCCCCCCAGGGCCAGTTCCTCTTGGAGCGGCTCTTTGGGGGCGAGGAGGGCTTGCGCGTGGAGATTCGCGGCTTTGAGTTGGCCGTGTTGGATGGCCTGGCCGCCCGCGCCGCCGAGGCGCTGGAGGGCGTGGGCGGCATCACCGACGTGACCTTGGCGCGTGGTCGTCGTGTCCCCCAGACCCGCTTCGACATCCACCGCGCCAAGGCCGCCAGCCTCGGCGTGCCCGTCGCCCAGATCGCCGAGACGCTCCAAACCGCGATGGCGGGGCGGGGCGCGGGCGTCTATCGCACGGGCGGCGAGGCCTACCGCATCTGGGTGCAGCTCGCCGATCCGCGCCAACGCAGCGTCGAGGACATCCTCGCCCTGCCCCTGCGCACACCCAGCGGCGCCTGGATCACGCTGGGTGACGTGGTCACGCCGCGCCCCGATATGGGACCCATGCGCATCGACCGCAAGGACCAGCAGCGCGTCACCCGTGTGGAGGCCAACATCGCCGAGCGCGACATCGGCTCGGTGGCCGCCGACGCCCGCGCCGCGCTCGCCGCCATCCCCCGCCCCGTCGGCTATGAGATCCGCCTCGGCGGCCAGCTTGAGGCTCAAGAGGAGGCGTTCGAGGCGCTGCTGTGGGCGCTAATCTTGGCCATCGCCCTCGTCTACATGGTCCTCGCCGCGCAGTACGAGTCCCTGATCGATCCGCTGATCGTCATGTTGTCGGTGCCCGTCGCCAGCGTAGGTGTCTTCCTGGCGCTGTGGCTGACGCGCACCACGCTCAACGCCCAGTCCTACATCGGCTGCGTGATGTTGGGGGGGATCGTCGTCAACAACGCCATCCTCCTCGTCGACCAAGCCGGCCAGCTCCGCCGTCAAGGCGTCGAGGCCACCGCCGCCATCATCGAAGCGGGCCAGCGCCGGCTGCGCCCCATCCTGATGACCACCTCCACCACGATCTTGGGGCTCTTACCGCTCGCCTTCGGCGTTGGCGAGGGCGCTGACGCCCAGGCTCCCCTCGCCCGCGCGGTGGTCGGCGGCCTCCTTGGCTCGACGCTCATCACCCTGGCGCTGATCCCCGCCATCTACAGCCTGGTCTACGCGCGGCGCGACCGCCGCGTGGGGACGAATGTATGAGGCAGGGGCGGATGAAGCGCGGGCTGGCGTTGCTGGCGCTGCGCCTCTGCGCGGCGAACGCCCACGCCCAGGAGGCGCTGACCCCCGTGGAGGTGATCGCGCGGGTGGACGCCTCGGCGCCTGCCGCGCGGGCCGCCCAGCGCCACGCCCAGA
>JAHJCH010000206.1 GCA_018813065.1 Myxococcota bacterium
CGCCGCTGTTGCCCGCCTCGCCGCCCCCGCCGCCGGGCGTCTCTTCGCCGCCTTGGCCCGCCTGGCCGCCGCCCCCGTCCGCGCCGAGGCCGCCGTCTTGGTTAAAGAGGACCGGCGAAGAACTCTTCGCCTGGCACCCCAGGAGGAGCGCCGCGCTCAGGCAGAGGCGCAGGCGCGCCCTGGCTCGCTTGGTCATCACCGTACTCTCCACCGCGCCACCCCCGGTGACGCGTCGTCAAAGAATTTGCCCACGGAGATTAGCCGCTTGGAGAGCCTGAGTCACGAGCCGAGCCGCGCCAGGATCGCTGGCGTGAAGAGGAAATCATCCCACATAAGCAAACTACTGTTTGTCAGCCCAGGCCCCTTTGAGGCATCCTGCGTCACACGAAAATCCACTCGCTGAGCGATGAGGCCCACGCCTCAATCAGACAGACCGAGGTGAACGCGATGATGACGTTGCTTGTCTCCTGTCTGCACGCTGAGCATGTCTTCAGAGGCCCTGAATGAAAGTCGTCGCCCTCGCGCTCCTCTTGCTCGCGCCCGCGATCTCCAACGCGAATGTCCTCGCTGACATGGAGTACTTCCCCAAGGAGGTGTCTCTCGTCCTCGGGCTGGACTTCGCGCAGCTGCAAAAGACCGCCATCTTTAAGAGCGTCTATGGCTTGGTGGAGAATCACCCCGAGTTTAAGAAGTTCAACGAAGAGATGAAGACGAAGACGGGTATCGATCTTAAGAATGATACTCAGTCTTTGGTTTTTGGCTTTAACATGGATAACGGCGAGCCTGATAAGTTCGTCATGGCCATGAAGGGCAACTTCAGCGAGAAAAACTTGGAGATGTTGTCCAATAAAGACAGCGCCAAGAAGTCAGCCTATAAAGGCAAGACCGTGTATGTAGATGGTGAGTTCTCCATCACCATGCACAAGGGCCGCCTGGTCTTCGGCACGACCGCCCTGATTCATAGCCTCCTCGACGGCACCCGCGCGATGAACCAAAAGGCCCTCTCTCAAGAGATCGCCCATGTCAAGAACAACCCCACCCTGTGGTTCTCCATGATCGTCCCTGCGGCGATGAAGAAGGATCTGCCCAAGGAGCAGATCGGCGATCTCGATGGGATGACCGGCCTCTTCTGGATCAAGGATGACATCAAGGCGGCGGTGTCGCTGACCATGGGCACGGACAAGGACGCGGCGAAGCTGGCTGCGCTGGCCGATATGCAGCTCAAGCAGATGATGAAGGATCCTCAGATGGCCGCCATGCCCTTCAAGGGCGCGGTGGAGCGCCTCCAGATCAAGGCCGAGGGGCGCCGCGTCGTCTCCTCCACCTCCTTGACCGCCCCCGAGGTGCAGATGATCCAGATGTTCCTCGTGCCCATGCTCCAAGCCCAGATGGGCGGCGCCACGGCGCCCCAGCCCCCCATCAAGTAAGCGCCCCTCAGGCCCCA
This sequence comes from Myxococcota bacterium, assembly GCA_018813065.1. GTDB lineage: Bacteria > Myxococcota_A > Bradymonadia > UBA7976 > UBA1532 > JAHJCH01. Next base: position 1,445 of record JAHJCH010000206.1, read on the forward strand.
GGCCACGTCTCGCTTCGCTCTCGGTTGATTCCGGCCTCCTGCGGTGTTGTAGTAGCCCGCTTTTTGATGGAGGCCCTCCATGTCCGATCGCTTCTCGCCCCTCTCAATGGCGCAGACCACCGCTTGGATCTTTGATGAGCTTGAGCGGCAGGGCAGCGTCTTTGGTATCCCCGCCGATCTCTTTTATCGCCCCAGCGCCGCCGCCCCTTACCGCGCGGCGGTCTTTGATCAGCCCCTCTCCACGCCCTTCGGCGTCGCCGCCGGGCCGCACTCGCAGCTCACCCGCAACATCGTGGCGGCCTGGCTGTGCGGCGCGCGCTTTATCGAGCTTAAGACCGTCCAGACCCTCGATGAGCTGGAGATCTCCAAGCCCTGCATCGACATGGAGGATGAGGGCTACAACGTGGAGTGGTCCCAAGAGCTGAAGGTTGAGCAGTCCCTTGAGCAGTACGCCCGCGCTTGGGTCTTGATCCACGCGCTGCATCACAAGCTGGGCTTCGAGGGCGAGCGCCCCGAGGTGATCTTCAACCTGAGCGTGGGCTACAACCTGGAGGGCATTAAGCGCGACAACGTCCAGTGGTTCCTCGCTCAAGCGCGTGACATCAGCGCGCGCCTCCCCGCGCTGATCGAGGCCGTCGCCGCGCGCTACCCCCAGGCCCGTCAGCTCACGATCCCCGCAGAGATGTCCAACAGCGTCACGCTCTCGACCATGCACGGCTGCCCGCCCGATGAGATCGAGCGCATCAGCGAGTATCTGATCGCCGAGAAGGGCTTTCACACCTACGTCAAGCTCAACCCGACGCTCTTGGGGCCTGAGCTGGCCCGCCGCACGCTCAACGAGGAGCTGGGGTTTGAGGACATCATCATCCCCGATGAGGCCTTTGGGCATGATCTGAAGTACGCCGACGCGGTGCCGATGCTCCAGCGCCTCAAGCAGCTGGCCAAGCACAAGAAGCTGGCCTTTGGGGTGAAGCTGTCGAACACGCTGGAGGTGGAGAACCACCGCGACGCCTTCTCGCCCAATGAGCGGCATATGTATATGTCTGGGCGGCCCCTGCACGCCTTGACGATCCGCCTCGCCGCCCAGCTCAACGCCGACTTCCACGGCGAGCTGCCCATGTCCTACGCCGGCGGCGCCGACGCCTTTAACGTCGCGGCGCTGCTCAAGATGGGGATGCAGACCATCACCGTCTGCTCCGATCTGCTCAAGTCGGGCGGCTACACCCGCATGACCCAGTACATGCGCAACACCCGCGCGGCCTTCGCCGAGCTTGGGGCCACCAGCACGGCGGCCTTTATCGTCAAGTCCGCCTTGGCCGCGCACCGTGAGGCCTTCGTCGCCGCCCTCTCGGAGAAGATCGACATCGACGAGGGGCCGTGCGAGGCGCTCTTGGCCCGCCTGGAGGGCCACGAGGACCAGCTCGACGCCATCGTCACCGCCTGGGCCGAGGAGGAGGGCCTCTTCCACGTCGGCGCCCGCCGCCAGCAGGTCATCGAGGTCTGCGCGGGGCTCAACCTGGCCCACTACGCCGCCCATGTCACCGCCACGCCGCGCCTGCACAAGCGGCCCCAGCCGCCGACCAAGACCCAGCGCCCCTTGGGGCTCTTTGACTGCATCGAGGCGCCCTGCACCGACACCTGCCCGGTCAATCAAGACGTCCCGGCGTATATGCGCGCCGTGGCCGAGGGGCGCGTGGCGGACGCCGTGGCCATCGTGCGCGGGGACAACCCCATCCCCGCCATCCTCAGCCGGATCTGTGATCGCAAGTGCCAAGACACCTGTGTGCGCACGCACTTCGACGAGCCGCTCAACATCCGCGAGATCAAGCGCTACATCATGGATCATGAGGCCACCCCCCCCGCGCCTCAGCCCGGCGCGCCGGTGGAGGGGCAGCGCGTGGCCATCATCGGCGGCGGCCCCTGCGGCGTGGCCGCCGCGCTGGCCTTGGGGCAGGCGGGCTACCCCTGCACGATCTTTGAGCAGTTCGACAAGCTCGGCGGCATGGTCAGCGGCACCATCCCCAGCTACCGCCTCCCCGACGCGGTGATCGCCCAAGACACGGCGCAGCTCGACGCCCTGGGCACGGAGATCCGCTTTCACCAGCGCGCGGGCGTCGATTTCACCTTGGCGCGGCTCTACGAAGAGGGCTTTACCCAGATCATCGTGGCCACGGGCGCGCAGATCGGGCGCGCCCTGGGCCTGGAGGGCGAGGACGCGGCGGGGATCTTGGACGCCACGGCCTTTTTGCGTCGCGTGCGCGATGGCCTCGCCGTTGAAATCGGGCCGCGCGTGGCCGTGATCGGCGGCGGCGACGTGGCCATGGACAGCGCGCGCACCGCCACGCGGCTGGGCGCCACGGTCAGCGTCATTTATCGCCGCACCCGCGCCGAAATGCCCGCCGATCCCGAGGAGATCGAGGGGCTGATCGCCGAGGCGATCCCCCTCTATGAGCTGGCCTCACCCAAGCGCCTCATCGTCGAGGGCGATCAGCTCAAGGGCCTCGTCTGTGACAAGATGGAGTTGGGCCTCAAAGGCCCCGATGGGCGCCGCCGCCCAGTGGAGACGGGCGAGGAGATCCGCTTTGATCTCGATACGTTAATCCTGGCGGTCAGCCAACGCCCGGTGCTGGACTTCTTCGGCGACTTGCCCATCGAGTTGACCCCCAAGGGCGACATCAAAATCGACCCGATCACGGGTGAGACATCGCTCCAAGGCGTCTACGCGGGCGGCGACACGGCGGGCGCGGGCGCGGCCTCGGCGGTGAAGGCCAGCGGCGACGGTAAGCGCATCGCCGATCGCATCATCGGGCGTCAAACCAAGCCTCATTTGAGCGCGATTGAGGACATCAACGCGGCGCTGATCAAGCGCGCCGAGCGCGTCTACGGCGTGACCCTGCCCCACCGCCTCAAGCCCCAGCCCAGGGACTTCGATGAGGTGCTCTTGACCCTCTCTGATGAGGCCGCCCAGGCCGAGGCGGCCCGCTGCCTTGACTGTGACAGCTTCTGTAGCCTCTGCGTCGGCGTCTGCCCCAACCGCGCCCTGTTCACCTACGCCTTCGAGGGCGTCAGCGTGGCCGTGCCGACGCTCAGCCCCGCCGCTGATGGCGGCCTGGTGGCCACGCTGGGCGAGACGTTCGAGGTGATCCAAGGCCCGCAGGTGGCCGTGGTCACCGACTGCTGTAATGAGTGCGGCGACTGCGCGACCTTCTGCCCCACGGCGGGGCGGCCCTATCGCGATAAGCCGCGCTTTTACTTCAACGAGGCGGAGTTTATGGCCGAGGCGAGCAACGCCTTCGCCTTGGCGCCGGATCTCATCCGTGGGCGCTTTGACGGCGAGACACACAGCCTGCGGCGCGCGGCGACGGGCTGGGTCTACCAGGCGCCTCAGCTCAAGGCCACCTTCGCCGAGGGCTTCACCTTCCAAGCCGCCGAGGGCCAGCCCGCCGATCTGACCCCCGCCGCCATCCTCTACACCCTCTTCGTCGGCGTCGAGGGCACCCCCCTCCCCGCCGTGGCCGCCGTGGCCTAGGCGCTCAGCGCCGCCTTGAGCCGCGCGGCGTGATCGAGGGCGCTGGCCTTGAGCGCGTCGAGGGCCGCCGCCTCTGAGACGCCGGGCATATAGATCATCCCGTTGGAGATCACGGGCGCCTCATAGGTCATCCCGCAGAGATGGGCCGTCTGGCGCAGCGGCGTCAGCAGCGCGTCGAGCGTAAAGCGGTTGTAGCCCTCGGGCTGATAGGCCTCCGCCGGGCCGCCCGTGGTCAACGAGAGGTAGAGCGCCTTGCCATGAAGCGCCTTGCCCGTCGAGCCATAGGCGAAGCCATAGGTGAGCACCTGATCTATCCAAGCCTTGAGGATGGCAGGGACGCTGTACCAGTAGAGCGGGAACTGGAGGATGATCTGATCGGCGGCCACCAGCGCCGCTTGCTCCGCGCTGACGTCGATCTTGTAGTCGGGGTAGTGGGCGCCGAGATCGCGGATCTCCGCGCCCGCCTCGGCCAACGCATCAACGATGATCTGGTTGGCGATGGAGCCGCCGCGCAGCTTGGGGTGGCCGACGATGACGAGCGTTTTGCGCATGGGGGATCTCCCAAAAGCCTGAGATGGCTGCTCGGGATTCAGGCACAGCGCGGCGCGGCTGGCAAGGCCAAGGTGATGGGCGTGGATCAGCTCACGTCGGGGAAGACCCACGGCGTCGGCGCAGCAGCCACAGCGGGGCCAACAGCCACAGCCACGCCCCGCCCCGCGCGCCTTGGCGACAGTGACAGCCCTCGCCGACGGCGGCCTCGCGGTCCTCGGCGCCCAAGGCCCCCACGTCCCCGCCAACACGCCCCATGTCCACGCGCGAGATCCCGCCATCCAGCCCCGAGGCCCCCGCGTCGGCTTGAGGGCGCGCCGCGTCGGGGCGAGGGCGCGCCGCGTCGGGGGTGATCTCGGCGTCGAAGCGCCCGCCATCAGGCGCCAGCGGCCCACCGCCGCTGTCGAGGGCCGCGTCCACAGGCCACGCCGCGTCCCACGGCGGATCGAGGGGCCGTCGATCAGGCTCTACGCCCGCGTCGCGCGGCGCCGCGTCTGGCCAGAGGATGTCTTGGATCGGCGCAACCGAGGCGTCCACGGGCGGCGGCTCTACACCCGCGTCCTCGCGCTCGCCGTCGAGGCAGTGGCGCAGCCCCCCCAGCTCCAGCGCGCGTGACAGCACCACCGCCAGCTCCGCGCGGGTGATGTGATCATGGGGGCAGAAGCGGCCATCCCCGCAGCCGGAGACGAGGCAGGCGTCGAGGGCCGTCTCCACATAGGGGGCGTACCACTCTGCTTGGCCCACGTCGCTGAACTGGCCCGTGGGCGCGATCAGGTCAAAGCCCGCCGCGCGGACGATCAGGGTCACGGCCTCGGCGCGGCTGAGCAGGCTCAAGGGGCAGAAGCGGGGTGGATCTTGGCTGCAACCGTTGGAGAGCCCGGCGGCGGCCAGGGCGCCGATGGCCTCGGCGCCCATCGTCTCTGGCCCCACGTCCTCGAAGCGGCCCACCCCGCCATCGGGCAGCCCCAAGGCGCGGGCGAGGAAGAGGGCGGCGGCGGCGCGGGTGACGCCGCAGTCGGGGCAAAAGGCCAGGGGGCTTTGCTGACAGCCTTGGGTGATGCCCTCCTGATAGAGCGCCTCGGCGGCCGCCTCGGCCCAGTGCCCCGAGGGCACATCGATAAACCTCGGCCCTGGCTGCGGGGCCGCCGAGGGGGTGCAGCAGTGAGAGAGGCGGGCGTCGAGGTTGAGGGCCACGCCGAGGTGATTGCTGACCCGCCGCTCGCTGCCATCGCTGGGGTGATTCATCACCGCGCCGTTGAGGACCATCGTCGTTGAGCCGCCGCCGTCGAGGTTGAGCGCCGTGCGCGCGCCCAGATCGAGCATCAGCGCCGCCAGCTCATCGCGGTTCATGCCCCGGCTGATCCCCGACCAGCGCCCATCCACCGTGACGAGGATCAGCGTCCGCCCCGAGGCGTCGAGCCCCACGACGGTGCGGGGGTGGCGCTCGCAGTAGTGAGAGGTGCAGGGCTCTTGAACCACCTGGCCGTCGCGCAAGAGCAGCGGCATCCCTGGGATCACCGCCCGCATCCACCGCTCGGGGGCGGCGACGATGGCGCTGGGGATCGAGATGGTGGCGCGGTTATCCTCGCCGAAGGCGATGAAGCCGGTGATGTCGTTATCGGCCCCGTCGGCCCAGCGTTCGCCCTCGCCGACGGTCAACCCAATGGTCCCGTAGGTGTTGACGTTATAGAAGCCGCCGTTGATGGCGGCGACGAGCCCATAATCGCGGGCGAAGCGGCTGGTGACCTGCCCTCGATCATCTGGGCGTGTGGCGTGGAGGCTGATCCCGGGCTGACAGAGATCGATGAAGAGGGCGTTGACCCGGTTGGGGTCGGGCAGCCGCCGATCAAGGTGACGCACACCAGGGAGAGGATCGGACCAACGATCCTGGGCGTGGGCGAGGAGCGGCGCGGCGAGGAGCGCGGCGAGGAGCGCGCGGCGCGGCGCTGAGGTGAGGCGCATAAGGGGCCCTCCGCATTAGAGCGTCGTGCGCGGCAGAATGCCACGACCACCCGCCAGCGGCGAGCCTGATCGAGCATCAGGGTGCGCCTTGACAGCGCGGCGAGGCGGGGCTACGCAGGACGATTCGCTCTTGAGGGGCGGCTGACGAACGGGGCGAAGATGCGACAAGGGGAGATGATCCTTGGCTACCGGCTTGAGGCCTGCGTGGACGACGGGGGACAAGC
>JAHJCH010000207.1 GCA_018813065.1 Myxococcota bacterium
ACGGCGGCGCGGCGCCCCATCGCGGGCAGCGGCGGCTTGGCCCCAAGGGCGCCAGCCCCGAGGCCGCCAGCCCCGAGAGCGGGCGGCTTGACACCCAATCCGCTCAACCCCGCTGAAGAAGGCGGCCCCATCAGGTTCAACGAGGCGCCGCCGCCGATCGCGGGCTTCGGCGCGGGGCTGGCGCTGCTGGCGTCCTTGCGCACGAGGGGGATGTTGAGCGTGGTTGAGCGGAAGAGGTAGGCGTCGGGGATCTCTTGCCCCAGCGCGGTGAAGAGCACCTCGATGAGCTTCTGCGTGACAAAAGGCTTGGCCAGGTGGCTGTGGACCCCAGCGCCTTGGCCGCGCGCAGCGTCATACTGCTTGCTGCGCCCCACCATCAAGATGACCTTGACGCCCGCGGCGCGCTGCGCCAGCGCGTAGCCGTCGATCCCGGGGAGATCGGCGTCCACGATGGCCACCTGTGGGGCGCGCGCGTTGATGGCGGCGAGGGCGGCTTGGCCGTCTTCACAAAGCTCTAAGGTGAAGGGCTGCTTGGCCAGAGCAATCTCGACCATGCGTCGAACTGTCTTGCTCTTATCAGCGACGACGATTGCGCCCTGCATGGACGATCCCCCAGGCGTTGATTCCTAAATCACGGCTCCTAACACGGGGGGGGGCCAGCGTCAAGGACTGCCGAAGCGCCTGATGACCTCAAAATCGCCCTGAGTTGAATCCCCTGTGAAGTGGATAAGCCGCGTGGGGGCTGCCGTGTTGACGCCTTCTGTGGTAGTGGTCGCCGTTTATCTTGGGAGATGTAGAGATGAGCTACGAGCAGATGGAGGCGCTCGGCCGCCGAGGGCGCGCGGCGAGCCGCGCGTTGGCCAAGACCCCGGGGCGGATCCGCGACGCCGCGCTCTTGGCGATGGCCGACGCCCTCGCCGCGCGCCGCGAGGCGATCAAGGCCGCCAACGCCCTTGATCTCGCCGACGCCGACGCGCGCGGCGTCACGGGCGCGATGCGCGATCGCCTCAAGCTTGATGACGCGCGCATCGACGCCATGATCGCGGGGCTGCGTGAGGTCGTGGCCTTGCCCGATCCGGTGGGCGAGGTGCTGGGTGAGCGCGTGCGCCCCAATGGCCTGCGCGTCGCTCAGATGCGGATGCCCCTCGGCGTCATCGGCATCATCTATGAGGCCCGCCCCAACGTCACCGTGGACGCGGCGGCGCTGTGCATCAAGAGCGGCAACGTCGCCTTCCTGCGCGGCGGCTCTGAGGCCAAGCACAGCAACGCCCTCCTCATCGAGATCCTCCGCGCGGCCTTGGAGGGCGTCGGCCTCCCTGGCGACGCCTTGATGAGCCTGCCCTCCACGGATCGCGCGTGGATCGAGGCGCTGCTCCAGGCCGAGCCCTGGATCGACGTCATCATCCCGCGCGGCGGCGAGTCGCTGATCCGCTTCGTCACGGCGCGCTCGCGCATCCCGGTGATCAAGCACTATAAGGGCGTCTGCCACATCTTCATCGACGCCACCGCGGACTGGGACAAGGCCATTGAGATCTGCCACAACGCCAAGGTGCAGCGTCCTGGCGTCTGCAACGCCATGGAGACGCTCCTGATCCACGAGGCCATCGCCCCTGAGCTGCTGCCGATGATCGCCGAGCGCCTCAGCGCCGACGGGGTTGAGCTGCGAGGCTGCCCCGCCGCCCGTGAGATCCTCCCCTCGATGGCCGAGGCCACCGAGGAGGACTACCACGCCGAGTACTTGGATCTGATCTTGGCGGTGCGGATCGTCGCCGATCTTGATGAGGCGATGGATCATATCGCCACCTATGGCTCGGATCACACCGAGTCGATCCTCAGTGAAGACTACTCCAACGTACAGAGATTCTTGGAGGAGGTCCGCAGCGCCGTGGTCATGGCCAACGCCTCGACCCGCTTCTCAGATGGCGGGCAGATGGGGCTTGGCGCGGAGATCGGCATCAGCACGACGCGGCTGCATGCCTATGGCCCGATGGGGCTTGAGGATCTCACCTGTAAGAAATACATCGTCAAAGGTACTGGACAAACGAGAGGTTGATTTATGGAACCAAAAGAGCTGGCGCTTCACATCGCTCAGATGCTGGATGATAAGCAGGCTGAGGAGATTGTCTTGCTCGAAGTGGAGGCGCTGGTCAGCTACACCTCCTACTTCGTCATCGCCACGGGCCGCAGCGAGATGCATGTGCGCGCCTTGGCCCAACACCTGGAGCGCGAGATGAAGACCATGGCGGGGCGGCCGCTGAGCCTGGAGGGGGTCCAGAGCGGCCGCTGGGCGCTGATCGACTATGGCGACGCCGTGATCCACATCTTTCACAAGGATGAGCGCTACATCTACGACCTGGAGGGCCTGTGGAGAGAGGCCCCCGCCCTTGAGTTTGAGGGCGCTTGAGGCTCCACGTCATCGCCGTGGGGCGGCTCAAGCGCGCTTGGGCGGCGGCGGCCAGCGAGGACTACCTCAAGCGCGCCTCGCGCTACTTCCCCGCCACGCTCACCGAGGTCCGCGACGCGGCGCGGGGGCGGGTGGAGGACGCGGCGCGGTGGCGCGCTGAGGAGGCCAAGGCGCTGCGCGCGGCGATCCCCTCGGGGGGCCGGGTGATCGCCTTGGATGAGCGGGGGCGTGGCTGGGGCTCGCGGGGCTTCGCCGCGTGGATCGCCGCCCAGCGTGACGGCGGCGCGCGCAGCCTCAGCTTCCTCATCGGCGGCCCAGACGGGCTCGATGAGGCGCTCAAGGCCGAGGCCGATGAGCTGATGTGCTTAGGGCAGCTGACCTTACCCCATGAGCTGGCGCGGGTCGTCCTCTGCGAGCAGCTCTACCGCGCGGGCGCCATCCTCGCCGGCGCCCCCTATCACCGCGACTGAGCCGCGACGCTGCCTAAGGCGTGTCCTCGGGCGTGTCCTCGGGCGTGTCCTCGGGGGTGTCCTCGGGGGTCAGCCCTGTCTCGCGCAGCTGCGCGATGCGGGCGTGGAGATCGCCCTTGGGATCACTGCCCTTGACGTGCCGTTTAAGCCCCTCCCAGGCCGTCGCCGCCGCCTCCGCCTGCCCTTGGCGCTCATAAACCCCCGCGAGATTCCGCCAGGCCCGCCCGTCCTTGGGATCGACGCCCACGCTCAGGCTCAAGAGGCGCGCCGCCTCATCGAGATCCCCCAGTTCGGCGGTGAGCGTGCCCAGTTGGAGGTTAAAGCGCGCGTCATCGAGGTGTCGCGCGGCGATCTCCGCCAGCGCCGCCCGCGCCTCCGCCCGCCGCCCCAGCCTCAGCAGCGCCTCGCCCCGCCCTTGGCGCCCCTCATCGTCCTCCGGCGCCAGCTTGAGGAGCCCCTCATAGGCCTCCAGCGCGTCTTCATGCTCGCCCCGCGCCGTGAGAGCGGCGCCGAGGAGCTTGTAGATCGTCACCCGCTGGCCTTTGGGCAGCGCGGCGCGCTCATCGGTGAGCAGACGGCGCAATTTGAGGAGCGAGGCGGTGGCCTCGGCGGCGCGATTGAGCGCGATCAGGGTGGTGGCGTGGCCGTAGAGGACCTCTGGGTTGGTGGGCTGGAGCTTGAGGCCGCGCGTATAGACGTCGAGGGCCGCCAGATGGGCGCCGCGCCGCGCCTCGCAGCGCCCCAAGAGCACCAACGGCTCGATCCGCTTCGGCGCCAACTGCTCCGCGATCGTCGCCGCCGCGCAGGCGCGGCTCAATGCCCCGCGTGACAAGGCCGCGCGGGCCTCCTCCAAGCGCGCTTCCACCGGATCGACGCCGGTCGAGGCCGAGGTGGCCATGTGCCCCTGCTTGGCGCTGGCGTATTTATAGAGATCGCGCGCGCTGAGGCTCGGCGTGGGGGGCGCCTCGGGGGCCTCGGGCGCCTCGCTTTCGGGGCGCGGCGGTGGGCGACGGTCACAGGCCATCAAGATCAGGGGGATCAGCAGCAAGCTCAGGCGCATGGGGGGGCCTCCATCTCCATCTCGGCGACGAGGGGGAAGTGATCGCTGGCCCTCGCGGCGTACTCCACATAGGCGCGGCGGCAGCGCGGGCCGCGCGAGAGGGCGTAGTCGAGGCGCTGGGCGGGCGCGGCGACCGAGAAGGTCAGCGCGCCGCCCTCGCCGGCCACGTCAAAGCCGTCGGCGAGCCCCTCGACGGCCTTGAGGGCGCGCAGCGGGGCGCTGTCAGGGGCGTCATTGAGATCCCCCAGCAGGATCAGCGGCCCCGCCGCCTCGCGCAGCCGCGCGGCGAGGCGCTGGGCCTGGCGCAGCCGCTCGGGGGCCTTGATGCTCAGGTGTGTGTTGAAGGCGTAAAAGGGCGTCGGCGCCTCAACATAGGCGCTGAGGAGCACCCGCTGCTCATCCGCCTCAAGTGGCAGCCGCTCAATCTGGATCTGACTGAGGGGCGCGCGGCTGAGCAGCGCGATCCCGAACTGGCCGCCCTGATCATCCGTCAGCGCGCCGGCGAAGGCGTGGTAGGGCAGGCCGAGGGCCTCGGCCAAGGCGGCGGGCTGATCCACCCGCTCGCCCATGCGCCAGCGCACCCCGATCTCCTGTAGGGCCAAGAGATCAGGCGTCCCCGCCACGCGGATGGCCTCAGCCACGTCGGCGAGGCGCGTCTCTATCCCCAGGCGGATGTTATAGGTCATCAATCGCATCGGCTCCGGCCTCCATCTCCGCGAGGGGCAGCCGCAGGCGCACCACGGTCCCCTCACCCGGCGGCGAATATACCTCCACTTCGCCCTCCTGGGCTTGAACGATCTCACGCACCATCGACAAGCCCAGGCCGGTGCCCTGCGCCTTGGTGGTAAAGAAGGGCTCAAAGAGGTGCCTCATCGCCTCAGCGCTCATCCCCGGCCCGTCGTCGCGGATCTCCACCGAGGCGGCGTCGCCGAGGGAGCGCACCTTGACGACGAGGTGGCCGCCGCCCACGTCATCGAGGGCCTCCATGGCGTTGCGCGTCAGGTTGAGCAGGGCGGCGCGCAGCTGATTGGGGTCCACGAGCGCGGCGCGGCCCACCGGATCAGGATCGAGGCGGGCGCGCACGCGGGCCTGCTCCAGCTCACCGCGCGCAAACTCCAAAAGCTCCATCACCGCATGGTTCAAGTTCACCGGCACGCGCTCAGGGCGTGGCAGCCGCGCGAAGCGCAAATACGCCTCGGTGATCTCCCGCAGCCGCTCGACCTCCCGCGTGATGCTCTCCAAGAGGCCGCGGGCGCCGTCCATCTCCGCCCCCAGCGTCTCCAGCTCCTCCATCAGCAGCTCCGAGTTGAGGCCGATGCTGGAGAGCGGGTTGCGCAGCTCATGGGTGATCTGCGAGGACATCCGCCCGACCGTGGCCAGGCGCTCGCGGTGCAGGAGCGCCTGTTGCTGCTCACGCAGGCGCGCGTCGCGCTGCTGGATCGCCTCGGCCATGCGGTTGACCTCCCGCGCCAGGGCGCCCAGCTCACCCGGCGCGGGCAGGGGCGCGCGGGTGTCATAGTCGCCGCGGGCGATGCGCTCGACGACGGCGCGCAGCGGCCCCAGCGGGCGCAGCAGGCGGCTGGCGCCGAAGCTCAGGATGACGCCGACGATCATGGCCACGCCCGCGAAGAGGAGCACCCCCCAGCGGACGCGATCCTCCTCGCGGCGAAACGCGCCGACCGCCTCGGTGGTGGCCGCCGACAGCGCGTTATCAAATCGGGTCAGGGCGCGGCTCAGATCGCTCAGCCGCGCCAAGAGCGCCCGCTGCGGGCGGGCCCAGTCCTCGCCCCGCTCGACCTGCTCAAAGAAGCGCGCGGCGCGGCGCTGGAGTCGATCATAGCTGCGCTCCAGCACATCCAGCTGCACTGCAAGCCTCTGAACAGATGCTCGGTTAGGTTTGGCCTCAAGGCCCTCACGGACCTGGGCGAAGCCACCCCGCAGCTGCTCTAGATAGGGGTGTACCTCGGTGGCGAAGCGCACGCCACGGCGCAGCTCATCGGGGTCCTCAGAGGACAACACCAGCCGCAGGCCCAGCAGCTCAGCGCGGATCTCGGCGACCCTGGGCGCGAGGGGGATGAGGTTGTCATGGAGCTGGGCCAGCTGCGCGCTGAGCGCGCTCATCTGGGCGACGGTGTAGGCGCTGACGCCGCCGAAGGTGAAGAGGAGGGCCATAAAGGCCGCGAAGACTTTGCCGGGGATCGTCATGGGGCGGACATAGCACGTTCAGCGGCGGCGGTGGAGGGCGCGGCGCGCGCCGCCTTGAGCGCGATTTGAATGGTGAAAAGATGCTCAGACTGCTACAGGCTCAAGCACACCCGCGTGGAAAGCTGGCGCGTGTCGCCAGCGGGGCGTAGTGAGGGCGAGCCGATGGGCTTGGCCCCGACAGCGCGCGAAGCACCCTCGTGGTGGGGCGCCGCGCCCGCCGCGCCCTTGGCTGACGGCCGCGCCTCAGCCTGCCCTGAAAGGAGCGCTCTCCGTATGGACCCAAACACGCTTTTGCTGCTGGGGGGGGCTGGCGCCCTCTTCTTCTTGGGCGCCTTCTTCTACTTTGTCCCGGTGGGGCTCTGGATCGCCGCCTTCTTCTCTGGGGCGGGCGTGGGGATGGGCCAGCTTGTGGCCATGCGCCTGCGCCGCGTGCCCCCCTCGCTGATCGTCAACCCGCGCATCAGCGCCGTCAAGGCGGGCCTCTCCATCTCCGCCAATGATCTTGAGGCCCACTACCTCTCGGGCGGCAACGTCGAGCGCCTCGTCTACGCGCTGATCTCCGCCCAGAAGGCGGGCATCCGCCTCAGCTTCTCCCGCGCGGCGGCCATCGATCTGGCGGGCCGCGACGTGCTCCA
>JAHJCH010000024.1 GCA_018813065.1 Myxococcota bacterium
AATCCGCTCTGCGGATTGTTTTCTTACTCCGGCCTGTCCGCCTTGAGCGGATGAAGTCCGAAAAATGTCGGTCCTCGGGCTGCTTACGCAGCCCTGCGGCTCGATTCAAAAGATTCTCTCTGAAAAGTGTCAGGACCATTGCTCAAGCCCCCCTCGGTGAGCCCCATGCCCCTCCCCTCGGTGAGCCCCATGCGCGCGTCGAAGATCCCCATCTTGTTGGAGATGGAGACGTCTGATCCCGATGACTTTATGACGCTGGCGCTGCTGTGTGGTCACCCACGCGCCGCCCTCAAAGGCGTCGTCGTCACGCCCGGAACGCCTCATCAGATCGGCGTCGTCCGCGCCTGCTTGGCGCGCTTTGATCTGGATATCCCCGTCGGCGCCTACAACCTCGATCACCTCAAGGCGCGAGGCACGCCCGGTGAGCGCTACGTCACCTGCGTCTCCAGCTGGCATTACCGCGCGCTGGGGGAGATCCCGCCCAGCCGCGAGGCCGAGCCCGGCTGGCAGGTGCTGGCGCGGTGCTTCGATGAGGAGACGACCCTGGTCGTCGGCGCGCCCATGCGCAACCTCGGCGCCCTGCTGGCACACCGCCGCGAGGTGGGCGATGACCGCCCCCTGGGCCGCCTCTTCGTCCAAGGCGGCTTCGCGGGGGAGGGCGTCGTGCCGTTCCTCGATCAGCTGCCCAAGTTCCGTGGGCTGCGGCGCGTGCCCAGCTTTAACCTCAACGGGGATCGCCCCGCAGCCGAGGCCGTGATCGCCGATAAGTCCTTTAAAGATAAGCATTTTGTCTCTAAGAATGTCTGCCACGGCGTCCTCTTTGACGCCGCGCTCTTGGCCGAGGCGGAGGCGGTCGTCGCCCCGCATGAGGGCCTCAAGATCATCACCCACGGGATGCGCGCCTATCTCCAGCGGCGCCCCGAGGGCAAGCTGTTTCATGATCCCTTGGCGGCGTGCTGCGCCCTCGATCCCGAGATCGGGCGCTGGGCGGAGGTGTCCCTCGATCACGCCAAGGCGGGCTGGGGGGCGCGGCTGAGCCCCGGCTCAGGGCTGCGGATCATCACCGGCTATGATCGCGCGCGGTTTCTGCGGGTGCTGCTGGAGACATCGCCAACGGCGCCGACCTCGGCGCCCGCAGCGTCAACGCCTCGTCAATGCTGATCAGCTCCCGCCGAAGCGCGCGGTCGATCACGCGGCCTTGTAGCCGCGCCTCGATCCACGCCGCGCGCTGAGGGTGAGGGTGGCGGGCGCAGATCAGGCCAATGACCTGCGCGGCGATCAGATCAGGCTCCAAGGCCTTGGCCGCCTCAAGGGCCGCGATGGGATCGCCCTCGCCGCCCGCCACATAGCACAGGGCGTCCGCCAGCGCCTTGGCGCCATGAGACTGCTCCCCCCAGATCTCCGCCGCCCTCGCCGACCAGCGCCGCGCCGCCGCGTCGTCCCCAAGCCGCCACGCGAAGGCGGCCTCGACCAATAAGATCAGCGCCTCGTAGTAGCCCGCGCAGGCCAGGCCCGCCGCCTCGATCAGCGCCTCATCAGGCGCCTCCAAGGCGCCCGCGCGGTAGCGGCTGGCCCGCAGGAGGTAGGTGGCGCGGGCCTCGATGTAGGGCTCATGCAGCGCGCCCAGCGCCTCCAGGGCGGCGCGCGCCGACGCCTCACAGCGGGCAATGTCGCCGCTGTCCAGCGCGGTGGAGCCGATGGCCAGAGACGCCTTGACGCGATCCAGCAGGCGGGGGCTTTGGCGCGCGGCTTCGTAGTGCTCCAGGGCCTCGGCGTAGCGCTCCTGGCGGTAGGCGGAGCGCCCACGCAGGAGGGCCAGCTGCGGCCCCGCCAGCTCCGGCCGCGCGGCGATCTCCTCGTCGATGCGCTTGAGGACCGCCTGCTCCACCTCCAAGGGCTGAAACCAGGCGGCGAGGACCATCAGCTGTTGGCGCCAGCGCGCCTCCTCGATGTCCTCAGGGATGGGCTGGCTCAAGAGCACCTTGAGCACCTCGCCGCTGCCCGCGCCAAACAGATCCGCACCCAGCTTTAAGAGCCCCTCTAGGCGCGCCTCCGCTTCACCGATCTGCGGGCTGAAGCGCACCAGCGCGTAGAGCGCCAGGCTGAAGCCCTGCGGGGTGTTCTCGGCGAAGGCGAGCGCCACCCGCAGCTTCATCAGCTGCCGCGTCAGATCAACGCGCATAAACTCCGGCCCCACGAGATCGGGTAAGAGCGGCAAGACCTGCTCAAAGACCGCGTGGGCGCGCTCCAGGGTGCTCTCCTCTAAGGCGCGCCGGATGACCTGAATCGCCTCCCAGAGCGTGTAGAGCGATTGGCGGCTGAGGAGGAAGCGCTGGAAGCGGGCCAGGGAGGTCAACTCCAGCTGCTTGGCCAGCCGACCATGGAAGTCCTGGGCGCTCTCGAAGCCGATGAGGGGCGCTGCGCGCCCCGTTCGGACGAACCCTTCAGGTTCGCCCTCACCACGCCCTGCAATCAGCGCGCTTGCATTCCACGCTGGGGCGTCGCAGCGCGCTAAGGGCAGCCACAGATCATCATCAAGCCGCTCGGCGAGGCCGCGCCGCTGTAGATCCTCAAGATCGGCCTCCAAGCGCCATCGTGGCGTCCCCGTCAGCTGCGCCAAGCGCGCCGTGTCCGTGTGCGGCCAGCACCAACGCAGGAGGGTGAGACGCTGGCGGTCGATCTCATCGAGGTTGATCGGCGGCGGTGGCGCGTAGGGCGGCGTCAACAGCGCCCCCGAGCGCAGCTGGGCGAGCCCCTCGGGGGAGATGACGTAGCGCGCCCCTCGGGGGATGGCCAGCCCCGCCTCCTCCCAAGCGCGCAGCTCCCCCGCCAGCCGCGCCGCGCGCCCGCCCGTCCGCCGCCACAGCGCCCGCGCCGCGTCCTGCCGCGCGTGGAAGAGCGCGTCCATCCCCGAGAAGAGATCCTCGAGATCCTCAGGGCGCAGATCAGGCAGCGTCAGCGGCGCGCCGATCTCCAGCCCGACGCAGATCACGGCGCCCGCAGGGGCGGCGTGGATCAAGACCTCTTGGGCGCAGGCGTCGAAGCCGTCCGCGTCGTCGGCGATGAGGACGCCCCCCTCACGCAAGAAGGCCCGCGTGGCCTCCTCGGCCTCCAGCAAGGCGGCCTCTAGGCTCAACGCCTCTTGGCTTATCAGGCCCTCCGTCAGCGCGCCCAGGCTGCCAAAGGGCGCGCGGCGCCGCGT
>JAHJCH010000208.1 GCA_018813065.1 Myxococcota bacterium
CGCCCCTCCCCGACGCCGCCGCGCCCCTCCCAGACGCCGCCGCGCCCCTCCCCGACGCCGCGCCTGACGCCGCTGCGCCTGACGCGGGCGCCGCCTTGGAGGGCTTCGGCCTTATCTGGGGCCAGTGCGGCCTCATCACCGCCTCGGCGCTCACCGCGCCGCAGCCCGCCTACCTCGCCAACCACATCGACTTCGGCGACGATCCCTACGATGACGCCGACGCGCCGCAGCTCACCGAGGGCGGGCGCGAGATCATCGCCGATGGCAACGCAGGGGGCAGCTCGATCCTCTCGGAGGTCTTCTCCTACGAGGTGCTCCACCGCTGCGAGGGCGCGGCGCTGCTCAAGACAGAGATGGAGGTCCGCTATCAAGGCGACGGCGGCAAGATCACCGATCTCCTGGTGGAGATCGACGGCCACAAGGTCGGCGTCAGCGTCACCCGCGCGGTGGGCTGGCCCCGCGATGATCCTTATCCCGTCGCCCAGGCCACGGCGCTGCTTGAGGGCAAGCTCAGCGACGTCCTCGCCAGCAGCGCCCGCGTCGCCCCCGAGGACGCCTGGCGCAAGCAGATCCTCCACATCCTCGCCTACGCCGATCAGCATCAAGAGGCCCTGCGCGCCGCCTATGAGGGGCTCGATCCGGCGATCAAGGCCGACACGATCCTGCTCATCACCATCACCGACGGCGACGACGGGTTTATCTACTGATGATCCGCGCCCTGCTCTTCGCCTTGCTGGCCTTTACCCCCCTCGCCAGCTACGAGATCGCCCGCCCCGCCAGCGAGTCGATCTTCCTCAGCGCCCATGGCGCCGAGGCGCTGCCCAAGGCGTGGCTGCTCGTCGCCCTGGGCGCGACGTTGATCATCGGCCTCTACAACCTCTTCGCCGCGCGGGTGGCGCTGCCCAAGCTGATGGCCAGCCTCGCGGGCCTCAGCGCGGCGGCGCTGATCGTCCTCAAGCTGGGGGTGGATCGTGAGATCCCCGGCGCCACCTACCTGCTCTACCTCTGGAAAGACCTCTACATCGTCCTGCTCATCGAGGTGTTTTGGACGATCGCCAACGCCTCGCTGAGCTTCAGCGCCGCCAAGTGGATCTATGGCCTGCTATGCGCCGCCGGATCGTTGGGATCGATCACCGGCGCGCGGCTCTTACAGCACGCCATCCAGGCGCGGGGGCTGAGCACCCCTGACGCGCTGCTGTGGACGCTGCCGTTCTTGGCGCTGATCGCCGTCATCGCCCTGGCCTTGGGGCGCGCCGCGCCCGTTGAGGCCGCCGCCAAGCCCCGCCCTGGCCTCGGGGAGCTGCGCGAGGGGCTGCGGATCTTCCGAGAGAGCCCCTACCTCAGCTACCTCTTGCTCCTGATCCTGCTCGTGCAGCTGATCATCACCTTGGTGGACTACCAATTTAACGCCATTATCCAGGCCGAGATCCCCGATAAGGCGGCGCGCACCGTGGCTTTAGCCCAGGTCTATGAGCGGATCAGCTATGGCGCGCTGGCGATGCAGCTTTTGACGGGGATTTTTATCGCCACGCTGGGCCTGCGCGGGGCGATGCTGCTGATCCCTGGGCTGATTTTTACCAGTATTTTCGCGTTGATCCTTTATCCCAGCGCGCTGATGGCCGCCGCCGCCAAGATCACCGGCAAGGTGCTCGATTATTCCCTCTTTCGCGCCGCCAAAGAGCTGCTTTATCTGCCGCTGAGCTATCGCGAAAAGACCCAAGGCAAGGCGATCATCGATATGCTCACCTATCGCATCGCCAAGGGGGGCGTCGCGCTCCTGCTTCAAGGGCTGATCGCCGGGGGATTGGCCGCCTGGATCGGCGAGATGACGCTGGTGGGGGTGGTGATCTGGGTGGTGTTGATCGTGATCGTGCTGCGGCGCCACCGCGCGCTGACCTCGAAGGCGGCTTGATGGCCAATTTACCGCCTTAAGGCCGCCTGATCGCCGCTGCGGGGCTCGACGGCGCGGGCGAGCGCGCGCAGATCAGCCGCCTGGCGGCGCGGCGGCGCCTGGCGGGCGTGGCGGTGGCTACCAGCGGATCGCCTTGACCCACTCGGCCTCGGCCTCGGCGGGGCTAAAGGCGCCGCCCTCGTCCACCTCAAGGCCCTCACCCGCCTTGAGGATCTTCGCTGAAGCCTCGCCTTTGTTGTTGCTGACCTTGACCTCGCCGGCGCGCACGAAGACCTGCAACGTGCCCTCAAAGGAGGTGACGGCCAAGAAGCACTCCGCCGCCTCGCTGAGGATCTCGACGTGGTTCTTATTGGTGTCGCGGATCTCCATCACGCGGCCACCGCGCGCGCCGACGCGGAAGAGGAGCTGACCCTCCTCGATGTTGGCGGAGAAGGCCGCGCTCTCCTCACCAAAGAGCGCCTTGAGGATGAAGTCGGCGGCGCGCAGCTCCAAGGTGTTGTCTTTGTCCAAGGCCAACACCAAGCGCGTCTCTTCGCCCCCACTGATGATCTTGTCATTGGGCTTGAGGGCCATGCCTTGGCTGAGCTTCAGCGGCGCCTCATTGCCCTCCTGCCCCTCCACGGCCTGGTAGCGCGTGGCGCTCGGCGCCCCTTCGAGGACCGTCAGCGTGATCTGCGCGCTGGGATCGATCTTGGCGGTCATAAAGCCGGTCATGATCTGATTCCAGTTGAGGCCGACATAGGCGCTTGTGCCGCCGAGGAGCACCAAGAGCGCGGTGAGGATCTTCTTCATGGCGTCACGACGCTCCAATCCACGTCCGTGGGCAGCGGCTGGGGCTCCGCGCCCCCCTCCGCGTTGATGCGATGGCCTTGACCGGCGGTGATCTCCACCGTCTTGGCCTCGCGGGTGTTCTCCAGACGCGCGGCGCCCTCCTTGACGAAGACCGCCATCTGCTCATCGTCCACCACCAGGTAGATCAGCGCCGGGGCGGCGGCGGTCATCTGGTTTTTATTGGTGTCGATCAAGGTGAGCCGCTGCTCGGGGCTGCCCTTGAGGTCGAGGACCACGCGCCCCAGCTCGATGGTGGCCATAAACGCGCTGGAGTCCTCCCCAAAGGGCGCGCGCAGGACAAAGTCGGCGCCGTCGAAGCGCGCCGCTTGGCCCTCGGCGAGCTTGAGCCACAGCTGGCTGGCCTCATCCTCCGAGCCCAACACCAGATCGGCGGTCTTGAGGCGCGCTTTGGCCTGGATCGGCGTAGAGAAGGAGTTGCCATCCGGTCCAAGGCGCTTGAGGCTCAACGCGCCCTTCAAGGCCAGCACCTCTGCACCCGCGGTCTCATCCACCGAGGCCGTCATCATCGACTGCATAATCCCGCAGCCCATCAACGCGGCGGATAAGATGAGCGACGCTCGCTTCATTTCTTAGGGGTGTTTGTGTAGAGCTTGCCGCCTTCGAGCTTATCCATGGCGGGGTGGTTCTCATCCTTCTTGGTGGGGAAGCCCTTCATCTCATAGAAGAGCTTGAGCTGCTCGCCTTCCTTCTTGAAGAGGCCAAACATAAAGTCGCCGGCCTTGGGCAGCATGGCGCTGTCGCCAGGCGCCCCGCCGATGTTGATGTCGGTGATCTTCCACGCCAAGAGGCCCGCCTTGAGCTGCATCCATCGGCCACGGGAGCTGACGCGCATCCCCATGTAGTTGACCTCGACGGTGTAGCGGCCTTGCTTGGTGTCTTTGCCTGTAAACTCAAGGACATCCTCACCGTTGAGCCAGCGGCCACGGGGATCGGGCAGCTCCTCGGCGAGCGCGGCGGAGGAGACAAAGAGGAGGCTTAAAATCGCGAAGAGGCGAAGCATCTGAGGGGCTCCTGAGCGGTTGAGTGAGCGGGCACATCTTAAACAGGCGATTTAAAAAAACAAACGTATAAAACGCGAAACGTGGATCTATGCGCATTTTCGTATGTTTAAACGTGGCCCGGGGCTTTGGAGGGCCTTCACCGCTTGAGGTTGAGCGCCTTGTCCTGCTTGGGGTGACAGCTGACGCAGAGCCGTGAGGTGGGCGCGCGCAGGAAGTTGTCGCCCGGCGCGGCGTGGGGATCGTGGCAGGTGGTGCAGGTGATGCGCTTGCCCGGCCCCAGCGGCAGGCTCAGCCCCGTGATCTTGCCCCTCATGCGCACCTGCACGGGGTGGCCGTGGATCACCGGCCCGGCCTCTACGCCGACGCCATCGCCCTTGTGGCACGGGTTGCACAGCCCCGCCGGATCAGCGCGATCGCCCTTGTCCTCGATGGCGCGGTCATGGAACAGGTGGCAGCTGCCGCAGGGGCCAGCCTCGGCGGGGGTCTGGCCGTGCTTGTTCTTGTACTCCGGCGCGCTGCGTCGCAGATCGTGCGGGGAGATGAGGAGCGGCTGCTTGTCGAGGTGGCAGCTGACACACATGGCCGGATCAGCGAGCGGGCGCACCAGGGCGAACTGGGTCGGCGCTTGATCATCATGGGCGTGCATCCGGTGGCAGGAGAGGCACAAGAGCTGGCCCTCCGGCCCCGCGCGGGTGCCCAGGTAGCGGGTGGCGCGCAGGCCCTCGGCGTTGAGCCGCGGTCGATGCTCGCCCTTGGGCGGCGGGTGCCAGCGGCCCGAGCGCTGATCTTGATGGCAGTTGAGGCACAGCCCATCTTCATCGGCGGACATCACCAGCTGATGCTCGTGGGTGGTGCCATGGGGCATATGGCAGACCTGGCAGTGCAGGTGATGATCGCCCTCGCCCGCCCGCGCGCCTTGATCTCGAAGGGCCTTGGGCACGGGGAAGGGCATATCGCCGACAAAGTGGGCGCCGCGCTTGGTGTCCACCGTGCGCGTGGAGTGGCAGTTGAGGCAAAACACCGAGTCCTTGACCACGCCGCGCACCGAGACGGCGTCGTTGGCGCTCATGGCCTCAGGGACGCTGTGGGCGGTGTGGCAGGTCCGGCAGGCCAGGGCGCCGTTGACCAGCGGGTAGGTGGTCGGCACGCTCATATGGCGGGGGATCGGCAGGCCGCTCTCATGCCCTTTGCGATTCCACACCTTGATCCGCGAGTCGCTGATGGCGCCGTCATGGCAGCCAAAGCAGGTGGGCTCCAGGCTGACGACGGCGGCCTCCGGCTTGGGCAGGAGGGTGTAGACCTCGGGCTGACGCCAGACCGGCATCCAGACCATATGACACAGGGTGCAGCCTGGGGCGTCCGAGGGGCTCAGCCCCCCCGCGCCCGCCGCCTCGGCGCCAAAGGGCGCCAGCGAGGACAACGCCAGCAGGAGCGCGAGGCCCGCGCGGTGGGCGTTAACGGAAGTTGTGACAGCCATGACAGCGCTTCGCTCCTGCGGCCTCCGCCGGGTGTTTCTGGATCTCCTTGAGGGGGTGACAGGCGACGCATTGCTTGGCCTTGGGGATCTGCACAGGGTGGGCGCCGTGGCAGTCGGGGCAGCCCTGGTGGCCTTTGTTGACGTGCAGGCCGCGTCGCATATCCGTGTGGCAGTCGCTGCAGGGGGGGCGGCGCGCTCCAGAGACACCATGCGGCTCGCCGTGGCAGCTTTGGCATTGCCGGTGCGCGGGCTGGCGTGAGGCGCTGGCCGCTTGGGTGATCGCCTCATGGCAGCTTGTGCAGGGGGCGGCCTTGGGCTTGGAGGCGTGGACCTCATGGCAGCTGCGGCAGTCCTGATGGGCCTTGACCGCCTTGGGCGCGGGCCGCTGGGCCTCGTGGCAGCTGACACAGCGGCTGGCGGGGACCACGCCCGGCGTCTTATGCCACTTGTGACACCCCGCGCAGTCGCCGTGCCCCTTGGGCTCTTGCTTGATCTTGGCTTCCTCCGCCTGATGACAGCCGCCGCAGCGCTTGGCGCGCGTGCGCGGACCATGCTCATCATGGCAGCCCAAGCAATCGCGGTGCTCCACCGGCCCCTTGGGGTTGATGTGCCCCTCATGGCACTTCTGACAGAGCTTGACGGGCGGCTGGCGACCATCGTGGGGGAGATGGCAGCTCAAGCAGTCCTTGTGTTGGCGCGCCTTCTTCTTTTGACCCGCGCGCAGATCCTCATGGCAGCCGACGCAGCGCCCTGGGGCCTTGGGCTGATGGGGATCATGGCAGCCCTGGCAGCGCCGGTGATCCTTGGGGGCGCGCCGGGCCAGGGTCACGGTGATGTCCTTATGGCACTCTCCACAGCGCAGCAGCTGGCTCTTGCGCGCGGCGTGGGGCTGGTGACAGCCGTCGCAGGTGTGCTCGGCGCCGCGCGCGCGGCGCTTGGGCGTGTGGATCAGGGCGGTGTGACATGCATCGCAGCGCTCGAAGTCGGGGATCACCTCGGCTGTGGGCGGCGCGGCGAGGCCTGCGCGGAGAGAGAGGGCGCTGAGGCTCAGCGCGGCGAGGGCGGCGGCGCGCATCAGGCTCATTTGGCCGCCTCCAAGGCCACCACGGCCACCCGATGCGCGCGCTGCTCGACGACATAGAGCCGCCCCGCGTGATAGGCGATGCCCATGGGGTGGTTGAAGCGCAGCGGCTCACCTTGGGCGTCGCTGAGGACGCCGATCAGGCCGCCGTTGACGTCGAAGGCTTGCACGACCCCCATCGTGGAGTCGGCGACGAAGAGGCGCCCCTCGCCGTCGCCGGCGATCCCCTTGGGGCGATACAGGTGGCCGGGCTCTAAGCCAAAGCGCCCCAGCCGTCCAGACCAGCGATTGTCGGGGGTGATCCGCTGCACGGTGGCGGAGAGGACCTCGGAGACGAAGACGTAGCCATCCGGGCCGATCCACAGCGCAAAGGGCTTGAGGAACTGCCCCAGGGCGGGGCCCTTGGCGCCCAGCGGCTTGAGGGGGCCTGCGCGTGGCCCCACCCAGAGGTGCTCGCCCTCCCCGTCGCTGACGTAGAGCCGATCTCGGGTGGCGGCGACGTCGCGCGGGGCGCCCTTGGGCAGCGCAATGACTTGTACAGGCGCGCCCTTGGCGCTCAGCTCGACGACGCGGTGATGGCGCGTGTCGGCGATCAAGATGTGGCCGTCTGGGGCGATCCCCACGCCCACGGGCATCTCCAGGCCATCCTTGGGGCCGGTCCAGGTGGCCTTGAGCGCGCCCTCCGGGGAGAAGACCAGCAGCCGCGAGGCGACGCCATCGACGACGATGATCTGCCCCTGGCGATCCACGGCGATGTCGGTCGGCAGGTTCATGGGATCGCGCTGTGGGGCGCTGATATGGCCCGTGACGCGCGCGGGGAGCTGCTGCCCGCGCGGCAGGCCTGGGGCGGCGTGAGCGGCGCTGAGCGCCATAAGCGCGATGAGTGCGCGGATCAATGGACCCCCTCCGGTGTGATCTTCATATGAAAGCCATCGCCCTCTTGGAGCTTCTTCATGCGCCGCGCCAGCATCTCGGTCTGCAACGCCTTGATGCGCTCTGCGGTGTAACCCAGGGCGGCGTAGTCGATCAGGCCCGGCGCGGGGGTGTGGCAGGGGGTGCATAGGCGCCCCTCCGCGCGCAGCGCGCCGTGGGCTTGCTCGACGAGGCGCTTACGCTCGCCCTCAGCCAGCCCCGCGCCCCCCTCCAGGTAGCGCGCCGTCGCCTCGCGCTCGGCCTCGCTGGCCTTGGGCCGCTGATCCTCGCCCTCATCCACGGCGATCTTGGCTTGATACTCCCCGTGGAGGTGGTCGGTGATGCGGGCGCGCATCTCGATGATGACCCGCTGCCAGACGCGAGAGCCGGGGCGGGTGGTCTCGACAGCCTCTCGCCAGCGGCGCAGCTGGGCGTTGCCCCCCGTGGCGGCCTCCGCCAGCGCGGCGCGCAGGGCCTCGATCTGAGGCTCATCAACCTTGACGGGATCCATCGCCTTGAGGAGCGCGGTGAGGCGCAGCACGGCGGGGGTGTCGCGCCGCGCCCCCGTCTTGAGATCAAACCAAGCGACCTTGAGCGTCGCCTCCTCGCCGCCGAGGTGACAGACGCGGCAGTCGATGTAGGTGGCGTGCATATTGAGGAAGGCCCGCGTGCCCACCTTGTCGCCGTGCGGGAGCTGAGGGTGACAGCCCGAGGTGGTGCAGTCATTGGTGGTGTCATCCTCAAACCAAGGCGGCGTCTGGTGATAGTGCGCCAGCGGCCCACGGGTCAGCGGCGCTGCCTCCTTGTGGGCCGTCGTCAGGCTCTCGACGGTCAACACGCGCGGGATCTCGGTGATCGAGGTCGGCGCGGCGTCGCGCGTGAGGATGGTGTGGAAGAGGTAGGCGAGGCTGGCGTAGAGCACCAGGCTGAAGACGACGACGAGGCTGAGACGGTAGGCGTGCTTGAGCCAACGCAGGGCGCGCCCCTCGTGCTCGATGTCCTCATCCTTGACCTCGATCTTGAGCGCCTCAGCCAGCGCCTCGACCTCGCCGCCGTGCCACTCCGCCAGCTCCACCGGCGGGGCGTCGCCGGTCAGCGAGCCCTTGGAGAGCGGGAAGGCGCCAGGGGCCATCATCACCGAGAAGAGGTGTACCGCCAGGATGTAGACGACGGCCAGGAAGGCCTCATCGGAGTGGATGATAAAGGCGAAGTTGAGCACGCGGCCCGAGAGCAACGCTGAGGTCAGCTCCGACTTCCACAAGGCCAGGCCGCTGAGGCCGATGACCAAGCAGCCCCAGGTCACCGCCCAGTACTCGAACTTCTCAAGGAAGGTGAAGTGGCCAAAGCGCGGGCGCCCCTTTTTGAGGAAGAGGAGGTGACGCCAGAGGTCGAGGAAGTCAAAGAGGTCTTGGGGGGTGGGGATGATCCGCGTGCTGAGGATCACCGCCAGCCAACCGGAGGGGCGCCCCTCGCGCCGCGCCGCCTGGCGCAGCCGCACCAGCACCACCAACAGATAGATGAGGTGATAGCCAAAGCCCAGGAGCATCGCGGCGCCAGCGATGCGGTGCAGCCCACGGGCGACGCTGAGGCCGCCGAGGGCCGACATCAGGGCAGGCGCCCAGCTGGAGTCGGCGAACTTGAGGCCCATGCCGGTGATCGCCACGGTGGCGAAGGTGATGACCAAGAACCAGTGCTGGAAGCGCTGGTGGACCGTCAGCCGCGTCAGGCGCTGGCGGCCCTCGCGGTGAGCCAAGAGCTTGCGGGCCAAGGCCACACGCCGCGCATCCTCATGGCTGTGCTTGCGGATCACGCTGCCCAGCAGATCAAGGATGATCATCAACAGAAAGACGAAGATCGTCCCGGCGGTCAGCAGCACGAAGAAGACGGCGAGGTAGTACTCCGGCGTGCGCTTGGCGGGATCGATCTCCAGGTGAACGGCGGCGGCGCTGAACTCAGGCGTGGCGCCGACATGGCAGCGCGCGCTGCGGCACGTCTCGGCCACCTCGGCCTTGTTGACGGCGGAGCCCGCCTGGGCCTTACCCAGGATGTCATGGACGTCCTCGCCCTCGCCTGCGTGGCAGTCCGTGCAGGTGGCCGCCTGGCGGTCGCCCAGGATCTGCGCTTTGCCGTGGAAGCTGTGGAGGTAGCTGGCGACGGCGTCGTGCTGGCCGGTCTTTTCGAGGAAGACCGGGTCGCTGTGGCAGACGGCGCAGACCTGGGCGAGCTGGCGCGGTGGCCGTTGAGGCTCGAAGCGCGCGCCGACGTGCTGGGTGAAGTAGGCCGTGTCCACCGGCAGCTCGCCCTGGTGACAGCTGCGGCAGCGGATATCGGGCTCACCGCTGCGGCCCATCTCAACCTGCTGCTTGGGGTGCAGATAGAGGGGCTCG
This sequence comes from Myxococcota bacterium, assembly GCA_018813065.1. Classification (GTDB taxonomy): domain Bacteria; phylum Myxococcota_A; class Bradymonadia; order UBA7976; family UBA1532; genus JAHJCH01. The sequence goes on from JAHJCH010000208.1 coordinate 9,623, forward strand.
TCATGGCAATAGAGGCAGCTGGACTGCCCCTCGCGCAGCAGCGGCGGATCAAAGGGCAGCGAGGAGAGGGCCTTGTCGCCGTGGGCGCTGCGCTCCAGGGTGCGGGCGACCTCGCTGTGGCTGAAGCGGCGCTCTACGTTATCGGGCGTCGCCAGGTGACAGGCCTGGGTGCAGTCAACGCGGGTCTTGACCTCGTGGGGGAAGACCTGGACCTCCTCGCGGGGGTGGCAGTCTGTGCAGGCGAGGCGCGCGTGTGGGCCAAGCTGCTGGCTGTAGTACTCCGCGCTGGTGGAGAACAGCCGCAGAGCCTGCCCCTGGGCGTCGAGGCTGCTGAGCCCGCGATAGCGGTGGCACTCAAGGCAGCCATCGGGATCGCGCGCGGAGGCCGAGCCGCTGAAGAGGAGAAGCGCGGCGAGGCCCCACGCACCAAACGAGCGCGTCAAGCGCCATAACATCATCAGGCGTGAAGGTTCAGGGAGGGTGGGCGCCACGTTCTTGCCTTTGTTTTTTGGAGGGTTACGGATGGATCAGTTGGCGTGTACGCGCGCGGCGCCCAGCGTGTCGCCGACGCCGTGGCAGACCCCGCAGGCCTCTTGGCCGTCGGCGGTGGTCTCAAGGGCGGCGTGGGCGCGGGCGGCGGCGCTGTCATGGCAGCTGATGCAGCCGCGCGCCGAGGCGTTCATCCAGCGATCATCGCTGTGGCAGGTGACGCAGCGGCTCAAGGCGCCGGGGTAGACGACGTGGCTGTAATCATGAGGGCTGCCGCCATACCCGTAGATGAGCAGCCCCCCCTCCAGGCCCGCGCCTCGATGGATCCCGTGGATCATCCGGGGGAGGTCGATGGAGGCGGGCGCGCTGCCGTCATCGGGGCGGACCGCCTCATCGGTGGCTTGGCGGTGGTGGCAGGTGGCGCAGTAGGCCGGCTCGACGCGGAAGGTCCCATGTAGCCGCAGATCGCCGTGGCAGCCATCGCAGGCGGCCTTGTCAAAGCCGATGTCGGCGGGCGTGGGCTCGCCGCCCGCCAGATCCACATAGACGACGGGGTTGCCGCCGTTCTCGCGGCCCACGGCGTCGGCGCGCGCCGCGCCATAGGGCAGATAACGGTAGCCAGCCATGCCCACGGCAACACTGCCGCTGGCCTCGACGGGCAGCGCCTCGTTGAGCGTGACCTGGTAGCGCGCGCCGTCGAGCGTCGCCAAGGCAGCAGCGCCGCTGGTGGTCTGGCGCCAGACATAGCCCGTCGTCGGGCCAGCGACGGTGAACTCAAGGGCGTCGAGGGCCTCCAGCGCCACGGCCTCCCCCGCGTCATTGCTCACGGTAAAGAAGACCGTCGGCGCCGCGCCGGGCGCCGCGCCCTCGACGGCCTCGATGGCGAAGTGGAGCCCCTCGACCGCTTGGCGGCGCTCTATGGGGGTGTGCGCCTCGACGACGGCGAAGGGGTTGCCCTCGGCGCGGTGGCACATCGCGCAGGTGTCCATGCCCTGCGCGCCAGCGCTGTGGGCGCGCCAGGTGTCATCGGGCAGCTCAGCGCCAAAGCTCGTGCGATCATGGCAGGTGGCGCAGGCCTCGCCCTTGGCGATCCGCCACGCGTCGGGCTGATCGCCAGCGTGACAGGCCTGGCAGTCCGTGTTGGGGCGGGGGAAGACCACCCCGGAGTAGTCATAGGTGGCGCGGCTGGTGATGATCTGATAGGGCTCACCCGCCTGCACCGAGGGCAGCGCTGCGCCCATGTGCAGCTTGTGGATCAGGCTGCCAAAGGCCACGGAGTGACCCGTATTGGCGTTGCTTGACTGCGGGTTATGGCAGGTGAGGCAGCCCTCCACCCGCGTCCAGCGCGCGCCGTGGGCGGAGAAGCCGCCTGTGTGACACGCCTCACAGGTCACGGTGTCGATCAGCGCCGGGATCATCGCCTCACCGCCGTCGGGGATAAAGTCGATCTCGGCGCTGCCCGCCGCGCGGCTGCCGTCGGGCAGGCTGCGCCGCGCGCCGATGGCGATGCGGTGCGGTGCGGCCATATCGGCGCCCTCGGGCAAGGTCATGGAGAAGGTGTAGAGGTACTCGCCCCTGTCGAGCAGCTCCAGCACGCCCTCGCTCTCCGACGTGGCCTGCTCCACCTCCACGGCGCCGTCAGCGGAGGCGCTGACGCGCGTGATATAGCTCCACAGCTGCCCCAAGTCCTCGCGCCAAACGGCGAGGGTAAAAGCCAGGCTGATGGGGCCCTCGGTGTAGACGCCGTTGACGTCCAAGGGGCGCCCCTCGCTGTCGGTGAGGGTGAAGATCACCATCGGGTGACCGGCCTCGTCGATCCCCGCTGAGAGGGCCGTGACCACATGGGTGTCCACGGTGAAGAGGCCGCTCCAGCCATCCGCCCCGTCTCGGCCATCGACGCCATCGGCGCCGTCAACCCCGTCGGCGCCCTGCTCGCCTTGGACGCCCTGCTCACCTTGGACGCCCTGCGCACCCTGCTCACCCTGCGCGCCATCAACGCCATCGGCCCCATCGGCGCCGCGCTCGCCTTGGACCCCCGCCGGGCCGCGCTCTCCAGGCGCGCCGGGCTCGCCTTGGGCGCCGGGCTCACCTTGGGCGCCCATCGGCCCCATCGGCCCTGTCGGCCCCGCGTCGCCGTCGGCGCCCTGAGGGCCCACGGCCCCCTCAGGCCCCTGCGGCCCCTCGCAGGCGAGGCAGAGCGTCACCGCGCACACACATAACCAACTCAGACCTGGACGCATCGCTAAACCCCCTTCGCGGGCAGAAACCCTCTCCAGGCCACCTCAAAGGGCTCCGGTCGGGCTAGGCGCCCTGAGGCTGGGTGACCTCGGGGCGAAAAAAGAGCGTTTGATTGATAACACGACAGGGATATCACTGTGAATTGCTCATATATCCCCCGCTGCGTTTTGCGCCGAGGCCCCAGTAACATCGGATTTAACCAACAATTTTAGAACATTAGGGCGATCATGGCGGCGCCGCGCCCTACTCAGTGCCCAAGAGCTGGGGGAGATAGAACTTCTCTCCTTTGCGGATCTGCTCCATCAGCTCGGCCAGCCGCAGGTTGTGGAGCATCGCGCTGCGCTGTGGGGTGAAGCCCACGGCCTCGAAGTCCACCGCGCCCGGCTTGTCGATGTGGCAGCTGGCGCAGCCCGGCGGCTGGGCGAGGACCCCCTCATGGACCGCCTTGATGATCTCCTTGCGCGCCGCGCTGCCTGTCGGGGCGTCGCGATAATCGGCGGCCTGCTTGAGCAGCGCCTCGTTGTCATCGGCCAAGCCCTCAGCCAGCGCGGCGGGCGCCAGGCGCGCGGCGTACTCACCGTAGATGTTGGACGACAGCTCTTGAGCGAGGGCGTCGAGCGTCGAGCGCCAGACCGGGCTGCCGGGCTCGACCGTCTGAAGCAGCCGATAGAGATCCACCATCACCGGATCAAAGCTGTGCGTGTCGAGGACCGCTTTAAGGAGCCCCAGCAGCTTGCCCTGGTGCTCGGCGGGCGCCTCACGCGCCGCCTGGGCCTGCGTAGAGAGGAAGGCCGTCAGCGCCAAGATCGCGGGGATGCCCTGAGGGGCGCTCGTGGCCTTGTTGATCCACACCATCGGGGTGGGCTGGGCCGTGGCTTTGGTGTGACACGCGCGGCAATCGAGCGCGGTGACGTGGAAGTTGGCGAAGGTGGGCAGCTTCATCGCCTGGCTGTGGGGCAGCGGTGAATGACAGCCCTCGGCGGTGCAGCCGTTATGCGGCTCAAAGGGGCGCCAATCCCGGCCCTTATGGAAGTGACTGATCGGCGCTCGGGCTTGCAGCCCAGGCAGCCTCGGCGCCTGCGGGCCGCGCAGCGAGGCGACGTCCAGCTTGGGGTTCGTCTGGAGCAGCGCGGGGGGCACGGTCAAGGGCTGGGTGACGATGGCGATGAGGTAGCGCACCGCCATAAAGCCCGTCCAGCAGAGGACGAGCACCAACACACCGGCGTAGATCTTGGCGACGAGGCGCCGCAGTCGTTGGCTCAGCGAGCGCTTGGTGTCACTCATGATCAGCCCCCTCCGCGCTGAGGCCCAGCTCCGCGGCCACCTCCTCCAACATCAAGCCATGCCCCTCCGCCAGCTCCTCCACCGGCGTCTCGCCCGTAAACATCGCTGGCGAGAGCGGGAAGACGCCCGGCTGGAAGATGACGCTGACGAGGTGGACGACGCCCACGTGCAGCAGCGCCAAGAACGCCTCAAAGCCATGCAGCAGGTGCGCGATGGTCAAGGCGTTACCGGGCAAATAGCGGGTGGTCCAGGCGTTCGCCCACATCATGAGCCCCGTCAGCCCAATGATAATCGTCCCCCAGAACACGCCGAGGTATTCAAACTTCTCTTCAGGGTTAAAATGCTTAAATGAAGGCTTTTCTTTTCTTAAAAAGAGGAGATAAAGCGTCAAATGGAGCATCCCTTTGGCGTCATCGGGGCTCAAACCCATAGGCGCCTCCATAAATGTCCGAATCCAGCCTTTGCCGTCGCGCTTTTTGGCTCTTACCAGCAATATAATCACATAAATTATGTGATAAACAAACCCAGCGAGCAAGGCAACGCCCGCGATGCGGTGAATTAAACGAACTGCGCTTAAACCACCAAGATGAACAACAACCCAAGCAGACCAAGCCTGATCAGCAAACTTCATCGGAAAGCCGGTGATACATAAAACAATAAATGAAATCGCGAGCAGCCAATGCTGCAATCTTTGATGAACAGGGAAGCGAATCAGCTTCTCTCGCCCTAAAGAAGTCGCAACGATCTTTTTAGCGAGGCGCTCATGACGATGATGATCAGGCGCATGCTTATCAATAATGTAATGGATCAGCTTGAGCGTGGTCAGCATCAAAGAGGGGCCAAAGGTCGAGACGATCATCAGCAAGAAGATGACCGCGATGATGTACTCAACCCCACGGGTCTTGGCGATGTTTAAGTGAATCGCCGCCGATGATATCTGGGCGCCTGCGTCGCGGTGGCAGCCCGAGGAGCGGCAGGTTGCGGCGGTGTGGGCCTCGTTCGTGGAGGAGTCGAGCTTGGTCTTGGAGAGGATATGATGGATATTGCGGCCTGGCCCCTTATGGCAGTCGAGGCAGTTGGCCGCCTGGCCGCCCAAGAGCGCGGCCTTGCCGTGGAAAGAGTTGAGGTAGCTGGCGGCGGAGTCTGGCAGATCAAAGCTCTCACGCACCGCTTCATTGGCGTGGCAGCCGCCGCACATCCGCACGACGTCTAGGTCGCTCTGGGCATGCTGAGCGCGCGCGTGGACGTGGCGGAAGGCGAAGCGCGTGTCTTTGGGGAGATTGTCGTTGTGGCAGCTGTCACAGCGCTCGATCGCCCGATCCTCGATCAACCAGTCATCGGAGAGCTGAAAGAGCGGCTCATCATGGCAGAGCAAGCAGCGGGCTTGCCCTTCTTTGAGCGGATGGCCGAGCAGGGCGTTGGCCTTGGAGAGCACCTCGGGGGTGTGCGCGGAGGCGTTGAGGTGACGCTCAAGGTTCTTATGAGAGAAGAGCCGCTCCACCTCGGAGGATGAGCTGAGGTGGCAGGTCTGCGCGCAGTTGACGGGGTTGGGATCGTGGTGGGGGAAGACCGACACCGCCGCGCGATCATGGCAATCCGTGCATTTTAATCGTGCGTGTGCCCCCAGGCCACGGCTGTAATAGGCGGGGTCTACATAGAAGCTGGTGACGTGAACGCCCCCCTCCTCTAAGCGCGCCAAGCCTCGGTATTGATGGCAGTTGAGGCAACCCTCGCTGTCCTCGGCTGAGGCGACCGAGGGCGCCAAGAGCGCCAGGGCGAGCACAGACATCATTGGGTATTTGCATCTCATGCCAAGCTGTTTAGCGTGTATATGTGCGAATCGCCACGACGATGAGCGGCGTATCGAGAAATTTTCTCGGATAGGCCGCGCGGACATGAGCGGATCTAGTCGCAGGCGTTGGCGCGGCCTGGGCTGGTGGGGGCGAGGATAAAGTCCACGTCGTTTTGATCGGTGTCCTGACCATCGGGGCAGCGAGAGAGGCCCTCGGGGGTGCCCTCATCGCTCACGGCGCCCAGATCCCCCTCGACCCAGCCCGACAAGGCGCCCTCATAGCTGATGACGTCCAAGATCAGATCACGCTCGATGTCCACCACGGCGATGGCGTCGGGCGCGCCGTTTTGCAACGCGCCGTCGGGCCAGGGCAAGCGGGGCACGCCCAGGGGCAGCCGCGCCAGGACCGCCTCGGAGCCCACCACCAGGCGCTCACCGGGCGCAAGGACACCGGCTTCGCTGAGGTTGGTCTGTCGATAAGGTTGACCATCCCCGCCGTTTACATGGATAAGCGCCAACGGATTAAGGTCAATCGGTGTTGAGCCTGTGTTAAGCAGCTCAATAAACTCCTCTGTATCGCCACTTGGGTTATCATAATCGATCTCATTGATTACAATTTGCGGTGGACAGCTTATCTCTACGCTTAAACTGTAATCTATACGACCAATCTGTGTATTCGCTTGCAGGATGTTTAGATAGAGCGGCTCATCACGCGTCGCCTGGTGCGTGACGGTCAGGGCGCCAAGGCCCTCATCGCGGGCGAGGAGGGTCCGCGCCCAAGGCAGCGCGCGCGGGAAGAGGGGCGGCTGGCGATAGGCGTAGAGGCTCAGCCAGAGGTGGGCTCGGGGATCATCTGGAGACAGCGTGGCCTGGAGGACGCAGCCCTCGGCGACCGACACGGCGCGGGTGTCCATATCCCCCGCCGGGCAGATCGCCTCGTCGAGGCGGCCATCAGCGGCCAGGGGGCGGGCGCGGCTGATGATCTCATCGTCCTCGCCTTCATCATCGCAGGGCACGTCGCTGGGGCAGCGGGTGGAGAGCCGCGCCACATAGGGCACCCCTGGCGTGGCCTCCACGTCGAGGTAGAGGGCCGAGAGATCATCCTGGCGGTGATCACGGATGGCGTTGATCGGCGCCCAGCCATCGCTGAGGGCCTCGGCGTCCCCGAAGCGATTGCGCAGGGTGATCCTCGGGGCGGGGAGGCGCAGATCGCGATAGGCGATGTCTGCGTCGATGAGGCAGCCGGGCTCTAAGCGCAAGGCGTAGACATCGCGAGCGTGCTCGCCTGCGCAGACGACCCCCTCGAAGGCGCCCTCACGGTGGACATAGGCGGGATCGTCGAGGGTCGGGTTGGGCTCATAGGTGTCGTCGTAGATCGCGCCTGGGTTGGGGTCATCGCCGCCGTTGGGATCACAGCGCAGCGCCGGATCACAGTGAACGGCCACGCTGAGGAGATAGGGGGTGGAGGCGACGCCGCTGAGCCTGAGCGTATACGCGCCGCTGAGGGGGGCGATGACGCCGCCGCCGTCGGGCTGATCACGCAAGAGCGCGCCCCCATCAGGCCCCTCGATGGTCACGTTGAGGCCGCCGTCGATGATCTGCGTCCGCGCCTGGACGCGGCAGCCCGCCGCCGCCGCCACCTGGTAGAGATCCTCGCCGTCACAGAGCACGCCCACGACGCGATCGACGGCCTCCAGCGGGTAGGCCCCGTCCACCTCATAGGGATCATCGGCGGGGCAGCGCAGGGCGCCGGTGCATTCGGCGTTGAGGGCGATGGTGTAGGGCCAAGCGCCCTCGCCCAAGCCGCGCACGCCCGCCACCCAAGGCGGCTCATCGCCGTCGATCAGGGGGGCGTGATGCTGGATGAGGGCGTGCTCATCATCGCTGCGGCTGTCGCTGGCGGCGATCAGCCGATAGGCCCCGTCTTCAAGGGCGTGGATCTCCAAGCTCGGGTCCGCCGCCTCAGCGACGCTTACATCCACGCGTGTCAAGCAGATCCCGCTGAGAGGGGCTGTAAAGAAGTCATCATCGACGCCGCAGAGGGCCGCGTCGGCCTCACCAGAGAGGGCGGCGGCGAGCAGCGGGGTGCTGTTGGGCTCCGTGTCATCGGGGGTGTCGGGGCAGGCCTCCTCGGGGGGGCAGTCCAGGCGGATGTGCAGCGTGTAGGCGACGTTGAGGGGATCGAGGGCCTGGACATGCAGACGATAGAGGCCCGCGTCCAGCGCGCCTGTCTCGATGAGGGGGCTGCTCCAGAGCACGCCATCATCCTCCTCGATCAGGGCGCCGGAGGGCGCGTAGAGGCCCAGCGTGGCCCCCGCCGCCTCCAAGCCCTCCAGCTCAGCGCTCAGCGCGCAGCCGAGGCCGATCTCAAGGGCGTAGACGTCCTCATCATCCGCGCAGGCCGCCGCCTCGATGGCGCCGGGCGTGACGGGCGCGGGCCGCGCGAAGCTGGGGTTGGGCTCATAGGCGTCCTCACCGCAGGGGGGCAGGGGCGCGTAGGCCACGTTGAGCTGATAGGCGCCTTGATGGCCGCCGTCATAGCCATCGACGACGAGGGTGATGGCTTGATCGGCGCCGAGGTGGAGGGTCAGCGCGCTGCTGAGGCCGCCGCTGCCCTCATCGTCATTGCAGCCCAGCTCGGGGGCGTCCACGGCGCAGGCGCTCAGCGCCGACAGCACGGTGTCGAAGCTCGATCCGGCGGTGGTGAAGGTGTAGAGGCCCTCGGCCCCCGCCGTGAAGGCCCAGGCGACCTCGGGGCCAGCGCCACCGGCGCAGCTTGAGCTGTAGACGCCCCGCCCCGCCGTCTCGCCGCGCTGCGCGCCCTCCACCGCGACCCGCGTGGCGGGGCACAGCGGCGCGGCGGGGCACTCGCCGTCGATGGACCACGCGCCCGCCACGCACACCGCATCCAAGACGACGCCATCGCCGCAGTCGAGCTGCCCCGCCTCGCCGTCAACGCACTCATCGGGATCATCACAGGCGCCCCAAGGCCCCCAGATCCCAAAGACACACACGCGCGTCTGTGTCCCGCGATCATTGAGGCCGCAGGGCAGCGTCTCCTCGCCCAAGAGCCCGCAGCCGTCGGGCTCGACGAGCTGGGCGATGAGGGTGTAGGGCTGGGCGCTGGCGCTGAAGCTGTCGAGGAAGACCGTGATGGCTTGGCCGCCGTCGAGGTGGATCTGGATCTGCGCGGCGCGGTTGCTGTTGACGTCATCGACGCAGGCCAGCTCGGTGGCGGGATCATCACAGCGTTGGCGGAGATAGAGCACCGTGTCGAGGGCGCTGTTGGTGGTGTCGAAGAGGTAGTCACCGCCCTCGGGGGCGGTGAAGCGGTAGGCGATCTCGCCGCCCTGCCCCGCGCAGCTGCCGATGGCCTGTGAGGCGCCCTCCACCACGCCGCCGACGGGCTGATCGAGGCTGAGCTGCGCGGGCGCCGCGCAGGGATCAGCGCAGCCAGACCACGCCCCCCATTGCCCCTCGACGCAGACCCGCGACTCATCGGGGCCAGCGGCGCAGGCGCGGCTGTCGCTGCGATCATCAACGCAGACGTCGGGATCGACGCAGGCCCCGTATGGACCCCAGCGGCCATCGACGCACACGCGCGTGGCCTCGCCGCGCAGGTTCAAGCCGCAGGGCAGGGATTGGCTGGCGCCGTTGAGGCACTCGGCGGTGGGCTCACACTCGCCCCAGATGGACCACGCGCCTTGGACGCACAGGCGAGACTGCACGCCGCCGAGGCAGGCGCGCTCCTCTAGGGCGCCGTCGCGGCAGTCGGGCTCCACGCAGTCGCTCCAGGCGCTCCAGGCGCCGCCGAGGCAGGTGCGCGCCTGGGTGCCCTGCTCACCGCAGGCGCGCGTCTCGCGCGTGGCCTCCACGCACTCAGGCTCCACGCAGGCCTCCCAGGCCCCCCAGACCCCGCTGAGGCAGCGGCGGGTCATCACGCCGCCCTCGCCGCAGGGCCGCCGCTCCAGCTCACCCGGGCCGCACTCGGGCACGACGCACTCACCCCAAGCCCCCCAGATCCCGTCAAAGCAGGCCCGCTCCTCAACGCCGCCCTCACCGCAGGGGCGCGCCTCGACCTCGCGGCCCTCGCAGACCTCCACGCAGCTCGACCACGGCCCCCAGAGGCCGCCCGCCTCGCAGGCCCGCTCCTCAACGCCGCCCTCACCGCAGGGGCGCGCCTCGATCTCCCCCTCCACGCAGGCGCCGCCGCAGACGCCCCACTCACCCCACTGACCGCCCTCACAGCGCCGGGCGCTCTCCCCGCCGTTATCACAGGGGATCGTCTCCACCGCGTCGTCCTCGCAGCGATCAGGATCATCGCAGGCGCCCCAGGGGCCCCAGGCGCCCGCCTCACAGGCGCGCGCCTCGACGCCTCGGCCATTGAGCCCGCAAGGGCGCGCCTCCGTCTCGCCCACGGCGCAGACCCCCTCGGGGCAAGGCGCGTCCTCAACCCAGCGACCCGCCACGCAGCTGAAGCGCGCCACGCCCCCATTGGGGCAGGGGCGCTCCTCGATCTCATCATCCGCGCACTCATCGGGCTCCATGCAGGCGCCCCAAGCGCCCCAAGCGCCGGCCTCACAGGCGCGCGCCGCTCGGCCACGGCCATTGAGCCCGCAGGGGCGCTCCTCGACCTCGCCCGCCTCACAGTCGGGGGCCTCACAAGCGGACCAGGCTCCCCATTGGCCCTCGACGCAGCCTCGCCATCGCGTCCCACCCTCGGGGCAGGCCTCATCAGCGCGCGCGCCGTCGGCGCAGACGTCGGGATCATCACAGTCGGACCAGGGCGACCACAGCCCCAGCTCACAGACGCGCTGTCGGCTGCCGCGATCATTGAGCCCACAAGGCTCGACCTCTTGGCCGCCCCAACAGACCTGCTGGCACGCGTCGCCGATGCCATCGCCGTTGCCATCGCGCTGATCGGGGTTGGGCTCACCTGGGCAGTTATCGCGGAGATCAGGCACGCCGTCGCCGTCGCCGTCGAGGGGCGGCGGCCCGCTGTCTGAGCGTGGCCTGGCGTCGGGCGCCCAAGGCCAAGCGGCGGCGTCTTGGATCACCCCGCCGTCTGTCTCTGGGTCGGCGCTTACGCCGTCATCACAGGCGGCCAAGAGGGATAAAGCGAGGAGGATGAGGAGCCTGCGTGGAGGGGCCATCTTCGATTCTCCGAGAGATTATCGAGAGTGACTACCATAAGCGGGGGGTTGGGGGGCGGCATCTTTTTGGGGCCTCGCGGCGCCTGACGACGCGCCCCTGGGGGGAGACCGCGCCCCACGCGGCTCAGCGCTGATCTTTTTTTAAAGAGGGCAAGGCGGGCGGCGCCTGAGCCGCGCTTTAAACAGATGCCAAGTCAAACAAAAAAACATAAACGCAAAGATATGCACTTGACACATTTTCTCTACGTGCATGGGGAGGCACACGCGCCCAGCGCCGCCGCGCTTACCAAGCCCGTCCCCCGCGCGACCCACTAACTCTGCGTAAAATAAATGAAACACATGTTTGTTTGGCGGCGCGCGGCGGCGCCCTTGATTCGAGAATTTAAGTACTAAACATATGGCGTGATCAAATCCCGATGAGGATGATAGGGATGATCCCCTTTTCACTGAAAATCAAAAAATCAGCCCCCAAGTCGAGCGCCACTTTTAAGCGCAGCATGCCCCTTAATTGCAGAGAAAGTTTGATGAAAACTGATCACGCCCTTTGGAAAATACCTTTTAATCTTGCTCCAACAAAGCCGGTTGGATATTTCCTGTTCATCTGTACTGATTGGGGGCCATCCCCCGCTGGGAGGAGGAGATCATGGCGCGCCAAAACATACGGCTGCCGATTTGGTCCATTTTGCTGATGAGCTTTGGTCTTTGGGCCTGCGACGATGACGGCGGGACGACGACGATCTACGTGGACGCCGATCTCAGCGGGCAGTGCGCGCCCGCTTGCGATCCCAACGCTTGCCAAGCCTGCGACACGAGCGGCGAGACCCCCGCCTGCGTCAACACATGCGGAGAGGGCACGACGTGCCAAGCGGGCGCCTGCGTCGCCGAGGCGCCCGCCGCCTGCGCGCCCGCCTGTGATGCCTGCCAGACCTGCGACATGAGCGGCGCCAGCCCCGTCTGCGTCGATCTCTGCGCCGAGGGCACCGAGTGCGTCGAGGGCGCCTGCGTCGCCGAGGCGCCCGCCGCCTGTGAGCCCGCCTGTGACGCCTGTCAGACCTGCGATATGAGCGGTGACGCCCCCGTCTGTGTTGACAACTGCGCCGAGGGCACCGAGTGCGTCGAGGGCGCCTGCGTGGCCGTCACCCCCGCCGCCTGTGAGCCCGCCTGCGACGCCTGTCAGACCTGCGATATGAGCGGTGACGCCCCCGTCTGTGTTGATAACTGCGCCGAGGGCACCGAGTGCGTCGAGGGCGCCTGCGTGGCCGTCACCCCCGCCACCTGTGAGCCCGTCTGCGACGCCTGTCAGACCTGCGATATGAGCGGTGACGCCCCTGTCTGTGTTGACAACTGCGCCGAGGGCACCGAGTGCGTCGAGGGCGCCTGCGTGGCCGTCACCCACGCCACCTGTGAGCCCGCCTGCGACGCCTGTCAGACCTGCGACACCACCGGCGACGCCCCCGTCTGTGTTGACAACTGCGCCGAGGGCACCGAGTGCGTCGAGGGCGTCTGCCAAGCGCCCGTCGTGCCCACCTGCGAGGCCTGCGGCCCCTGCCAGCTCTGCGACACCACCGGCGAGGCCCCCATCTGCGTCAGCATCTGTGGTGAGGCTGAGGTCTGCGTCGAGGGCGCCTGCCGCCGCGCCAGCGTCCACGCCAACCTCGACGCCCTCAACGGCCCCTTCGACAACGCCTCAGCGGTCACCACCGCTTGCTTGAACTGCCACCAAGACGACGCGACGCGCTTTATGGCGACCTCCCACTGGCGCTGGACTGGGCCGACCCCCGGCCTGGCGGGCCACGAGGCCGATAACACCATCGGAAAGCGTAATCTGATCAACAACTTCTGCATCGCCACGGTCTCCAATGAGGCCCGCTGCACGCAGTGCCACGCGGGCTATGATTGGCGCGATGATAACTATGATCTCAACGACGCCACCAAGGTCGATTGCCTCGTCTGCCACGCCCAGCCCTCGCTCTACAGCAAGGCCACGACGACCGCAGGCAACCCGCCCGACACCGTGGATCTGGAGATGGCCGCCCGCAGCGTCGGGCCGACGACCGTCGCCAACTGCGGCAAGTGCCACTTCGGCGCCGGCGGCGGCGATAACGTCAAGAAGGGCGACCTCGGCTCAGCGCTGCTGCAAGCGACGCCTGAGAGTGACGTACACATGGGCCGTGGGATGGCCTGCGCGGGCTGCCACGCGGGGGATCAACACAACGTGCTCGGCGCCAGCGTCCACGGCGCGGTGGACAATGGCCGCTTGAGCTGCGCTGATTGTCACGGCGTCGAGCCGCACGTCAACGCCGCGCTCAACAACCACGCCCTCGACATCGCCTGCCAGACCTGCCACATCCCCGCCTTCAGCCGTCAGCAGCCCACCAAGATGGACTGGGACTGGTCCACCGCGGGTGATCGCACGCGGGGTGAGAACGGCGTCGTCACCGGGACCACCGCAGGGGGCGCCACCGTCACCGTCTATGACGCCATGAAGGGCGACTTTGTGTGGATAGAGAATGTGCGCCCCGAGTACGCCTGGCATGACGGCACGATCGCGCGCATGACCACCCAAGATCAGCACCCCGAGGGGGCGGGCACCGAGGAGATGCCCGTGATCTTGGGCCGCCCCCTGGCCACCCATGACGCGCCCGACGCCCTGATCTGGCCCTTCAAGGTGATGCGTGGCCGCCAGCCCATCGATCCGACCCGCCGCCTCGTCATCGTGCCCAAGCTCTTTGGTCCTGGCGGGTTCTGGGGCGCCATCCCCGCCGCCGCCGACTACACCCCCGAGGCCGTCGCCGCCCTGTGGGCCACCGCCTTGACCAACGGCGCCCGCCTCGCGGGGCAGATCGGCGCCGAGGAGGCCTACGCCGTGGGCGATTGGGTCTGGGGCTACACCGAGATGTACATGGGCATCAACCATGAGGTGGCCCCCGCCGCCGCCGCCCTCGGGTGCATGGACTGCCACAACAACCCCGCCTTTGACTTCGAGGCCCTGGGCTACAGCTGCGATCCCATGACCGGCGGCGCGGGCTGCGGCAGCCGCCACTGAGGCCCCTCGGCGCAGCTTCCTTGATTCTTGGCCCCGCTGAGAGAGAATAGGGGCGCCTGACCGAGAGAAGCTGATGCGTCACACCCTCCTTGCGCTGATCCTCCTGATTGCCCTCCCTGCCCTGGCGAAGAAAGCACCGCTGCTGCTCTTGCCCATTGAGCAAGGCAAGAACGTCCCTGTCGCCAGCGTGGGCGCCTATGAGGCCACGCTCAAGGCTGCCGTGGCGCGCCACGCCCAGCCCCTTAACGAAGCGGCGATGAAGCGGGCAACGGTGGGCAAGGCCGAGGCGGCCACCTGCCGCGATGACGCCTGCGGCGCGGCCTTGGCCGCCGCCAGCGCCGCGCGCTTCGTCTTGGCGACGCGGATCAACAACTCCGATGACATCTACGAGGTGTCGCTGAGCCTCTACGATCACGCCCAGCGCAGCCGCGCCCAAGCCAAGGCCGTCTGCGAGCTGTGCGCGGCGGAGGAGGTCAACCAGACCATCAAGCAGGCCGTGGACAAGCTCAAGGCGCCCTTAAGCGCCGCCGCCGCCGCCGCGCCGCCGCCGCCCAAGGCCGATCCGCATCAAGCCGTTGAGATCCAGAGCACGCCTGCGGGGGCGACCGTCTTCCTCGGCGACGTGGCCCAGGGTCAGACGCCGCTGATCATCAAGCTCAAGCCAGGGGTACACACCTTGACCTTGAAGAAGGCGGGCTTTGAGCCCTCAGAGCGCAAGCTCACGGTCAAGGAGGGGGGGGCCAAGCTGAAGATCAAGCTCAAGGCCAAGCCCGCCGCTCCGGCGGTGGTCACGCCGCCGCCGGAGACCACGCCGCCGCCGTCGCTGCCCCTCCCGCCAACGGCGCCGCAGAAGGACTTGACGCCCACGGGCCTCGGCCTCGGCCTCGGCGGGGCCATCCTCTTGGGCGTCAGCGCTTGGCTGATCAACCTCGACGGCGACATCACCTGCGATGACGGGCGGGGGATCACCGAGTGCCCCAACGTCTACAACACCAAGTGGCTGGGCATGGGCGCGGCGGGCGTCGGCGGGGCGCTCCTCGGCGCGGGCATCACCACGCTGATCCTCAACCCAGGCGGCGGGGCGCCTGTCGTGACCCCCGCCGTGGCGCCCAGCGAGGGCGGCGGCGTCTTCCTCTTCTCTGGGCGCTTCTGAGCTGGGCGCTTGTGAGCTTGAACGATCTGCACCCTGGCACGCGCAGCGTCCTCAACCATCACACCCTGCCACGCTTTGAAGGCGAGACGCTCTTTCACCGGCTGGCCCGCACGCTCTGCGAGGCGGAGTGCCTGCCTCGCAAGGAGCTGTATGAGGCCTGGGAGGTCGCTCGGCGTGTCCGTCGCCGGGCGCGCGGGGCGCCCGTCTATGATCTGGCGGCGGGCCATGGCCTCTTGGGCTGGGTGATGCTCCTGCTCGACGACACCAGCCCCTACGCCGTGTGCGTCGATCGCGCCTTCCCCCCCTGCGCCGCCAAGATCGCCGCTGTGCTGACCGCGCGCTGGCCTCGGCTAGAGGGGCGGGTGCGCTACGAGGTGGGCGATCTACGTCAGCTTGAGATCACGCCCCCCGCCACGGTCGTCTCCGCGCACGCCTGCGGGGTGCTGACGGATCATGTCCTCAGCGCGGCCATCGCCGCTGGGGCGGACGTGGGCGTGTTGCCCTGCTGCCACGCCCTCAAGCGCTGCGATCTTGGCGGGGTGGATGGCTGGGTGGACGGCCCATTGGCCGTGGATCTGACCCGCGCGGCGCGCCTACGCGCGGCGGGCTACGAGGTCTTTACGCAGTCCATCCCCGTCGAGATCACCCCCAAGAACCGGCTCTTGATTGGGCGACGCGTGAGGTGAAGGGATGAAGGCCCGCGCCGCGTGGTGGCTCCTCAACGCCGCCTTGATGCCCCTCGGGGCCTTGATCGCCGCCCAGACCCTCGGCCACTTCAGCGGCGGGCCTGTGCTGATGCGCCCGTGGATCTTGATCAGCAACGGCGCGCTGCTGTCGATCAACCTCATCGCGCTCCTCGGGCTGAGCTGGGTGACGCCCTCACGCCTCGCCCGCAAGCTGCTCCTCTTGGCCCTCCTCGCCACCATCGCCCATGGCGCGCTGCCGATCCTCTCCCCTGGCCCTTGGTCGCCGGGCGCCTGGCCGCTGTGGGCGCTGCGCCTCCTCGTCTTCCTCCCTAGCCTGCTGCGCGACGGCGCGGGGCTGCGCGAGGCCTGGGGGCGCGGCGGCGCGCTGGTGGCCCTGGGGTTCTCGCTGAGCTTGGCCTTGAGCGCCGCGCTGCTGATCCACACGCCCGTGGCGATCACTGCGCGCCTACACGCCCTCTGCGGCGTCGATTGGGCTTGGCTGGCGCCGATGGCGGCGATGTTGACGTGGGCGGCGGCGCTGTGGCGCGCGCGCGAGGCGGCCTAGAGCGGCGCCTCGCTGGGGGCGAGGGGCCGCGCCGAGCCGGTGAGGGGGGGCAGCGAGAGCAGGCGGTGGGTGATCTTACGCGGCGTAAGGGAGAGCAGCTGAGGGGCCGCGCCGCCGATCCGCAGCGCGCCCACCTCGGCGCCCCAAGGCCCCGCCAGCTGTTCATCTGAGGGCGCCCCCTCGCCCGTCGCGGCGTCGATGGCGAACAAGGTCAAGCGGCGCCGCGCGCCGACCTCGCCCTCAAAGAGCCAGTCCGCCGCGCCTGCGCCCTTAATCAAGCAGCCGCGCTGCGAGAGATCCTCAAGGCTGACGGCCTCCAAGGTTGAGGGCAGCCGGTGCGCGCCGCTGCGGCGCAGGCTCAGATCGGCGGCGGCGATAAACAACGCCTTGTCCGCCGCGAAGGGGATCTCCAGCACCCGCAGGGCGTCGAGCTGGAGCGGCGGCGGCGTGGCCGGGATGAGCAGGCTAAAGACACCCCAAGCGACGATCAGCGGCAGCGAGAGGCGCGGCCAACGACGGGCGATGAGGGCCAAGATCGGGATGAGCCCCAGCGCGATAAAGACGGCGCCGCTGAAGAGGCGCTTGGGGGCTTGTGGCAGCGAGGCGGCGGCCACCCAGCGCAGCGCCGGGCCGATCCCATCGACGGGGGTGAAGAGGGCCTCAGCGACCACGCCCGCGCCGAGATCGGAGAAGCTGAGCCCCACCACGCGCACGCGGCCCAGGCCCAGGCGGCTCTCGACGACGAGGGGGGCGCCATCGGCGATGATCCGGGTCGTCGCCCCGTTGGCGATCAGCGCCCGCCGCGCGGAGGCGTGTGAGATGGCGCTGAGCACCTCAGGGCCAGGCCGCGCCGTCTCCCCCAGCGTCGCCGGGCTCCAGCCCGCCAAGCTGGCGGCGTGACCCTCGACGCTGCCCGCCGTCAACACCAAGGTGGCCCCTGAGGCCACGGCGCCGCGCAGCGCCTCACGCCGCGCGGGCGTCAGCCGCTCCAGATCGGCGAGGCTGATGAGCAGCAGCGGGGCGAAGCGCAGGGCGGCGAAGTCTGCGGGTGAGGCCGAGAGGCTGAGGTGTCGCAGGTGTACGCCCGGCGCGTGGGGCGCGATCAACGCCGCCAAGGCGCCGCGCCCTTGCCGGGCGCTGGTCAGCCACAGGGCGGGCGGCCCGTCTGGGAAGGCGAGGCGCGGCGGATCAAAGGTCTGGGTCTTGTCCGCTTGGAGCGTCAACGTCAGCGGCGCGCCGCGATCCACGCACTGGAGGTGGAGCGTCGCCTCCCCGTAGCCCTCGATCTCCAGCGCGCGGGTGGCGTCGTCGTGGCCGATCGCCACCGACAACGGGTAGACGTTGGGGTTTTTGACGATCAGACGCCGCGCGCCGCCGTCCCCGATGGGCTCAAGCGTGGGCGCGCCGAGGAGGAAGAGCAGGGTGAGGGTGGAGATCAAGGCGATGATCAGCGAAGGGCGGCTCGGTAGATGTAGTTGAGGGTGCTGACCGCGCGGGCGGTGCCCAGGATCGGGTTGCCCTCCCAGTATTTTTGGTCCTCGTTGATCCAGGAGCCGTCTGTTTTTTGGAGGCTGAGGATGCGCGTCGCCAGATCCTGCATCCAAGCGCGCTTGCGGCCCTTCTCATCGGGCACGAAGTCCTCGCCAAAGGCCTCCAAGCTGGCCCCGGCGGTCTGGAGGTAGTAGTAGTAGCCGGTGGTGCCCAGTCCGGGGTGGGCGTTGAAGTCGTAGTTGCGCTGAATCCAGCCCCAAGCGGCCTGCACGCGGGGGTCATCCTTCTTCACTTTGCTGAACATCAGGCTCTTGAGCCCCGCGAAGGTCATTGAGCCGTAGCTGGTGGTCCCGCCAGCGACGCTCTGACCCGGCGCGTAGACGAAACCGCCGTCATTGCCCGCCCAGTCCTGATCGTTCGTCTCGCTATTATTCTGGCAACGGCTGAGGAACACATCGGCCTTGGCCCAGACATCGCTGTTGGCGTCGTAATCGGTCTTGCGCAGGGCCTCAAGGGCGTACTGGAGGTTGGAGAGATCGGGGCGCTCATCGCCGCCGTAGCCGATCCCGCCATAGAACTTGTCGGTCTTCTTGTATTTGAGGTCCTCATCGGTCTGAAAGCCGACCAAGAACCGCTGCCCACCCTCGATGAGCTTCTTGTGCTTGACCGGATCGATGGCCTGGAGCGCCAGGATCGCCAGGGCGGTGTTGTAGGTGGGGGTGGCCTCGCCAGTGATGGCGCCGTCGGCGCGGGCTTGGGCGGTCAGCCAGTCCACGGCGCCGCCGATGAAGGGGCCATCATCGGCCCGATAGGCCCGGTGGCTCTCGGCGAAGGCGAGGAGGACCATGGCCGTGAGGCCAACATGGTTGCCGTAGGAGCCGTTTTCATCTTGCTTGGCGCGCAGCAGGCGCAGGCCCTTGTCCACCGCGCCCTTGATCTGCTCAAGGGACTCGGCGGGGAGCTTGGCGGCGTGGGCGACGCTGAGGCACGTCGAGGCGGCGAGGAGCGCCGTGAGGATCATGCGCATGAGCTTGTCCTTTATGTCCATCTGTCGATGCTCTATGTCCGCGCGGCGCGGACGGCGAGGCGCGCCCCCAGCGCGGCGGCCAAGGCGTAGAGGCCCGCGCCCCAGGCCCAGCTGAGGGGGCGGACCTCAAGCACGCCGCTGAGGGTCCATTGATAGAAGTAAGGGTCTTGGAGCGTGACGCGCCCGGCGCCCGCCAGCGCCGAGGCCAGCGGGTGAAGCCCCACGCCGCAGCTGGCGACCCAAGGGGCCAGGCTGGCCAAGCCATAGAAGGGCGCCAGCCACAGCGGCGCGGTGAAGAGGAGCCCACTCCAAAGCGCGATCTTGGCCCAGGCTTCGCCGCCGCGCCCCTCCGCGCGATCCAGGGCGTCGGCGAAGCTCAAGAGCGCGGCGTTGAAGGCCGTCAAGCTCAGCGCCGCCCGCAGCGGGGCGTTGAGCGCCGCCATGACGAAGATCAGCGCCAAGGGCATCAGCAGCTCCAGCAGCACCAGCCACGGCAGCCTCACCGCCCCAGCCAAGGGGCGCCGCAGCCCCCGCGCTCGCCGCCCCGCCTCGCGCCCGATGACGAGCCAAGGGCTCAGCAGGCTCAAGAGGGCTAAGACGCGCAGCCTCGGCGCCAGCGCCGTGGGGAGCAGGAAAGGGGAGCTGAAGGCCAGGAGGAGCATCAAGCTCAGCCGCCAGCGCGCTTGTATCAGTGCGAACCGCCACATCGCGGGCCATAGTACGGCCCAGCAAGGCCACGCTCAACACCGCTGCGCGGGTATTTTTACCGCTACATCTCGTAGTCGCCGAAGTCCTCCGGCGCCAGATCCTCAAGCAGCTCGGCCAAGCGCGCCCGCTCATCATCAGAGCGCACCCAGAAGACGTGCGGATCATGGGCGCCCTCGCGCTCAGGCAGCGCGTGGGCGAGCGTGAGCAGCGAGGCCTTGACGCGGATGGGCGCGCCCACCTTGAGCGCCACGGTGATGGCGTCGGAGGGGCGGCAGTCCAAGGCGACCAAGGCCGCCGCGCCGCGCTGCTTGAGGATGAGGTAGGCGTAGAAGGTCTCGTCCTCGATCTTGTAGACCTCGACGCGGATCACCTGAGCGTTGAGGGCGCTGATGGTCATGGAGAGGAGATCGTGGGTCATGGGGCGCTTGAGCTTGTGGCCCTCTAAGAGCCCGGCGATGGCCCTCGCCTCCGCCCGCCCGATCACCAAGGGGATGATCAGCCGCTCGCCGTGATCTTGGAGCAGCAGGATGGGCTGCTTATCGCGTTGATCAAACGCCAAGCCGCGCACCGTGAAGTCAATGTACGTCTGCTCTGACATACGCTCTCGCTGGGGTCGTTTGATCCAAGGGGTAAGGGGGCTCACGCGCCTCGGGCGAGCACCGCAAAGACCTCTACATGACCTGAGTGTGGAAATAAATCAAAAGGTCGCGCCTCGATGAGCCGCCAGCCTCGCCCCGCCAGCCCCGCGAGATCGCGAATGAGGGTGGCGGGATCGCAGGAGATATAAACCAGCCGTGAGATCGCCAAGCTGGAGAGGGGGCCGATCAGCTCGGCGGCGCCCTCGCGTGGGGGGTCGATCAGCGCGGCGTCATAGGGGCCAGGGGGGAAGGCCGCGGCGGGGCTGGCCTGGGTGATGATGGGCAGCCCGCGCGCCTTGGCCGTCGCTGAGAGCGCCTCGATGGCCGCAGGCGCCGACTCCACCGCCGTGACCCGATGCCCCGCCTCGGCCAAGGCCACCGAGAAGTTGCCCGCGCCCGCGAACAGCTCCAAGACATGCCCCGCGCCCTCCAGCGCGTGGCACGCGGCGGCCACCAAGGCGGCGTTGCCCTCTTGGTGCGCCTGGACAAAGCCCCCCGCCGGGTGCGGGGCGCGCGCCGGGCCCATGGGGTTGGTGGTGTCACCGAAGGCGTGGCCGTTGAGCGCCCCGCCGTGGCACGGCCCGCCCAGCGGCGCGTCGAGGCGCAG
>JAHJCH010000209.1 GCA_018813065.1 Myxococcota bacterium
GCGCCGCGCACCAAGGCGACCTCGCCCAAGAGGACGCGCGGGCCGGAGACGACCGCCGCCGGATGCAGCCGCGCGCTGGCGGCCCAGGCGGGCGCGCTGAGCGCGGTGAAGGCGGAGAGGAGGAGGGCGCGCCACATCAGATCACCTCAGCTTCCCGATCTCGCGCAGCATCTGATCTGCCGCCTGGACCGCCTTGCTGTTGAACTCAAAGGCCCGCTGGGCGCTGATGAGGTTGATCATCTCCTCGACGACGGTGACGTTGGCGCCCTCCAAGGCGCCGCCGCGCAGCGCCCCGAAGCCGGGGTTCCCGGGCAGGGCCACGTTGGGGCCGCCGCTGGCCCCCGTCTCGGTGAGGATGTTGCCGCCCTGGGCCATCAAGCCCGCGGGGTTGATAAAGTTCGCCAGCTGGATTTGCCCCAGCTGCTGAGCCGCCGCGTCATTGGCGGAGATCCCCGAGACGGTGCCATCGACGCCCACGGAGACGGTGCTGATCTCGGGGGGGATGGTGATGGGGGGCTCAAGGGGATAACCCTCAGAGTTGACGACCTGCCCGTTCTCATCGGTGGTGAAGGCGCCATCGCGGGAATAGCCGACGGTGCCATCAGGCATCCTGATCTGAAAAAAGCCAGGCCCCTCGATGGCCATATGCAGCGGCTCGGAGCTGGGCTTAAAGCTGCCAACGCCGAAGTCCTTTTGTGTGCCGGTGACGCGCACGCCCAAGCCCACCTGAACGCCATTGGGCGTATTCACGCCCTGGGCCGTGGCCTGCCCCGGCGCCCGCTGCATCTGATACATCAGGTCTTGGAAGTTGACGCGGGACTTCTTAAAGCCGGTGGTGTTGACGTTGGCGAGGTTATTGGCGGTGACATCGATGTAGGTCTGCTGCGCCTCCATCCCGGTCGCCGCTGAGTGCAATGAACGCAGCATAGATCACCCTCAGGTTAAGCGGCCCACGTCGCGCGCGGCCTGTTGATCGATCTCGCGATAGGTCTGAACCGCGCGGATGGACATCTCAAAGAGGCGGTTGGCCTTGATCAGCCCCACCATGGTCTGCACCACGCTGATATTTGAGCCCTCCACCATCCCTTGACGGACGCTCGTCTCCTCGGCGGGCTGGGGGGCAGCCCCCCCCTCGGGCGGCGCCCAGAGGTTATCGCCGACGCGCTGAAGCGTGGCGGGATCATCAAAGCGAACGACGCCGAGCTGACCGATCACATCCTGGTCATCCTCGATAAAGCCCTCGACGGAGATAAAGAGGTCTTGCCCTTGCCCCAGGGTGATGGGCTGCCCGTTGGGATCGAGGACGGGGCGACCGGACTGGGTGACGAGGCGGCCCTCGGCGTCGCGGGTGAAGGCGCCATCGCGCGTATAGAGGGGGCGGCCTTCGGGGCCTTCGACCATAAAGAAGCCCTCACCCTCCAAGGCCACGCTGAGGGGGTTATCGGTCTTCTCCAGCGGCCCTTGCGCCCACTGGGTGTACTGATCGACGGTCTGATTGGGCAGGCGGTCGATGGGCAGGACGCGGACGGGGTGATGAACGGCCATGGACTGATTGGGATCGCCCATCTTGGAATGATCGGCGTAGATCTGCTGCCAGACGGTGCGTTGCCCTTTAAAGCCAGCGGTCTTGGCGTTGGCGAGGTTATTGGCCAAGGCGTCCACCTGCTGCTCACGTGCTCGGGCGCCGGTCATGGCTGTATAGATTCCGCTGGACAAGGTGAACCCCGCGTGCAGCGCGGGCCTGATGCCCGCTGGGCGTGGTGAGGGCGAGGTGTTTCGCCCGTGTAGGGCGCCAAGCCCTTCAACGGGGCCTTCTCATCAAGGGGCGTGCCAAGGCGTTCAAGCCACGGCGCGCGGCGCGCTGCGGCGGCTCGTCAGGGTGCTGACGTTTTGGGCGCGCGGGGTTGACAGCGTCATACTTTTGGCAAAAAAATCGTCTGAGCCGCTGAAATCGCCAGCTTTTGGCTCTAAAATCGTTCGAGCCTCCAAAAACGCCAAAAGTTGGAGAGCGCAATCGACCGAGCCTCTAAAAACGCCAAAAGTTGGACAGCAAAATCGTTCGAGCCCCCAAAAACGCCAAAAGTTGGACAGCAAAATCGTTCGAGCCCTGCTCAAGAGCCAAATTCTGGCTCCCGCAATCGCCTCAGCCGGTTCCAAGCTCCAGATTTTGGCTCCAAAATCGACCGAGCCCTGCTCAGGCTCCAGATTTTGGAGATCTCAATCGCCTCAGCCGGTTCCAAGCTCCAGATTTTGGCTCCAAAATCGACCGAGCCCTGCTCAGGCTCCAAATCCTGGCCCCCTGAGTTGGCTCAGCCCTGCTCAGGCTCCAGATCCCGGCGCCCTGAATTGGCTCAGCCCTGCTCAGGCTCCAGATCCCGGCGCTCAGAGTGGGCTTCGCCTCGCTCGGTTGCCAAGATCGGGCAGGGGGGCTCAAGCGTGGCGCAGTCGTGGATACAGCGAGGCGGCCAATCGCCTAAACTTGCCAAAATCATACTGCCCCCTTTGCCAATGACGGGCAGTGTAAGCGCCGTGAGGGCAGAAATCGGGAGAAACCGGGATGATGACATGGGTCTTAGAGCATGGCGTCTTTGGAGACGGTCACCAGCGCCTCGCCGCTGCGGTCACCGACGCAGGCGGACAAGTCCTCGACTGGGATGATGCCTGGCTCAGCGCCCAAGGCCCTCACCACGCCCTGCAATCGCGAAGCGATTGCATTCCCCGCGCGGGGAATGTAAGCGCGAAGCCCCCAAAAGTCGGTGAGACCTGGGTCATCTTTCATGGCAGCCTGGGCAACGCCGCCCTCATCAATGACGTGATGGGTTGGACCCCAGGCGCCTGGTGCGCGGTGGAGCGGCTGCGATGCTCGGCTTGGTATCACGCCGCGCAGCCCTGGTTGGTGCATGAGCGCTGGCTGAAGACCACCGTCCGCCGCTTGGTGGATGCCCCCGAGCAGGTCCTCGGCGAGATCGTCTCCGGGCCACGCTTCTTTGTTCGCCCAGATAGCCCCCTTAAGCCTTTCTCTGGGCGAACTCTGGCGCGTGATGGCGTCAGCCTGCGCGCGCTGGACTATGGCTTTTATTATGACGATGTGGATCTCCCGATCATCGTGGCCCCCTCCCGTGAGGTGGGCGCGGAGTGGCGCTTTGTCATCGTTGAGGGTGAGGTGATCGCAGGCTGCGCTTATCAAGCCGATGGGCGCGCGGAGGCTGAGCGCCTGACGGGCGGTGAGCCATGGCAGGTCGCGCAAGAGATCGCAGGGTGCCTCCCCCCGCCTGATCCCGTCTATGTCTTGGATCTCTGCGCGGTTCAAGGTCAGCTCCGCCTCTTAGAGCTCAATCCTTTCAGCGGCGCGGATCTCTATGCCTGTGATCGCGTGGCCATCGTCGAGGCCGTTGAGGCCCTCTTGAGGCGCTCCGCGCGCTGAGCGTTGTTCTGCTCCACGGCCTTATCCTCGTTGGGACCCAAACGGTAGGCGCTCTCAGATCTATCCCGTCGTACGCGTTCGGTTTTTCGAGCCCCTCGCTTTTAAAAAACCAACGGATCACTCGATCTGATCGAGGCAGATCAAGGTTCTTCGGCGCGCAACGACTGGCCCCCTTCTTGCCGGGGCGGCCCGCGCTCAATCCCCATCAAGGAGCCACCCATGCCTCACGCCCTGCGCCTCTACCTCGCCCTCTGCTTCGCGCTCCTTATCGGCTGCGGTGAGGAGAGTCACCCTCAAGATCAGACTTCACCCCCAAGCGGGGGCGGTGGGGGCCAGCCCGCCGAAGGCTCCACCATCCCAGAGGGCCAACTCCCACCCCGCGGGGATGGCACCGCGCCCGGACTCGATCGCAGCATCTTCCCGCTCGAAGGTGAGACAGAGTTCACCACGGCCAATGAGAACGAGCTGCTCTCCAATGGCGTCAACGGCTACACCGGCCAAAACGCCCGCGGCGCGCTCGATGACGGGGACTTCGCCGAGGCGGACGGCGCCGGCGCCGCCGATCCCAACGCGCCCCCCAGCCAGCCCGCCGAGGAGGCCACCCCCGATCCCAGCCGCGAGATCGTCGAGGCGGATGTCTATAAGCTCGATGGCGATCTCCTCTATGTCCTCAACCGCT
This sequence comes from Myxococcota bacterium, assembly GCA_018813065.1. Lineage (GTDB taxonomy): Bacteria > Myxococcota_A > Bradymonadia > UBA7976 > UBA1532 > JAHJCH01. Next base: position 4,104 of record JAHJCH010000209.1, read on the forward strand.
TCCGGGGCCTCGCCATCATCGATGTCTCCAACCCCGCCGAGCTGCGGGTCGTGGGGCGCCTGCCCTTCCAGGCCATGCCCATCGAGATGTATGTGCGCGATGGCCGCGCCTATATCGTGATGAGCGATCACTTCGTCTATTGGCAGTATGACCCAGACGCTGATCCGCATGGTTTTCATGGCAGCCAAGTGATGATCGCCGATGTCAGCGATCCCACCAACCCCCATCGCCTCGGCGGGCTCCACGTGGAGGGTGAGGTCACCGACACCCGCCTCGTGGGCGATGTCCTCTATGCCGTCAGCAAGCGCCGCGCGGATTACTGGCGCTATAACACCGCCGATTGGGAGGACCGCACCTGGATCGTCTCGATGAACATCGCTGACCCAGAGGACATCCGCGAGATGGATCGCGTCACCTTCTCCGGGACGAGCACCCTCATCCACGTCGCCCATCACGCCATCTTCGTCGCCGCCTGGGACCCCAATTACTATCTCTATGACGGGCTCAATGAGCAGGAGACGCTGGTGACCTATGTGGACATCAGCGACGCGCAGGGCGCGCTGGAGACGCGCGGGCATGTCTATATCCCCGGTCAGATCGCCGATAAGTTCAAGATGGATTGGTACGAGGGGACCCTGAGGGTCATCTCTCAGCGGTGGCAGGGGGATGACAACATCACGCTCCATGTCATTGACACCAACCACCCCGATGCGTTGGAGATCGACGCGCAGCTGGAGCTTGACGGCGTGACCCGCAGCGGCCTGCGCGCCACGCGCTTCGAGGGGACGCGCGCTTTTGCCATGACCTCCTACTACGAGCACCGCAACAACAACAACTACCGCGTCCGCGAGCTGCACAGCGTTGACCTCAGCGACGCCCATCAGCCCCGCCACGCCACCCGCGCCCGCATCGAGCTGGACATCACGCACTTCGAGATCCACGACGACCGCCTGCTCGCCCTCGGCAGCAATTACGAGCGCTGGAGCGATCGCCGCGTGGTGATGGCCCTCTATGACATCTCCAACCTCGACCACCCCGAAGAGTTGGCGCTTGAGCGCCTCGGTGATGGCAACAGCTCCAGTGATGCCAATAACGATTACAAGGCCCTCAAGGTCTTCCGCGATATGAACCTGATCCTCATCCCCCTTAACTACTGGGTTTACGATGGGGACCGGCACCACAGCTTTCAGGGCGTCCAGCTCGTGGATTGGCGCGGGGATACCCTCGTGGAGCGAGGCCGCGCGCCCAACGCGGGCGGCGTCCGCCGCGCCTTCCCGGTCAATGACACGCAGATCATCGCCGTGGGCGAGCAGGCGATCAGCACCATCAACATTCAGGACCGCGACGCCCCACAGGTGGAGGGTGTCCTTCATCTGATCCATCAGGTTCACGACATCTATGACATCCAGGGGCTTCAGGTGCAGCTCGTCACCGATATCTACAGCAACAACGTGGAGGTTCAGGTGCGCGAGTTTGCCAAGGAGGACAACGAATCCCTCATCGCCCGCGTCGAGCTGCCCTATCACTACGCCCCCACCGCTTACCGTGACGGCGACGCGCTCCATCTCATCGGTTATGAGGCAGACGACGGTCAGACCATCCGCAACGTGGACTTGAGCAATCCGCGCCAGCCCGCGCTGCGTGGTCGCCTCGTGCTCACCAATGACTTTGAGCGCATCTATAACAACGGTCAGAGCTTCTACGCCCGCTATTGGAGCCCATACGCTGGCCTCCCTCTGCGCAATCAGATTCTCCCTGCCACCTTCCGCACGATCGTCGAGGATGAGACCGGCCGCCGCGACTTCCACAGCGAGCTGCGCTTCATCGACCTGCGCGATCTGGATGAGCCGAGGATCGCCGAGGGCGCCGTGCCCATGAACGACTTCCCCTTCGTCAACAAGGTCACCCACGGCGAGATCCTCTACAGCACCCACGTCGAGCAGGCCACCACCGAGGCGGGCGAGTCGCTCCTTTACCATGTGCGCAGCTACGTCGATCGCGTCGATGTCTCCAACCCCGACGCCCCGCAGCGCCTCCCCAGCGTCAACGTGCCCGGCTACCTCGTCGATGTCAGCGAGGATGGTCAGATCTGGTTCACCGTTGACTTCCAGTGGGATGACTTCGGGCGCCGCCGCAACAGCCTCAACGTCCTCAAGCAGCTCAGCGATGAGCGCGTGGCGTTGGTGACGGTCATCCCCGTCCCCGATCAGATCGACCGCGCCGCCTATCGCCCCAGCGCCGAGGGCGCCCGCTCCATCTGGATCGCCGCCCATAAGTACCCCTGGTGGGGCGTGCGCAGCGACACCGTCGCCAGCCGCCAGCCCTATACGGTGCTGCAGAACCTGAACATCGACGATGATGGCCGCCTCACGGGTCAGACCCAGGCCACCCTCGCCGGCTACCACTTCGATCTCCTCGACGTCGAGGGCGCCCGCGCCTACCTCGCCAGCACGGGCCCCTGGGGCCTCCTCGTCCTCGACGTCTCCAACCCCGCCAGCCCCTCCGTGCGCTACGCCGCCCGCACCATCGGCTACCTCAGCCGCATCGTGCTCCACGGCCTCCACGCCTACACCCCGATGGGCTGGTATGGCGTCCATCGCTATCAGGTGGATCAGGCCGCGCCCCGCTGATCAGCCCCACTTGGCCAGAGCGCATCGCCGCAAGCCCAGAGTTCACCGCAGCAAGCCCAGAGTTCACCGCAGCAAGATCGCAAGCTCGGGATAGCGAGGCGTCAAGACGCTGAGATACACATGGGCCAGAGGAGCGCCCATGCCACCCAGAGATGCGACCGTTGAGGATTATCGCGAGCGGATCAACCGCGTCATCTTTCACATCGAGGCTCACCTTGATGAGCCGCTGATGTTGGTGACGCTGGCCCAGATCGCCTGCTTCTCGCCGTTTCACTTCCATCGCATCTTCGCCGCGTTCACCGGTGAGACGCTGGCGGGCTTTATCCGCCGCCTCCGCCTAGAGCGCGCCGCTTATGGCCTCCTTCACCTCGACGCGCCCGTCACCGAGATCGCGCTCGGCGCGGGCTACGAGACGCACTCCGCCTTTACCCGTGCTTTTGTCGCGCTCTTTGGCCTGACGCCCAGCGCCTATCGACAGCGACATGAGCCCTTCGCCCTGCGCGGCGCCCAAGCCCTGCCTTTGGGCGCCCCCACTGAGGAGCCCCTGATGAGCCCTGAGATCCGCACCATCGCGCCCATGTCCGTCCTCTTCGTGCGCCGCACCGGCCCCTATGGTCAGGCCGCAGGGGAGGCCTTCGCCGCCCTCTGCCAGTTCGCGGGGCCGCTGGGCCTCCTCGGCCCTGATACGCGCTTCATCGGCATCTCCCATGATGATCCACACGTCACTGAGCCGGCGAAGTTTCGCTATGACGCGTGCCTGAGCGTGGCGCGGGCGGTCACCCCCGAGGGTGAGATCGGCGCCAAGACCATTGAGGGCGGTAAGTACGCGGTCTTCCTGCATCGCGGCGCCTTTGAGGGCTTTCAGCAGACCTACGATCAGATCTTCCGCGGGTGGCTGCCCAGCACCCATGAGCGGCTCCGCGAGGCGCCCAGCTTTGAGGTGTATCTCAACAGCCCCGATCAGGTGCCCGCGGAGGATCTGCGCGCGGAGATCTGGCTGCCTCTTGAGTGATTCAAGTGGGCTTGCTCCCCATCAGGGCGCGCTCAGAGGTCGGCGGCGCCCGCTAAGGAGATGTCGATGATGAGGAGCGCCCGCGTCGGCTCCAGCCCCTCAGGCACCGGCAGCCGCACCGCCCGGATCAGCCCGCCGTCGTCCGCCTCGCGGATCGTCTCCAGCCCATAGGCGATCTCAAGGGGATGGCCCGCCGCGTCGAGCAGCAGCAGCGAGAAGACGTGCTCGTCGGCCTTCAGCGTCGCTTCAGGCAGCGCCGCTGAGATGACGCCCCCCTCGACGCTGAACGTCACCACGCCCGCCCCCTCAAGGCTCGGCGCAGGGATCGGCTCGATGAGCGTGGCGCCGAAGGCGTGGAGGGTGTCCGTCTCAGGGTTGCACAAGCCAAGCTGGCGCAGGAAGGGGCCATAGAGGGCGATCTCGCCGCAGACGGCGGAGATGGCGAGGCGCATCATGGCCGGGCCATCGGCGAGGAGGCGCGCGGCCCCACTGAAGGCGCTGAAGGCGATGTCGGCGTTCATCACCTGGAGGCTGAGCCCCCCCTCGCTGCGGAAGCTGAAGAGATCTCCTTCGTTGTGCATGATCAGCGGGAAGAGCGCCTTGGTCGCAGGGTCGATGAGCACCTCGCCGTCCTCCAGCTTGGCGCCCACCACCCAGCCAAGCATCCCCGCCTCCACCGGCTCGATGGCGGCGATGAAGTAGTGCAGGGAGTCGAAGCCAATCTGGTTGTAGCTGGGCAGGATCGTGGGCATGGGGGCGGCGAGCCGGGACATGATCCACGCCGCGTGGCTGGCGGCGCCGACGTCTGGGGGCTCCACTGTGAACGTGAAGCGCTCTTCAAAGGCGCCGCCTGTCTCTCCGCCCGTGAAACGCAGGCCCTCACGCTCAGGGTTGATCAGGTAGTCGCCCGTCACGCTCAGCTCGATCTCGCCCACCGCGAAGCCCGTGACAGGCCGGACAGTGAGGAAGTGGCGATCCGCGCTGATGGTGACCTCCAGCGCCGTAGGCGGCTCGGCGGTGACCTGGACACTGCGGGTGTCGAGCAGGGTCAGTTGCGTCTCGCCCCCCTCACGCACGAAGAGGGAGAAGCCCAATATCTGGTTGGGATCGATGCGCTGAGGCGCCTCGGCGAGCGGTGTGCCAAAGGCGGTGGTGTAGAGGAGCGAGACGCCCGACTCACCCAACGGCGCGCCGCCCACCTCGCAGCGCGGCTCGTTGGCCTCCCGCGCGCAGTAGTCATAGGGCACGCTGAAGATCTCGCCGCTCTCCCCCGCGATGTAGATGGCGTCGCGCCCCAACGCGGGGGAGCCGTTGAGATCGTTGCGATCCTCGGTGATGAGCTGCATCGACCACGCTAAGGCGCCATCGGGCTCAAGGGCGTAGAGCCGCCCGTTGCCCGCGCCGAAGTAGATCCGCCCCTCGCCGTCAATGGCAGGGGAGGAGCGGATCGGATCGCCCACGTCAAAGGTCCAGCGGACCTCGCCCGTCGTCTCCTCAAGCGCGTAGACGGTGCCGTCGGCGCCAGGCTGGATGAGGGCGCCGTCGGCGGTCACGGAGGGGCTGGCGTAGATGTGATCCCGAGCGCCGAAGCGCCAGCGCTCATCACCACTCTCCATGTCATAGGCCCGCACGAACCCGTTAAAGCCGCCCAGGACCATCAGCCCCGATGGGGTCAGCGCGGGGCTGGCGGCGATGGTGCCGTCCTCGCCCTGGCTCCAGATCTCGCGCCCGTCGAGGTCGAGGGCGAAGACGTTGGCGCCCAGCAGGCTGACCATGTTGTTGTTGCCAAAGAAGATGCGCCCTCGCACCCCATCGATCGCCGCCAGCGACCAAGTTTGATCCTTGACTCGATAGCTCCAGTTCTTCGCGCCGGTGTCGCGGTCGATGGAGTAGACGAAGAAGTTGTCGTTGGGGACGATCAGATCTCCGCCCGGCGCCATCGCCACGTTGCCCTCAAACCAACGGATCAGCGCCAAGCCCGAGGGCTCGTCGGCCTCGAAGCGCCACACCTCGTCACCGCTCTGGGCGTCGAGGGCGTAGAGGTGGCCATCCCCTGAGCCAAAGTAGACCCGCCCCTGATCGTCGAGGAGGCCCGAGGAGTCGATGATCTCGCCGGTCTGGAAGGTCCAGCGCTCGGCGCCATCGGCGGGGTTGAGCGCGTAGAAGATCTGATCCGCCGAGCCGATGTAGATGGTCCCATCACCGCCGATGACGGGGGAGCTGAAGATCCCCTTGTTCGTGCGCTTGACCCAGAAATTCCCCCCAGGCGCAGGGATCATCTCCGTGCGGCCCGTCTGGGCGGGATCGTGACGGAACTTGGGCCAAGGGCTGTCCTCGGCGAGGGGGATCGGCGGCAACTCTGGGAGCGCGGCGTCTGTCTCGATGGTGGCGTCCACTTCGGGGGGGGTGGCGTCCTCCCTTATGGGGGCGGCGTCCTCTTTTATGGGGGCGGCGTCTGCTTCGGGGGGCGCCGCGTCCTGACCGCTGGCCGAACCGGCGTCCGGGGTGAGCGGCGCGCCTGTGTCACCCTCGTCATCGCAGGCCCATATAAGCAGGCCAAGGCAGAGCCAGAGGGGCGGAGATCCACGCATGATGGCCTCGCATCGCTTGGGGAGTGGTGTGTCTGGGAGAAGTGACAACGATTGAGGCTTGGGCTGGCAATAAAAAAATCGATTCAGCCAACCCCCGCCGCCCTGTCATACCTGAACGCGCTACGCTCAAGCCGCCACGCGGCCTCACCGAGAACCCCGTGAGGCTCACCCCCGAGGAGGAGGCGTCGATGCGCGCAGGAGAGACTCATCAGATCCGCTGGAGCCCCCCCGAGCCGAGGCCCGGCCTGGCCGGAGCCTGGGATCGCTTCGTCGGGCCAGGGGCCACGCCCGCTGAGCAGGGCCTCGCCCTGGGCTTCGCCCTGCTCGCGGGCCTGGGCGTGTGTGTTTATGCCTGGCGCGCGGGCTTGGGCTGGACCCCTGGGCAGCACGCCCTCGCCGGGCTCTTGGCCTTTGATCTCACCGGGGGCGTGCTCACCAACGCCACCTCCAGCGCGAAGCGTTGGTATCACCGCCCCAGTGAGACGCGGCGCAAGCACCTGGGCTTTATCGCCGTCCACGCCGCGCAGATCCTCCTCGTCGCCTGGGGCTTTCGGGGCATGGACTGGGCTTACCTGGGGGGGGTCTTTGGGCTGCTGATGCTCTCCGCCGTCCTCATCGTCCTCACCCCGCTCTATCTTCAACGCAGCGTCGCCTTGCTCTTCGCCTGCGTCGGGCTCTTGGCTTCGCTGTATGTCTTCTCCCCCACGCCTGGCCTGGAGTGGTTTATCCCTGTGCTGTTTATCAAGCTGCTCGTCAGTCATCTGCTGTTCGAGGCGCCCTTTACGTCGCCGCGCCAGGCCGCTGAGGAGGGCGATGCACCCTAGGGCTTCAACTCCGCCGCCTGGAGAGCGCATATTGATCGCCCCAGCCCATAAAGCGGATCAGAGGAGGCCTTGTGCATCCAGTTGTCACCGTTGTCTTGATCCTCGTGGGGGTGCTCATCGCCCTCGCCGCCTGGATCTACAGCCGCTTTACCATCGCTCAGCCCGATGAGTGGCTCCTGCGGATGCGCCGCGGCGCGGTCATCGACGCGGGGATCGGCGTGCGCGTCTGGCGCAAGCCCGGCGATCTCGCGGTGCGCTTCTCCTCCACCGTTCAGCGCATCGGCTTCGCCGTGGAGGCGCTGAGCGCCGAGAAGCTCACCCTCCAGCTGGAGGGCTTCCTCTTCTGGTCCGTCTCCGCTGAGGAGGGGGCCGCCTTTCGAGCCTTTCGCCTGCTCGGGCTCGCCGATCTGGAGCGCCCCCCCAAAGGGCTTAAGCACCCCAAGCACCTGCTCACCGGGCCACAGCACAAGGCGCTGCAGCAGATGATCATTGCCTCCGTTCAGCGTGAGGCCAGCGCCTTTAAGTTGCAGGATCTTATCCTCGATCAAGGGCGCTTCCTCACGCGGCTGCGGGCGCGCCTGGAGGCGGATATGGGCGGGATGGGCGCGCGCGTGGATCAACTTCAACTCCTCCGGGCTCGACCCACCTCGGAGGCGCTGCTGCGCGATCTCTGCGCAGAGGAGGACGCCAAGATCCGCGAGCAGGCGGAGCGCATCCGGCTAGAGACCCAGGATCGCGTCTCCCGCGCGCGCCTTGAGCTTGAGCAGAAGCTGGAGCTGGAGCAGCAGAGGCGGCGCGCTGAGGCCAAGGAGGAGGCCCAGCGGCTCGAAGGGCAAGAGGCGCAGCGTCAACACGCCTTGGATCTGGAGCGCGCGGGTCAAGCGCACGCCCTCCAGCAATCAAAGATGGCCATGTCTCGCGCCCAAGCGCTCTATGAGGAGGGCTCGCGCCTGGCCCAAGCTGAGGCCGCTCAAGCGCGCCTTGAGCTGACCTTGGCCCAGGAGCTGGCGACCCTGCGGCGGCGGGCTGAGGCAGAGCGCGATCAAGGGCTGAGCTTGTTGGAGGTGGAGGTCTCCAAGCCCGAGGCCCTGCGGCGCGCTGAGCTGCAACATAAGGTCGCGGAGAAGATGGCGGAGGCGATGCAGATCCGCGATGGGCGCTGGATCAGCATCGGCGGGGGCTCGCCCTTGGCCGATCTGGGCGAGGCGCTCAGCGCCATGATGGCGCGCGTCGCCAAGCCCGAGGACGAGGATTAGAGCGGCGTGATTAGAGCGGCTGATCCGCGCAGCAGCGGAAGCCCGTGGAGTAGTCCCAGTGCCAGCGGTTATGGGCCGTCGTGCGGTAGAGGCACCCCGGCCCGTTGCGCTCCGTGTCCACATAGAAGCCGCCACGGAAGACCCCATCGGGATTGCTCGTCCACTCATGTAGCCCGCCGACGAGATCATAGACGCCCTCAGGGGTGAGGCAGTCGGCGTAGGCGCCCGCCTCCGCCAGCCCCTCGGGGAGCTGGTTGATGCAGGGATCTTGGATGTAGTTGAAGGGATTGTCCGCCTCAGGGTGCAGCTCCACGGCGGGGTGCAGCGCGCGGTGATCATTGCAGCGCCCCCACTCGCGCGCGTCGCCGTAGGGGAAGGTCCAGCCCGCCACGCCCTGGCAGGCGCGCAGCCACTCCACGTCTGAGCATAAGCGCTTGCCCGCCCGCGCGCAGGCGGCCTCGGCTTGGTGGCCGTTGATATAGCCCTGGGGGATCGCGCCCGGGATCGAGACGGCGAGCAGCGCCGCCTCGCCCGGGTTTTGGAAGGGCGACCAGGGGCGCCCGTCCAGGTCCACGAGGGCGGCCTCAAAGCGATCCATGCAGAAGCCCTCAATCGGGGCCATCCCCGGCGGGCAGCCGCCCTGACCCACGGGCTCGATGAGGCCCTCATTGGGCTGCGCCCAGGGATCGCAGGCTAAGCCCGCGTCACCCCCTACGGGCGCGCTGGGCAGGCAGCATTGGATGTCCCAGGGGCCTGGGCAGAGCCCTTGGACACGGCGATGATCCGCAGGGCAGTCGTCGATCTGGAGGCAGCGCCCCGCCACGCCCCCAGAGGCGCAGCCGCCCCAGCTCATGTCTGCCTGGCTCTCCATGTCCCAGGGCGGCGCGGCGTCGAGGGCCAGGTCCAGCTCAAGGGCCGCGTCGAGGTCCATATCCAGCGCCACCGGGGCCGCGTCAAGGGCCAGATCCAGCGCCAGCGCCCGATCCAGCGCCACCGGGGCCGCGTCCAGGGCCAGATCAGGCTCAAGGGGCGCGGCGTCCAGATCCAAGGGGGGCGACGCGCGGGCGTCTTGCTCTCGGGCGTCTTGCTCTCGGGCGTCTTGCTCTCGGGCGTCTTGCTCTCGGGCTTGGGCGGCGTCCACGGCGGAGGGCGGTCGAGGGGCGGCGTCCTCTTGGGGGGGCGGGTCGCTGCAAGCCAGCCCCATAAGGAGCCCCAGCGCCCAGGCGAGGGGCGCGGCTGAGGAGCAATGTTGGGTGCGCATGTGTGGGAGGATAGCGCCTCGGCTCGATGAGGCGTAGCCCAGCCACGGTCGGCGGGAGGCGGTCGAGCGCATCAGGGGCGCCGTTGATGCCGTCGCCTTCTCAGCGAGGGGCGTTGCGCGCCCACCAGCCCGCCGCGTCCTCGGCGCCATGATCGCTGCGCGCTCGCCGCGCCACCTTGGCCTGCGCCCCCTCAATCGCCCGGCTGATCATCCGATGCGTCAGCGGCTCATCCGGCTCCAGCCCCAGCCCCCGGATCATCGCCTGGAGCCGCTCGGCGCCCACGCGCTCAAAGAGCGGATCGTCAAAGGCGCTGAAGGCGATAAAGCGCGCGCCCGCGCCAAGCCACCCCCGCAGCGCAAGCACACGCTGATCTCGCGCGGGGATCGGGTAACGCTCGATGAGCAGGACATCCACGGGTGTTTGCACAAGCGCAGGCGGCGCGCGGCGCCCAGCGTGTGATCCCAGGCGGCGCTCCGGGATAAGCCCCGAGCTTAACACCCGCGCGGCGCGCCGCCCCACGTCGCCGTCACCCAACGCGCTGAGATCGGTGAGGATCTCAACGGCGACGTCCACCTCATCCAGCGCGCGGCGCAGCGGCTCAAGGCTGCGCGGGAAGTGGTAGAGGAGCAGCGGGCGGCGGCCCTCCTCCAGCGCGCGGCGCGTCCACGCGGTCCAGCCTCGCTGCTTGGCTAAGGCGTCCATATAGACGTAGTCCGTAAACACCGCGCGCTTCTCAAAGAGAGCGGAGAGCAAGCCCATGTCGTCACTCCTGATCGACGCCCCGCCCACACGGCGAGGCCCGGCGCCGATTCTAGCGCGTCGCTTAACCCTCTACGCCCCGCCGCCGAAAGAGACAGGGCCTGAGGGCGCGCCGCCCAACGCGGACACGCCCCTCTTCGCCCTCACCACGCCCCGCTGGCGCCCCGCGCCGGCGCTCGACGCGGGTCTTGTTTATGCGCGCCTTGATCACGCTCTGCGCCCTGCTCCTCCTGGCCTTCTCCTCAGCCTATGCCCAAGATCGGGATGGAGATGGCCTGCCCGACGCGGTGGAGGATCTCAATCAAGACGGCGTGGTTGATCCCTTTGAGACCGATCCCGACACGCCAGACTCGGATGGGGATGGGCTGGTCGATGGCGTCGAGGATGCGAATCATGATGGCGCCGTCAACGGCATCGAGACCGACCCCCGCCGCGCTGACACCGACTACGGCGGCACCCCCGACGGTCAAGAGCGCGCCGATGGCACCGATCCCCTCAACCCCTATGATGATCTCGACGCCGACGCCGATGAGGATGGCCTCAGCGGCCGCCAAGAGCGCGCGGCGGGCACCGCCCCGCGAGACAATGACACCGATGATGATGGCCTCAGCGATGGCTTGGAGGTCGGCGCGGGCTTCGATCCCCTTAATTCAGACATGGACGGCGATGGCCTCCTCGACGGCTGGGAGGACGCCGACGCCGACGGGCGCCTCGATCCACAGGAGACGGACCCCCGCGCGGCGGACACGGACGGCGGCGGCACCGAGGACGGTCAGGAGCGCGCCGATGGCACCGATCCGCTCGATCCCGAGGATGACTGGGCGCGAGATCCCGACGCCGATGGGCTGAGCAGCCGCGAGGAGCGCGCGCTGGGCCTCGATCCGCTGGACGCCGACACGGATGATGACGGGGTTTTGGATGGCGCGGAGCCGCGCTGGTCGGAGGATCTGGATGATGACGGGCTGATCTCCGCCCTGGACCCCGATTCGGACAATGATGGCTTGCCCGATGGCCTGGAGATGGGGGTGTCGATCCCGCCGCCAAGCACCCGCCTGGAGCGCGGCCGCTTCCTCCCCGATGTCGATCCCAGCACACGCACCGATCCTCAACGCGCGGATACGGACGGCGGCGGCCGCTTGGACGGGATCGAGGACGCCAACCGCGACGGGGCGCGCGGCTTTGGCGAGTCCGATCCCCTTGATCCCATTGATGATCTCAGCGGCGAGCCCGACAGCGACGGTGACGGCCTGCCCGATCTGATGGAGCGGCGCTTGGGCACCGATCCGCTCAACGCCGACAGCGATAATGACGGCTTGCCCGATGGCGCGGAGCCCAACTTTAACGTGGATCACGATCTCGACGGGCTGATCAACGCCCTCGATCCCGACTCGGATGATGATGGCCTGCCCGATGGCTTGGAGGCGGGCGTCAGCCTGGGCGTGATGCCCGATTTGGACCCCTCTACGACCACCAGCCCGCTGCTCAATGACACGGATCGCGGCGGTGTGGCCGATGGCGCCGAGGATCTCAACCAAAACGGGCGCGTGGACCCCGGCGAGACCGATCCCAATGACCCCGATGATGATCAAGATCCCGACTCGGACGGCGACGGGCTGCCCGATTCGGTGGAGCGCTGGGCCGGGACGCGGGCCAATGACGCCGACAGCGATGATGATGGCCTCCTTGATGGCGAGGATGGCCTGGGGGACACCGATGGGGATGGCCTGATCGACGCCCTCGACCGTGACAGCGATGGGGATCGCCTGCCTGATGGCTTGGAGGCCGGGCGCACAGCGCCCGCGCCAGGGACAGACCCCGCCCGCTTCGTCGCCGACGCCGATCCCACGACCCAGACAGACCCCGATGTGGCCGATACGGATGGCGATGGCGTCGAGGACGGCGTGGAGGATCGGAACCTCAACGGGCGCGTGGACCCCGGCGAGCGCGATCCGCTCGATCCCGATGATGCGCCCCGCCTCGACGCGGGCGCTGCGCCCGACGCGGGCGTTGACGCGGGTCCAGATCAAGGCGCTGGCGGCACGGACTGGGCAGGCACAGACTCGGGCACAGACTCGGGCGCTGAGGCGGGCGTGGATCAAGGCGGCGCGGACACGGACGGCGACGGCCTGGGTGATGATCTGGAGCGCGCCTGGGGCCTCAGCCCGCTGGACGCGGACAGCGATGATGACGGCCTCAGCGACGGTGAGGAGCCCTTGGTGGACACAGACGGCGATGGGCGCATTGATGGGCTGGATGAGGACAGCGATGAGGACGGGATCTATGACGGGACCGAGGCGGGCCGCGTCTTCCCCCTGGAGGGCACGGCGGTTGAGGTCGGTCACTTTATCCCCGACGCCGATCCCCGCACGCAGACCGATCCGCGTAACCCCGATACGGACGGCGGCGGGCGGCTGGATGGCGAGGAGGATCGCGACGGCGACGGGCGCGTCGGCGCAGGAGAGGGGGATCCCAATGATCCCAGCGATGATGTGGCGGACAGCGGGCCGGTGACGCCCAATCTGCGCGTCCACGGCGGGGGCTGCGCCGCCTACAGTCAGCGCCGAGCGGCTCCTTGGGGCGCCCTGGGCCTCTCGATGGCCCTCTTGATCGCCTTCTTGGGCTTGGGGCGCTCGCGCTTGGGGCGCGGGCGGGGTTCACGGGGCGCGACGCGGGCGCTGCTGCTCTGCGCGCCGCTGCTCCTGGGCTTGCGCGCTGATCCCACGCGAGCCCGGATCGGCGTCGAGGGCGTCGGGCCAGTGGAGGGGGCTGTGGCGGAGGCGGGCGCGGCGCGCCTGGCCGTGGCCCTGGACGTCGCCGATACCCTGTTGTTGGCCGAGGGCGAGGGGCAGACCCGGCGCTTGCTCGCTCAGCAGACCACCGCCCGCCTCCTCGCCGCCCTGTCTCCCCTGCCTCGCTTGGAGGTGGGCGTGGATCTGGGGCTGGCCCTGGACGCGCGCGGGCAGACCGAGGCGGGCGCGGCCTTTCAGGGGCCCGCGCTCGTCGATCCACGCTTGCAGCTCAAGGCCAGCTTGGTCCCCGGCCTCAGCCTCGTCATCCCCATCACCCTCCCCGTCGGTGATCCGGCGCGCTATCAAGGGGCCAAGAGCCCCACCGCCACCCCCGCCCTGACCTTCGCCGGCGCCTGGCGGGCGGGTCGGGCGGCGCTGAGCCTGGGCGCGCTCCTGCGCGGCGAGGAGGCCATCTTTGATCTACACGCAGGCTCAGAGTGGCGCGGCGCGGCGGCCCTGGACTGGGCCTGGGGGGCTTGGCGCGGCGGCGGCGGCTTGGAGGCGGGGCCTCATCACCTCCACGCGGCGCTCTTGGGCGGCTATGACTGGGGCGTCTCGCGCCCAAGCGCCTCCCCCTGGGGCGGGGCGTCGCTGGGCGTGTCCTTGGGGCGCGGGCTGGTGGGCGGGGTCGGCGACGCGGACTGGCGCGTGGGGCTTGAGGCGGCGCTGCCCTGGAGCATCGCGGCCTTGGCCGCCCCCTGAGCGACGTCGAAGAGCCCCAGCTTCGCTAAGGCAGGGACGAAGCTGAGGTCTAAGGCCACGGCGAACAGCAGCGTGATGGGTAAGAGCACCCCGACCATCCGCACCCCCGTGTAGTCGGAGCTGAGCACCACCAGGAAGCCCGCGCCGAGGATCACCGAGGTGCGCACGATGCCTGAGCCCGCCTCCTCCAGCGTGCGGATCACCGCCGCGTCGCGCTCAAGGCCCTTGCCTCGCTCGATGCGGTAGCGGCTGAGGAAGTGGATCGTGTCATCCACGGCGATGCCCACGCAGATGGTCAAAAAGATCAGCGCGTCGGCGTCGAACTGCGGCAACGTCACGATCACCGCCAAGGCGGCGATGGCCACCGGCGCGAGGTTGGGCACCACGCTGAGGAAGGCGACGCGCACAGAGCGGAAGAGGAGGCCCAGCAGCACGGCGATGACCAAGAGCGCGCCGCCAAGGCCACGCATGGACTGCTCGATGATGATCGGCGCCGCCCGCGCGGTCAGGAGCGGCAGCCCGCCCGCCGTGGCGCGCATCGACGCAGGGAGCACCGAGGCGGCGAGGGCCTCGAAGCGCAGGGCCAAGGCGTTGCCCTCCTCGGCGGTGACGTCGGGCAGCCGCACAGCCAGCCGCGCGTGCTGGCCGCTGGCGTCGAGCAGCCCCTCGAAGTCCCCGCCCGCCATCTCAAAGAGCAGGAGGTATTCGGCGATCCGCTGCGGCGTGCTGGGCAGCGGCGGGCCTTCAGGGTCCATGGCCGCCTGGAGCCGCCGCAGGATGTCCACGGCGGAGCGCACGCCGCCGACCCGCTCCACGTCCTTGATCTGCGCTTGCAGTGTCGCCAGGGCGGCCAGCCGCTGGGGGTCCTTGAAGGCGTCCGGGGCGCCGCCATCGATGATCACCTCCACCTCGCCGTTGGCCCCCGTCGCCCCCCGGATCACGCCCGAGGCGAGGCGCAGCGGGTGGGCCTCGTCCAGCCGCACCAAAAGCGAGTTCTCCACCTTGATCGTGAAGGCCGCCGCCACGCTGAGGACGGAGAGGGCGCCGCCCAGCACGACGATGAGGCGGGCATGGGCGTTGACCCAGCCGCCCCAGCGGCCCAGGCCCCGCGAGAGGCCCGCGTCGTTGACCGGCCCGCCGACCGGCGCGGGGGCCAGCGACAGCAGCGGCGGCGTCAGGGTGAAGGCCAGCAAGAAGGCGATGACCACGCCCACCCCCGAGAAGAAGCCCAGCTCGCGGATATGCGGCAGCGGCAAGAAGAGCATGGAGCCAAAGCCAATGAGCGTGGTGAAGCTGGTTAAGGCGCAGGCGGCGCCCACCTCGCGGAAGGCGACGCGGATGGCCCCCTCCACGTCCAGCCCACGCGCCAGCTCATGGCGGTACTGCGTCATCAAATGCACCACGTCGGACATGCCCACCACCAACACCATCACCGGGGCGATGCTGGACATCAGGCCGATGTGGCCGAAGGTGAGGCCGCCGATGCCCATGGTCCAGGCCGTCGCGGGCAGCACGCATAAGATCGGCAACAAGACCTCGCTGGGGCGACGCAGGATCACGATGAGGATCAGCCCGATGGCGACGAGGGTCAGCGGTAAGAGCACCCGGATGTTGCGCTCCGTCTCGGTGATCAGCGCGCCAAAGAGCGCGGGGAAGCCGCTGAGGTGGATCTTGGGGTAGCCTGCCTTGTCCGCCAAGGCGTAGAGCGCGTCGCTCATAAAGTTCTTGGCCACGTCCAGCGCGCGGCGCGCGCCCTCCTCGGTGTCGAGGCGCTGGCCCGGGATGCCGGCGAGGGCCTCGCGCACGTAATCGCCGATCCAAGGGTCCTTCATCAGGTGGGGCTCGGAGGGGATCAGCTGGATGACCCAGATGACCACCCGCGCGTCCTCGGAGAGCAGCGCGCCCACCACCAGATCATCGCCGAGGAGCGCGGCGCGGATGGCCTGGGGGTCTTCCATCTCCAAGTAAGGGCTGGTCTTGAGGCCGCCGTCCTCGCGGCGAATCCAGTTGGCGTTGCTGATGGAGAGGACGCGCTCGATGAGGGGGTGCTCTTCGAGCGCCTCGGTGTAGGCCTCGATGCGGGCCAGCCCCTCGACGGTGAAGTGATCCTCGGCCTCGGCGGCGATGAGGATCGTCTCGTCGCCGCCAAAGCGGGCGCGGGCGAGGTCGTGGGCGGCCATCCGCGCGTCGTTGGGCAGGATGTCTTTGAGCCCCGTCATCATGGGCAGCGAGAGCGTGATCTTGATGAAGAGGCCAGTGAGCAGAGCCACGAGGGTGAGCACGATGAAGCGGTGACGGAGGGTGAAGCGCACCCAGGCGTCAAAGATCCGCTCAGCGGCGCGCGTGGGGGGCGGGGCGAGCATATGTGGCGTCCATGGCTTGGTGAAGCGATGGACGCAGTGTGCCTTAAGGCGTGGGGGAGGGCGAGGGGCACGCGCCTTGGGCGCCGCGCTCATCCAGCAGGCCAGCGGCGGGGCGCGTCGGCGCCGACGCGCGTGAGATGAGGCGCTCAATGAAGAGGCGCACGACGCGCCGAGGGTGGCGCGCGTCGGGTTGCAACACATAGAGGGAGACTGCGCGCCATGTCCACGCCGGGCATAGCCGCTTCAGCGCGCCAGAGGTCAAGTCCGCCTCGATCTGATACGACGGCAGTACGCCGATCCCCGCCCCGCCTAAGAGCAGCGCGCGCACCGCCGCGCCCGAGTTGGCTGAGCCTCGTGCCTGTGTTGAGATCTCCACTTCTACGCCGCCTGGCCCTCGAAAGCGCATCCGCCCCCCCGGGATGAGGGTGTGGCGCACCCAAGGCGCCGCAGACAGCCCCGCCGGGTCCGTCACCCCAGCGAAGCGCGCCGCCAGCGCGGGCGCCGCCACGATGGGCTCCTCAAAGGTCGCGACGCGGCGCATCACATAGCTGGAGTCCCTCGGCGCGCCGAGGCGGATCGCGAGGTCAAAGCCCCCCTCGATGAGATCGTGGGTCTCATCGTCGGCGATGATCTCAATGTCTAAGCCAGGGTGCTGCGCGATCAGCGCCGCCGCGACGGGGGCGAGCAGCGTCGTGGCCAGATCATGCGTGGTGGTGACACGGAGACGCCCTGTGGGGGCGTCGCGCGCCGCCTCCAGCCCGCGCTCCAGGACCCCCATCGACGCCTCCACCTCAGCGAAGCAGGCCAGGGCGCTGATCCCCGCAGGGGTGAGGCGTGAGCGGCGGGTCGTTCGCTCTAAGAGACGCACCCGCCAACGCGCCTCCAACGCCTGCACTTGGGCGCTGACGACGCTCCTGGAGAGGTTGAGCTTGGCGGCGGCGGCGGTGAACGAGCCCTCACGCGCGACCGCCGCGAAGGTGGCGAGATGAGGGAGGTCTTGCGGGTGAATCATTGTCCTGATTTATCGAACAGTGTATGCGAGATCACGCTGTTTATCTGCGGTGTGTCGGGCGTCAAGATAGACCCACACCCAAGAGGAGCGCTCCATGACTGCCATCTCTGCCGATCTCATCAAGCCCTTCTACGCCGCCCTCACCCTGCCCGCGCATCAAGACACACGGGCGTTGATTGAGAGCGTCACCACCCCCGATTGGATCTCCATCGGCGGCGACGCGCTGCCCCCCAAGCCCCGCGAGGCCTTCATCCAGCAGGTCATGGGCTTTGGGCGGCTGATCCCCGATCTGCGCTGGGAGATCCAAGATGTGCTGGTGGCGGGGGATCGCCTGATTGTCCGCAGCCGCGCGACAGGGACGCCCACCGGCGCCTTCTTCGGCGTACCCTACGGCGGGCGCAGCTTTGACATCATGGCCATCGATATCCACACCGTGGAGGCGGGGCGGCTGGTCAAGGTCCATCACGTTGAGGATTGGGCGACGGCGCTGCGGCAGCTGGCCTAATCCCTCACCTCCCCCCCCCGCTTCGCGCCTCACTCACCGCGTAAAGTTCATCATCAAGGGCGCCTGCGTCAGCAGCGGCGCCCCCTCTGTCCCCGTCGTGATCAGCCGCAGATCAAAGCGGCTGTGGTTGAGGTCTACCACGCCCTCGGGCAGCGTCACCCCCTCGATGAAGATCAGCGCGCCTGGTCGCCAGTCAGAGACGTCAAGGCCCAGGTAGGCCACGCCGCGCCCCGGCGTCTCCACCAAGAGCCAGGCCGCCGCCGGAGGCGCTGAGCCCATCAAGCGCAGCGTCAACGTTAAATGGGGGCGGCGGATAAAGATCGCCCCCGCCGCCAACCCCGCCGTGGGCCGCCCCGCCACGCTCACCGGATCAAGCAGCGGCTGATCCCCAAGCGCTTCAAAGGGGCAGGGTGAGGTCAGGCAGCTGAGCATCGAGCGCCCCTCTAGATCCTGGCGGATGTCCGGCGCGGGCGCCCCCGCCCGCAGCCCCTCGAAGTAGGCCTCGCTGAACAACGGCAGCAGCGGCTCCGATGGCTGGCACTGGGCGGCTGGCGGCAGGCCGTTGAGGCAGGCCGTTACGCAGGGCTCACACTGGCTGATGGCGCGGGCGTCGTAGAAGAGCCCCTCGCCTTGGTTGTGGTAGCCCAGGCAGCGGATGAGGTCGCCTTTGTCGCAGCCCACCTCCATCTCCAAGCAGCTCAAGGCGCGCTCAAGGACGCAGAGGTTGAGGCCCCGCGCGTAGGGCGCGGTCATGGAGCGGGCCCGCTGCCAGGTGCTCCAGCCCGTGACGTAGAGCGCCGCCGTGAGCGTCGGGGCGCTGAGCGGGGGCAGCTCAAGGCTGAGGCGGCGCAGCTGGGCGCGGGCGGCGACGGCGGCGGCCAGATCCGCCGCGAGATCCGCGCCGGTCTGTACACGCCCCTCGCCCGTGGGTAGGTGGACGCCCGGCGCCAGCAGCAGCGGCAGCCCGCCCCCCAGCGGCGGCGCGAGGGGCTGGCCGAGGCCGTCGTAGGCCCCCACCGCTGAGATCAAGCTCTGGCGCTGGCCCCCCTCGCAGCTGGGCGTAAATCGCCACTCGGCGGGCATCATCCACAGGCTCGGCCAGGGCAGCGTCAGCGGGCCGAGGCAAGCGTCGGTCATGGCCTCGGGGGCCTCAAAGGCGGCGGCGGTGTCCTCGGGCTTGGCCTCGCGCCGCCCCACCCCCGCTAAGGCCACCATCGCCGCGCCCTCCTCGTCGCGCTGGCGAGCCCGCCTTAAGGCCCGCCGCGTCGCCGCGTCCATGCCCGCCTCGATGAACGTCGCCTGGCCACAGCGCAGCCCCCTCGGCACACTCAGCTCCGGCGCCCAGCTCACCGCCACGTCCAGGATCGTCGGCGCAGGGAGCGTCCGCGCGGCGTCAAGGGCGCGGGCGAGATCGGCGTGCGTGGCCAATCCGTCGAGGTCGAAGAGGGGGAGATCGTGGATCTCTAGGCTGGCCCCCGGGGCGATCTGGCGGATCAGCCCGCGCTTGATGATCCCCTCGGCGCTCTCTAGGCGGCGGCTGTCTTCGAAGGGGTTGAGCGTCTCGCCCAACGCGGCCTGGAGGCCCGCGCCAGGGCCGATGAGCGCGAGGTGCGCCGCGCCGTCCGCCAACGCCGGTGGGGGGATCTCATCGGGGTTGAGGAGATCGAGATGCCAGCGCCCCATCGCCTCGCTGAGATCGCCAATGGGGCTGGGCGGCGCGGCCTCCACGGGGCTGGGCGGCGGGCCAATGGGGCAGAGTCGGCTGACCTGGACCGCCTCTGGAGCCACCCCCGCCACCTCCGCCGCCGCCGCCTGCACCCGCCCCAACGCCTCGCAGAGATCCTCGGCCCCGATCCACAGCCACGGCGCCCCCTGGGGCGATGACGGCGCCATAAAGCGCAGCGCCTCGACCTCCTCTTGGAGCCGCGCCCTTAGCGGCTCGGTCAGATCCACAGGGCCAAGGACAGGGTCCACCTCGGCGGGGGCGGGGAGATCCAG
This sequence comes from Myxococcota bacterium, assembly GCA_018813065.1. Taxonomy (GTDB): domain Bacteria; phylum Myxococcota_A; class Bradymonadia; order UBA7976; family UBA1532; genus JAHJCH01. The sequence continues at coordinate 23,807 of JAHJCH010000209.1, forward strand.
GGAGAGCCGGTCGCCTCGGCAGCCACGCAGCGCCAGCGGCGCCTCTACGACACGCGGGCCGTCGTGGAGCGTCACCTCACCTTGGCGTTTGAAGCGGATCTCAAAGGCGCGCGGCGCAGGCGTGGTCTCGATGGGGTGGATGATCAGGGCCACGGGGGGCGGCGCGGCGTCGGGGAGCGCGGCGTCCAGGGGCGCGGCGTCGGGGAGCGCGGCGTCGGGCGCGTCGGGCGCGCAGGCGAGCAGGGCGAGGCTGATCAGCGAGGGGATGAGGCGCATCGGATGGCTCACGGCGTTGGCGGTGGCTCACTGTAGCCCTGATGGCGTTGCGGCGCGCGCCCTTGGAGGCTATAGGTCGCTCAAAAAAACGAACATGAGACTTCCATGAGCACGCACGACTATTCCCGCGCTGAGCGCATACACACCATCCTCGCCGCCTGCCTCGGCTGGCTGTTCAGCGCCATGGACACGGTGCTGCTGCTCCTCCTGCGCGGGCGCATCGAGGCCGATCTCGGCGTCAGCGCCGCCACCCTGGACGCCGCCATCGGCGCCGGCCTCCTCTTCAGCGCCATCGGCGCCGTCCTCTTCGCCCAGCTCGGCGATCGCTTCGGCCGCGCCCGGATGCTGGGCGTCGCCATCCTCATCTACTCCGTCGCCACCGGCGCCATGGCCTTCTCCTGGGACGCCTGGAGCTTGATCAGCCTCCGCGCCCTGTCGGGCATCGGCACCGGCGGGGAGTGGTCCTTGGGCTTCGCCCTCATCAGCGAGGTCTGGCGCGCGGAGAAGCGCGGCGCGATGGGCGGGCTGGTGCAGTCGATGTTTAACGTCGGCACCCTGCTGGGCATCACCCTCGCCGTCACCCTCGGCCACCGCTGGCGCGTCGTCTTCGGTTTGGCCACCCTGCCCGCCCTGGCCCTCGTCTATATCCGCCTCCACGTCCCCGAGTCGCGCCTGTGGCTGGCGATGCGCGCGGCGATGGCCGCCGGGCAGGCCCCCCCACAGCTCCACCGCCCCCCCCTGCGCGCCATCTTCGAGGGGCCGCTGCGCGCCGTCACCCTCAAGGCCGCCGTGATCTTCACCCTGATGAACTACGCCTTCTTTATGTTCGGCGCCCAGATCACGCCCTTCGTCACCGCGCCGCTCAGCGCAGGGGGCCTGGGCTGGTCGCAGCAGCAGGCTGGCCCCATCTTCGGCGTGACCACGATTATGGCGGGGCTGTCGGCGGTGGCCATGGGCGCCCTCTCCGATCGCTTCGGGCGCCGCCGGGTCTTCTCGGCCCTCTGCCTCTTCGGCGCGCTGGCCTTCGCCGCCTTCTACCTGGTCTTGCCCAGCTTGAGCCCCACGCAGATGACCGCCTTCTGGGTGGCGCTGGTGGCCGTGGGCGCTGGCTATGGGATCAATGGCGTCGTCGGTGCTTTGTTTTCGGAGCTGTACCCCACCCACCTGCGCGCCACCGGCCCCGGCTTCGTCTCCAACGTCGGTAAGGCCCTCGCCGCGGGCGCGCCGCTGCTCTCGGGCTGGATCATCCGCGCCTTCGAGGACCCCCGCCTGGGCTTCGCCGTGGGCCTCAGCGCCCCCGCCGTGGCCTACCTGCTCCTGGCTGGGCTCATCTGGACCCTGCCGAGGGTGACCGGGCGCGGCTTCGCCCCCGTGGAGGCCAGCGTGACGAAACCTGAGCGCGCGTGAGACAGCGGCGCGCCGCGCCTCCTCCATGTCCCTTGAGCCCCTCGTCCCAAAGAAGGCCCATGATGTCCCTCGATCTGCTGCTCCCTTACTTGGCTTGCCCCGTCTCGGGGGATCCCCTGCGCGTGGAGGGGGCCTGCCTCGTCTCCACGCGAGGGGCGCGCTACCCCATCATCGACGGCGTGCCCCGCCTCCTGCCCCCCGATCTCCTCGGGCCGCTGCTGCGCGAGGCCTTCCCCGCGCGCTTGGCGGCGGATTCTGCCCTGGCGGCGCAGATCGAGGCGGCGGCCAGCGCCCCGCCTGAGCCCGAGGTTCAAGCGACCCTGACGGCCTATAACCTCCAGCACGTCGAGATGGCCGATGAGGCGCTGCCCGTCGATGACTGGCGCGCCACCTGGGATCGCTTCCAGCCCGGCTTGCCCCCCGCCGCCTTCGCCGATCAAGCGGTCTTGGAGATCGGCAGCGGTGAGGGTCGCCACGCCTCCTTGGTGGGCGGCGCGGCCAAGCTGATGGTGGGCCTGGATCTGTCACGCGGCGTCGAGCTGGCCCGCGCGCGGGATGATCGCCGTCATGTGTTCTTCGTCCAAGGGGATCTGCGCCGCCCGCCCTTTAGGCCCGGCGCCTTCGACGCCCTGTATTCCAACGGCGTGCTGCATCACACCCCCGATCCCGGCGCGTCCTTTAAGGCGGTCACGCCGCTGGTGCGCGCGGGCGGGCGCGTCAGCGTGTGGGTCTATGGCCTGGATGAGATGCGCCTGAGTTATCGCCTCAGCCACCTCACCTGGCTGCGGCCCCTCACCAACCGTATGCCCAAGTCGGCGCAGGTGGCGACGGCCTGGGGCCTGACGGCGGCGGTGGAGGCCGCCCTGTGGACCCCCGCCCGCGCCCTCGATCGCCTGGGGCGCCCAGATCTCGCCGCGCGGCTGCCCTACCACGACGCCGCCGCCCGCCCCTGGCGCTATAAGCTGCGGCGGATGTTCGATCGCCTCAACCCGCCGATCACGCACTATCTCAGCCGCGCGGATCTAGAGGGCTGGATGGCTGGTTTTGAGGCGGTGGAGATCCTCAACACCGAGGGGCAGGGCTGGTGCGCGCGCGGCGTCGTGGCTTAGGTTGACAGCCCCCTCGATGGCGGCTTAGACCGATCAACCCAAGCTCTTCCAAAGGTGATCCTCATGCAGATCAGCACGCTGGGGCGCAGCATCAGCGCCTCCCCCACGCTCCAGCTCAATCAGCGCGCCGCCGCCCTCAAGGCGCGCGGCGTCGATGTCATCCACCTCGGCGGCGGCGAGCCTTTGAGCCTGGCCCCCGAGGCGGCCACGGCGGCAGGCGTCGCCCTCCTCAATACGCGCGCGGTGCGCTACACCCCAGCGGCGGGCACGACCGCGCTGCGCCAGGCCATCGCCGATTACACCGCCCGCTTCTACGGGATCACCCCCACCCCCAGCCACGTCATCGCCTCCAACGGCGCCAAGCAGTCGCTGATGATCGCCCTGCGCGCCCTCGTCGATCCCGGTGATGAGGTGATCTTCCTCAGCCCCTACTGGGTCAGCTACCCCGAGATGGTCCGCCTCTGCGGGGCCACCCCCGTGGTGGTGGAGACGGACGCCGACTTCCAGCCCCGCCTGGAGGACATCACCGCCGCCATCACCCCCAAGACCCGCGTCATCATGCTCAACAGCCCCAATAACCCCACCGGCGTCGTCTACAGCGCCGCGCTGCTGCGCGGGGTGATCGCGGCCTGCGAGGCGCGCGGCGTCTGGCTGATCATGGACGATATTTATCAACGCTTGGTCTTTGATGAGGCCGCCCCCAGCGGCTTCGCCCTCACCGAGCGCGGCCTGGATGAGGGCGTCATCATCGCCGTCAACGGCGTCTCCAAGCAGTACGCCATGACCGGCTTTCGCTTGGGCTGGGCCGTCGGCCCCAAGGTCGTCATCTCGGCCATGGCCGACATCCAAAGCCATGAGACCTCCGGCCCCTCCACCGTGGCCCAGGAGGCGACGGCGGCGGCCCTGGCGGGGGATCAGGCGGGGGTCGAGGCCCTGCGCTTGGAGCTGCGCGCTCACCGCGATCTCTTGGTGAACGGCCTGGCGCAGATCGAGGGGGCGCGGGTGATCGTGCCCGACGGCACCTTCTACCTCTTCGCCGACTTCTCGGCCATCGAGCCGGATGATCGCGCCCTGGCCGAGCGGCTCTTGGAGCAGCAGCGCGTCGTCGTCGTCCCTGGCGTGGACTTTGGCCGCCCCGGCCACCTGCGCTTGTCGTATTGTCGTGGCCGCGCGGAGCTGGAGGAGGCGGTTGGCCGCCTCCAAGCCTTCTTCGCGCGAGGCTGAGCCCATGCCCAGGCTCGCCGCCCTCCTCCTCCTCGCCCTCCTCGCCCCGCCCAGCCTCGCCCAGCCCAACCCGGCCCCGCCTGCCCGTCAGCGCGTGGCCGCCTTGACCCTCTCCGGCCCCCCCACGCTGCCCGACGCGACGCGCCGCTACCTCACCGATGTCCTGCGCGCGCGCCTGTCCGTCCTGCCGCCGACCTTGCTGGTCTTGACCCAGGAGAACCTCTTGGCGCTCTTGCCGCCTGGCGCTGATCTGGCGGCCTGCTTGGGCGCCTGTGAGGTGGAGACGGGGCGTAACCTGGGGGCGAGCTATGTCCTCAGCGGGGGCGCGGCGCGGCTGGGCGTGGCTTGGCGGCTGAGCCTGCGGCTCCATGAGACGATCAGCGGCGCGCTCTTGGGCGCCTCGACCGCCGAGGCGGGCTCGGAGACGGGCCTGGAGGCGGCGGTGATCGAGGCGGCCCGCCCCCTGATCCAGATCCTCCGCGCGCGCCACCCCGGCCCGCTGCCTCTCCCCGCGTCGGCGCCCGCCGCCTCGCCCGCCGCGCCCTCCCCCCCCGAGGCCCTGCCCTTGGCCGATCAGCTCAGCTACGCCGAGGCCCTCGCCTTTGAGCGTGGCGCGGCGTCGCCCCAGGACAAGGCGGCGCGTTGGGGGCGTCTTAAGGCTCGGCCCGGCTGGCTGGGGGCGGAGGCCCGCGCCCGTCAGCGTCATTGGCGGCGCGCCGCCCGTCAGGCCGCGCGTCAAGCGAGCGAGGCGCGCGCTGAAGCGGCGCGCATGGCCGAGGACTGGGCGCGCCTCCAACCCCTGCTCGCCGATCCGGCCACGCCGCCGATCCGCCGTCAGCAGCTCGCCGCGCGCTTCGTGGCCACCTATGGTGAGGCGCACCCTCACTTCGGCGCCCTCTCCCCCCACCTGGCCGGCGCCCTCATCGACTGGGCGTTGATCCCCGGCGATCCCACGCGCGGGATCGCCGCTTTTGAGCTGAGCCGCGCCGAGGTGAGCGTGGCGGTCTATCGCCGCTGCGTCGATCTGGGCCATTGCACGCCCCCTGGGGACTGGCCCGGCTGTAACTGGGCGGCGCCCGAGCGGGCGGATCACCCGGTCAACTGCGTGAGCTGGAGTCAAGCGCGGCGCTTCGCGGCCTGGATGGGCGCGCGGCTGCCCACCGCCGCGGAGTGGCGCTTGGCCGCGGGCGGCGTCGCCCCTTGGCCTTGGGGGCACGCGCCGCCCGATCTACACCGCGCCGTCCTGGCCGCCGAGGGCACCACGCCGCCCTGCGCGCGGCCAGCGGGGACCTCCGTGCATGGCGTCTGTGATCTCATCGGTAACGTCGAGGAGTGGCTCCAAGGCCCACCGCCCAGCCGCGTCGGCGGCGGCTTCCGCGCCGCCCTCGACGCCGATCTCACCACCCCCCGCCCTGGCGCCCCCCTCGACAGCGCCGCGCTGGGCTTCCGGCTCTGCCGCCCCCTCGCTGAGGAGATCCCATGAGCGCGCTGCTGTTATGCCTCGCCTTGTTCAGCCCCGCCTCGGCGCCCACATCCGCGCCGATCCCGCCCGCGCTGGACGCGCAGATCGAGGCGCGGCTGGCCGCCCTCCAGATCCCCCAGGCGGTGGAGGCGCGCTTCACCCAGACCAAGACGAGCCGCCTCTTTAAGCGCCCACAGCGCGCCGAGGGCCGCCTGCGGATGGCCCGGCCTGATCAGCTCAGGTGGGATTATCACGCCCCTTATCGCATGAGCTTGATCAAGGATCAGCGGCGCGTGACGCTGGTCTACCCCGATCTCAATCAGCAGCAGCGCTTCGACCTGGACCAAGACCCACAGATGCGCGCGGTCTTTGAGATGATCTTGTTCTTTCACAGCGCAGGGCTCAGCCATGTCCGTGATCGCTTCGAGCTGACGCCGCTGGGCGCCGACGGCGTGGCGCTCTCCCCCAAGGGCGAGGGGGCCAAGCTGCTGCGCCGCGCCGAGGCCCATGTGGACGTGACGCGCGGTGTGCTGCGCGCCCTGCGCCTGGTGGAGCCCGACGGGGATGAGACGCTGATCGAGTTTGAGGGCGCGCGGGTCAACCCCACGCTGGCGCCTGACTGGTTGACGCCTTGAGCCGGGTGAGGCGCGCCGGTGAGGCCCTCTTCGATCTGATCACGGCGCGGCGCGGCGCGGCGCTCTTGTCCTTGACGGCGCTCCTGGCCCTCTGCGGCTATGGGGCCACGCGCCTGCGCTTGGATGAGGATCTCATGGGGCTGATCGCCGGGGGCGGCCGCGTGGGGGCGCGGCTGGCTGAGGCCAAGGCGGCCTTGGATGACTTCGGCGCCCTGGAGACGCTGCTCATCGAGGTCAGCCCCCCCGGCGAGGTCACGCCCGCGCGCCTGGACGCGGCGGCGGCGGCGGCGGCGCGCGCCTTGGAGGCCAGCGGCGCCTTTGAGGCGGTGATGTGGCGCGTGGAGCGCGGCGGCTTCGAGGCCCTCTTCGCCCACCGCTTCGCCCTGCTGGGGCCACCCACGGACTTTCAAGCGGGCGTCGAGGCCCTGCGCCGCGATCTGATGATGCCCTTGGGCGCCATCGAGCCCCTGGTGACGCGCGATCCGGCGGGGCAGCGCCATGCGCTGCTCGAAGCGCTGGCGGCGGCGGGGCCTCGCCTGCGCTTGGACACCCGCGGCGGGGCGCTGCGCTGTGAGGATCAACGCCACGCGCTCTTGATCACGCAGCCCAAGGCCAAGCCCCTGGATCGAGCCGCTGTCGCGGCGCTGCTGGCGATCATCCAGGACGCGGAGGCGACGGCGGGCGCGCGGCTGACCCCGCTGGGGGCTCATGTCTTCGCCCAGGCCAGCGCCGAGGGCATCCGCCGCGACGTGTGGTTGACCGTCAGCGCCTCGCTCTTGGGTGTGCTGCTCCTCTTCACCCTGGCCCTGCGTCGCCTGGCCCCCGCCCTGGCGCTCCTGGCCCCCGTGGGGATCGGCGCCTCGGTGGCCGTGGGCCTGTGGGGCCTGCTCGACGCCCCCCTCCACGGGATCATCCTCGGCTTCGGCGCGGTGATGATCGGCGTCAGCGTGGACTATGGCGCGCACTTGGTGGTTCATCAGGCGGCGACGCCGGGGGATCGGCGCGCGGCGGCCCGCGCGGCCTATGTGGATCTGCTGGGTGGGCTCCTCCTCGGCGCCTTGACGACGCTGGCGGGCTTCGCCGCCCTGCTCCTGGAAGCGCTGGTTCACCACCAGCCGCCGGCACGTTTCGCCATCGCCCCGGCACAGCAGGCCTCGGGAGCGGCTGTAGGA
>JAHJCH010000210.1 GCA_018813065.1 Myxococcota bacterium
CAAGAGCAGCGTCGGCGCGGCCTCGGGCGCCGACCACAGGCGCGCGCGGATAAGCGGGGCGCGGCGCTTGGGGGGCGCCGTGTCCAAGATCACCCCGCCGCCGATCACCGCCCCGTGGGTGTGATCTGGATCGCCGCGCAGGACGAAGCGGCCACCTGGCAGCAGCGGGATGGGGTGGCTGAGGCGCAGCCGCCCGACCCCCTCGCCGCCGGGCTGGATGGGCGCGTCGGCGCGGATCTCCACGGCGGCCTTGGCGCCATAGGCGTGGAGGACGAGGCCGCCTTGACGGCTGAGGGGGCGCGGCGCGTGGGCGCACCAGCGCAGGGCCGCGTCGAAGACCGCGCCGACGCCCACGAGGCCTGGCGCGGACAAGATCGCCCCCCGCGTGATCTGATCTCGTTTCAGGCTCAAGCTCAGCGCGACGCGCTGCCCCGCCTCGACGGCCTCCACCGCCGCGCCGTGGACCTCCAAGCCACGCACTCGGGCCATCGCCCCGCTGGGGGTCACGCTGAGCGTGTCACCCACAAAGATGCGCCCGTCGAGCAGGCTCCCCGTCACCACCGTGCCCGCGCCGGAGACGGAGAAGACGCGATCCACCGGCAGCCGCGCCAGGCCCAGGCTCGGGGGGCGTGGGTGGGCGAGGAGGGCGGCGCGCGTGGCCTCACGCAAGGCATCCAGCCCCAGCCCGGTCACCGCCGAGACGGGGATGATCGGCGCCTCGGCCAGCAGCGAGCCGCGCAGATCGGCCCGCGCGCGGCGGATCGCGGCGTCCAGATCCGGCACCTTATCGGCGAAGGTCAAGGCGACGACGCCCCAGCGCACGCCCAGGAGGGCGCAGGCGGCGAGGTGCTCGCGGGTCTGGGGCATCACCCCCGCCAGGCCCGACAGCGCCAGGAGCACGCCGTCGATCCCGCCCGCGCCTGAGAGCATCGTCTGCACCAGCCGCTCATGCCCCGGCACGTCCACGACGCTGACGGGCTCCGGCAGGCGCCACCGCGCGAAGCCCAGGGCGATGGTGATCCCGCGCCGCTTCTCCTCCGCGAGCTGATCGCAGTCGGTGCCGGTCAGCGCGTGGATCAGGGTCGTCTTACCGTGGTCTACATGGCCCGCTGTGCCGATGATCATCCGCCGTCCTCCGTTCTCCGCGCCGGGTGTTTTCGCATACGCGCGGCCTTACGGCTACAAGTGAGGGCGGCGCTGTGCCTCAAAAAGGAGCCCCATGAGCGACATCTACCAGCGAATCTGGCGCGCCGATCAAGCCGCCCACGGTGTCCCGGCCTTGCTCGACACCGAGGACGGCGATCCTGAGCTTGGCTACGTCAAGGTGAGCCCCGAGGGCACAGGCGCAGATCATCAGCTGCTGCCCGAGGTGGTCATCCCCGCGTCAAAGCAGACGACCTATACGCTCTGTCAGCGCCTCTTTAATAACTACGCGCTGGCCGAGGGCGCCCGAGAGGTGGACACCCCCCAGGAGCGTCAAGAGCTTGAGGCGTTCCTCGACGCCATCCTCGACGCGCCGCCCATGCGGATCGCCCGTGAGCACATCAGCGCGCAGGCCGAGGCCCCCCTCGACGATGAGGCGTGGCGGGCGCTGGTGGTCAGGCTTTGGTTTGAGCGCTTCGCCTCCAAGGGCGATCCAGACTTGACGGGCTTTGAGCATGTCGTGGTGGGGGAGCAGGAGGGCGGCAAGGTCCAGGGCTACCATTTTTGGTACAAGTATCACCTCGATGACGGCCAGGGCCGCTTGGTGGACGGCGAGCGTGGCCCCATCGAGGGCGCCGAGGATGATCGCATCACCTACACCCGCGCGCGCAGCCAAGACGGCCAGGTCGAGTTCCCCGAGAGCGTCACCTTCGCCTTCCGCTGGGACGCCCCGGACTATGACGCCGACGCGGTTCGACCGCTCCATAAGCGCAAGGGCGGCTTCTTCGTCGGTTGCAGCGTAGAGGGGCTGATGGCCCTGGGCACCGTGCGCGCCTGGCCGGGCGCGCCGAGGGAGGCGATCATCGAGGGGGCGCGCTACACGCTCAAGCTCTATCACAGCCCCGATGGCCGCCATATCCGCACCTTCTACCCGGTCTTCGAGGGCGCGTCAGAGGCCACCCAGCGCGCGCTGGCGGCGGCCCCTGATCCTGCCATGATCGCGGCGACGGATTGGGTGATCTTCAAGCGCTATCACGAGGCCTTGGAGGCGCGGATCGTGGCGGGGCTGCTCTCCAGCGAGGGGATCCCCACGCGGCTGCTGGATGAGCACACGATCAACACCGACTGGTTCCTCTCCAACGCCATCGGCGGCGTCAAGCTCCAGGTGCCCAAGGCTGATCTGGGGCGAGCGACGGCGCTCCTCAAGGCGCAGCTCAGCGACGGCGGCCCCTTCCAAGTGACAGGAGAGCCTTGGCGCTTATCGCGCTTGGCGCCGGTGGCGTGGCTCTTCTTGGCCCTGACGGTGGGGGGGCTCTTGATGGGGCTGCTCTGGCGCTAGCGGGGCTGCTGGCGATACCAAGCCACGAAGCGGCGCAGGCCCTCCTCAAGCCCGATCTGCGGCGCGTAGCCCAGATCCGCTGCGGCGCGGCGCACATCCGCCGAGGTGCGCGTCACGTCTCCCGGCTGGGCGGGCAAGCGCGTGATCTGCGGCTCGACGCCCACGGCCACCCCCAGCGCCTTGATCAGCCCGGAGAGGGCGATCGGCTCGGCGCCGCCCAGGTTATAGATCTGATAGCCCTCCACGCGCGCCAGCGCGGCGACGATCCCGGCGATGATGTCGTCGATGTAGGTGTAGTCCCGCTCGCTGGTGCCATCGCCGAAGAGGGGGATGGGCTCGCCCGCCTCCAGCGCCCGCGTGAACTTGTGGATCGCCATCTCCGGCCTTTGACGCGGCCCATAGACCGTGAAGAAGCGCAGGGCGCTGACATGAAGCCCAAAGAGGTGATGCCAGGTGTAGCACAACAGCTCGCCGGCCTTCTTGGTGGCGGCGTAGGGCGAGGCGGGCGTGTCCACCCGATCCGCCTCGCTGAAGGGGCCTCCAGCGGCTCGATCCCCATAAACAGAGGAAGAGGAGGCGAAGATCAGCCGATCAACGCCTCGGGCGCGGCAGGCCTCCAAGATCCGGGTTGTCCCCTCCACGTTGACCCGCTGATAGAGCTGGGGGCGCTCGATGGAGGGGCGCACACCTGCATAGGCGGCCAGGTGTATCACGCGCTGCGGCCGCGCGGCGTCCATGGCCCGATCCAGCGCGGCGTCATCCAGGATATCTCCCCGGATTTGCTGGAAGTTTGAGTTTTTAAGCGCCTCGTGAATGTGGCGCTCCTTGATCTGGGGATCGTAGAAATCATTGAAGTTATCCAGCCCGGTGACCTCATGGCCCTCGCGCAAGAGGCGATCGCAGAGGTGGGAGCCGATAAAGCCAGCGGAGCCGGTGACGAGGACGCGCATGAGGTATCTCCAAGCTCGATTTCATGGGGGGTAGCATTTTTTTTGACACCTCGAAAATCGCGAATGTATCTTCACGCTCGATTTTGAACCCCAGTCCGAAAGGGCGGTTATGTCCAAGAAGGATCTCATCGCGGCCGTCCACCGTAACTTCTCAGGTAAATTGACCAAGAAGCAGATCGGTGAAATCCTCAACGCGACCTTTAACGCCATCGCGGAGAACCTCAAAGAGGACGGTGATCGCTACGCTCACCCCGGCTTTGGCACCTTCCAGGTTAAGGTCCGCCCCGCCCGCTCCGGTCGCAACCCACAGAGCGGCAAAAAGATCAAGATCCCGGCGATGAAGGTCGCTTCCTTCAAGATCGCCCCTGAATTGAAGAAGAAGATCAACTAAGAGGCCCCCCATGACCAAGAACGAATTGATCAACGAAGTCTACGGGGCCATCGAAGGGGCCGTGGATCGCTATACCATCAGCGATGTCATCGATCAGACCTTCGACACGATCGTGACGATGCTCCAAGAAGAGGCCGCCGACGCTGAGGACAAGGCGGGCAAGTTCCTCTACCCCGGCTTCGGCACCTTCGCGCTCAAGGAGCGCGCCGCGCGCACTGGGCGCAACCCCAAGACGGGCGAGGAGCTGGAGATCGCCGCCTCCAACGTCATCACCTTCAAGCCCGCCGCCGCCTTCAAGAACAAGCTGGGCTGAGCCCCGCCCCTCAGCGCCCCTCAGCGCCCCCCTGTACGCCTCAGCTGCCACAGCCCCCCCAAGGCGTCCGCCTGTTGAGGGTTGATCCGCAGCGCCGCCTCGAAGTCACGCCGCGCGCCCTCCAGATCACCTTGATTCCCCCGCGTGATCCCGCGCAGGGCCAGCGCGTCGGCGTCTTGAGGGTTGGCGTCGATCAGGGTGTTGAGATCCGCCGTCGGATCTCGGCTGAGCTGGAGGGCATAACGCGCGCGGTTGAGGCGCGCCGCGCGGTGTGACGGCGCCCACCTCAGCGCCATATCGCAATGGATGATGGCCTCCTCGAAGCGCCCCGCCAAGGCCAAGGCCCAGCCCAGGTTGTTCCAGCGCCGCGCCGACTCCGGCTCCAGGGCCTTGGCCTCCGACAGCGCGCTGAGCCCGCGCCCCAGTTGGCGGCGCTCTCGCAGCGCGTAGAGGCCCAGATCGGTCAAGAGGTTGGCCAAGGCGCGTCGGGCGGCGGGCTCGACGAGCCCTTCGGCGCCGAGCTGAAGGCGGAGGCGGCTTAAGGCGCGCTCGAAGCTGGGGCCGGTGCCCTCGGGGCGGCCAAAGTAGGGGAAGGCGGGGCTGAGATCCTTGGGGCGCAGCGCCGCGTCGGTGCCCTCCGCCCACTCCCAGCGCAGGGGCAGCGAGGGGGGGATCTCCGAGGGCTTGGGCCACGCCGCGCGCAGATCGGGCCGACGGCGGAAGATCGGCGCGGTGGAGCTGGCGTCCCAGAGGTGTTGGCGCACGAAGACGGCCACGTCGAGGCGGCTGCCCTCCACCACCTGACGAAACGCCCAGCCCGCCGCGTGGTTATCGGAGGTGACGAGCAGGAGGCTGAGGGGCGGCAGCTCATCGGCGGCGGCGTCCAAGAGCAGCGGCAAGCCGCGATCACCTCGACGGGGGATCCAGAAGGCCCAGGTGAGGGCGCCCAGCAGGGCCAAGGCGGCCGAAGCGTGGCGCAGCGGCCCAGGCTTGAAGAGATCCATCAGCGCGTGGAGGGTGGCGGCGGCGCCGATGCCCAAGAGCAGGGCGCCGAGCAGGCCGTTTTGCTGATCGACGACGCCCATGGGGTTGATCAGCGTGCTGTACAGGGCGTCGATGAGCCAAGCGACGGGGATCACCCAGCCGCCGCGCCGCTGCAGCAGCAGGCCAAAGCCGATGAGGCCCAGCACCAACAGCAGCGGGGCCTCAAAGAGCTGCGCGCCGAAGCCCCACAGGGCGTCGAGATCGAGGGCGCCCATGCGATCGGCGTAGGCGGCGCGGATACGCGCCCCGCTCCAGTGATCCCACAGCGCGGCGAGGTCACGCGGATCGCCCCAGGCGCGCCAAGGCAGCCGCGCGGCGCGCAGGGGCAGATAGAGGAGGCTCAGCGCCCCCGCCAAGGCCAACGGCGCGCCCCTCAAGAGGCCGCGCAGGCGGCCACGCGGCAGCAGATCGAGGGCGAGGAGGGCGGCGAAGAGGCGCAGCTCGGGGTGATGGCCCATGACCACGCCGATCCAGAGCCAGAGGAGGAGCGGATACCGCGCATCCTGGGGCGCGTGGCGCGCGCGCAGCCACAGCAGCAGCCCCAAGGCCAGGGCCAGCCCCGCGCCGGTGTAGACCTCGATGGTCACGGCGTGCAGGGCGAAGAGGGGCGCGCTGGCGACGAGGGCGAGGCCGCCGAGGCGCGCGATGGCCCGCAGCCCCCAAGGGGCCACGGCGAGGTAAGCGACGGCCAAGGCGCAGGCGCCCAGCAAGCCTGAGGCGAGGTTACCGCGCAGGGCGATGTCGCCTAAGGGCAGCAGCATCACGAGCTTATGGGCGAGGATAAACAGGGGGGCGCCGGGGGGATGGGCGACGCCCAGCTCCCAGGCTGCGGCGCCCAGCTCACCGGCGTCGAGCCAGGTGAGGCCGGGGGCGGCGGAGAGGCTAAAGAGGGCGCCGGCGCCGAAGAGGAGCGCGGCCCACCAAGGTCTTGGGGCTGGCATGGGCAGGGTATAGCAGCGGGGCGCGCCCAAAGCCACGAGCTTGGCCTTGAGGGGCTTGCCCTCTGTGGCTTGATCGGCGATAGGCTCCCCCACGGCGACTCGCGCGAGGAGACCCCTTTATGTTGAACAACGACGTGCTGCGCAGCCTGCGCTACAGCCTCAGCCTCAGCGACGCCGAGGTGGCGCGGCTGGTGGCGCTGGGGGGCCGTGATCTCACGGTGGAGGCGGTCAGCGCGCGGGCGCTGCGGGAGGAGGAGGCGGGGGCGATCTTCTGTGAGGATGAGACGCTTGAAGCCTTCTTGGATGGCCTCATCCTCGATCGCCGTGGCCCCCGAAAGGGCGCGCCGCCGCCGCCGGAGACGCTGACCAACAACCTGATCCTCAAGAAGCTGCGCGTGGCGCTGTCGCTGCGTGAGGAGGATCTGCTCAGCGCCATGGAGGCGGGGGGGCTGTCGATGTCGAGGGGGGAGATCAGCGCCTTCTTCCGCCAGCCCAGCCACCGCAGCTATCGCGGCTGCGGCAACCAAGCGCTGCGCGGGCTCCTCAAGGGCTTGGCGACGCAGCGCGCGCCGCGCTGAGGCCAAGCCTGAACTCCACGCGCTTCAAAGCCGGTGGCCGATCACAGCCGAGATCATGGGGACTCGCGTTCTTGGGCCTCGTGACCCCACTTGGTCTTTAGACCCCAGCGTCTCACGACGGCCTGAGACACATCGCGCTCGAGATCTCCCTGATGTAGCGCGTTGGCGTCGCCTCCAGCGCCCTTAATCTCGCTTGAAACGCCTTGGCGCGTATCGTGCAGAAGCGATGGATTGCCCGCAAAAACATGGAGAAAGAATTGAGTAATTACATTGTTTTAATCACGTTCATCGTGATTTTATGCACATCATGTAGCGATAATGATGATTCGTACTCAGGAGAACATGATAATCCTGATATTTCAGTTTCTTCGGACAATGACGTATTGATTCATGATGACAATGTCTTAGACTCTGGTATAACCGACCTGGCTAACCTAGTTGAAGATTCTGGTATAACCGACCTGGCCAACCTAGTTGATGCTGAAAATCAAGCAGATTCTTTAGTTAATTTAGATGACTGCAATTCTGAAGATGTTTTAATTGAGGATAGCGTAGAAATATCTTCTTTAAATGATCTCGAAATGCTCTCTTGTACAGAGGCCATCTTTGGTGATTTGATTATTAATAATACAGACATATCTAGTATTTCTTTGAATAAGCTGAAAATTATAAAAGGAAGAATAGAGGTTAAAAACAATAACGATTTGGAACATATCTATATGGAGAATTTAGTTTTTCTATCCAGCTTTGACATCGAATCAAACCCAAAATTAGTTGAGATGAGCTTTGATTCATTAAAAAACGTGGAAAATGAATTTATTTTTAATTTTAATGAGTCAATCGTCGAGGTTGAATTTAATTCACTTGAGCTTGTTAAATCTTTCATGGATATTATTCAAAATAATAGTTTAAATAGTGTAAAATTTCCAAAATTAGAAGGCGTACAAAACTTGGCTTTTGCAGGAAATCCTTCCTGCGTTGAATTCGGGATAGAAAATCTTGTTTATTCAGCTTTTGATCTAGTAATTATTGGCAACGACCAACTTCAACGAATAAATTTTGAAAAAATCTCAACTATTGGTGATGCTTTTCAGGTAACCGACAATTCAAGCCTTTTAAGTATAAATACACCAAATCTGAGAGAAGTCTCTTCGCTTTGGTTATGGAACAATAATAATCTCTTAGAGATTAATTTTCATTCCATATCTCACAGCAGAACTTTACTTAATGTTGTAAATCTATTTAAGATTGAAAATAATCATTCATTAGTAAGTATATCTATACCAAATCTAAATTCTGTCTCGTTTTTGGAAATTCAGAACAATCCAAGTTTAACTGAAATCAACTTCAGTGAAACTGTGGAGATGGGTCCAGTTGATATTGTTAATAATGAAAATTTAACTGTCTTAAATATGGATAGTCTTTTATATCTTGGTCGAATTAATGCGTCAGGAAATGTTAATCTCTGCCAAAGCATATTAGATTCGATCATTAGAAGAATAAATCAATCAGAAACAGTTAGTGTTTTTGAAGGCAATAAAGATTGTTAATGATTTTTTGAGATTTTAGGCCAGAGCCAGAGCCTCATTCTTCGGTTGTGCTTTCTGGGTGTGGGATACGCCCGGGTCTTTCCCCTGAAAACAAGCATTTATCGCTCAAACTCTGAGGCGCCCAGCCGCCTAAGGAATGAGCGCCTCAGCTCGGGCCGCGCGCCCCGCTTGACGCTCGTGATCCCCTGTGATAGTAAGCCGGGCTCAATCGCCCCCCCCAAAGACACCACCACGGCGGGCGAGTGAGTGGGCCGCGCGCCCTGCCTCGCACACCTGGAGGGAATATGTCGGCCGTCAAGCTCTTTACGGGGAACTCCAACCCTGAGCTCGCCCAAGAGATCAGCAGGGCCATCGGCCTAGAGATGGGCGCAGCGCGGGTCGGGCGCTTCTCCGATGGGGAGATCCGCGTCGAGATCGATGAGTCCGTGCGCGGCGCCGACGCCTATGTCATCCAGAGCACCTGCGCCCCGGTCAATGACAACCTCATGGAGCTGCTGATCATGCTCGACGCCCTCAAGCGGGCCTCGGCGGGCAGCGTCTCGGCGGTCATCCCCTACTTTGGCTACGCCCGGCAAGACCGTAAGGCCTCACCCCGCGCGCCTATCTCCGCGCGCTTGGTCACGGATCTCTTGGAGGCGGCAGGCGTCAACCGCTTGATCACCATGGAGCTGCACGCAGGGCAGATCCAGGGCTTCTTCGACGGCCCCGTGGACCACCTCTACGCCTCGCCGGTGCTGACCTCGTATATCCAGACCCTCAAGCTCAAGAACCCCGTGGTCGTCAGCCCCGACGCCGGCGGCGTGGAGCGCGCCCGCGCCTTCGCCAAGCGCTTTCACGCCTCGCTGGCGATCATCGATAAGCGCCGCCCCGCCCCCAACGTCGCCGAGATCATGAACATCATCGGGGACGTGGAGGGCTGCGACGCCGTCCTCTTCGATGACATGATCGACACCGCCGGCACCATCAGCGAGAGCGCCCTTGTCCTCAAGCGCTTCGGCGCCCGCCGCGTCTTCGCCGTCTCCACGCACCCGGTCCTCTCAGGGCAAGCGATCCAGCGGCTCGAGGAGAGCCCGCTTGAGGAGGTCATCGTGACCAACACGATCCCCCTCAGCCACGCCGGGCGCGCGTGCAGCAAGATCAAGGTCATCTCCGTCGCTGAGATATTCGGCGAGGCCATCCTGCGCATCCATAACCTCAACTCAGTCAGCACGCTCTTCGATTAGCGAAGATCATCTCCCCCCAGAAAGGAAGGGCTTGATGCAGATCATTAACGTCCAAAGCACCGCCCGCGAGGTCAATGGTAAGTCTGGCGCGCGCGCCGCGCGCCGCGCGGGTAAGATCCCCGCCGTCGTCTACGGTCACGGCGTTGAGACCCCCATCCCCGTCAACTTGGACCCCAAGGTCCTCGATGAGACCCTCAAGAGCCCCTTCAAGCTCAACACCCTCATCGAGCTGGCCGTCGGCGAGCAGAGCTACAAGGTCTTCGTCCGTCAAATCCAACGCCACGCCGTCTCACGCGCCATCGTCCACGTGGACCTCGTCGCGCCCAACTTAGACAGCAACGTGGTTGCGTTGGTGCCTGTAGCCCCCATTGGTAAGGCGAAGGGCGTCACGACGGGTGGTAAGCTGCGCATCCCCTATCGCGAGATCAAGGTCCAAGGTAAGCCCATGGACATCCCCGCCACGGTCGAGGTGGACGTCACCCACCTCGATCACGCCCAGGGCATCCTGGCCAGCGAGATGAAGCTGCCTGGTGATCTCAAGATCATCTATGACAGCGACTTCCTCGTGGTGAAGGTCCAGCCGCCCCGTGGTGGTAAGGGTCAGCAGGCCGAGAAGGCCTAAGCCGGATGGGGCGCGCGCTCATCGTCGGGTTGGGCAACCCAGGGCCTCGCTACGCGGGGCACCGCCACAACGTCGGCTTCCGTGTCGTCGAGCGCCTCGCCGAAGAGGCGCGCCTCAGCCTCTCCAAGCAGAAGTTTAAGGGCGTCTATACGACAGGCCAGATCGCGCGCCGTGATGTTGCCCTGCTTCAACCCCAAACCTTTATGAACCTCAGCGGCCAGAGCGTCAGCGCGGCGCGGGGCTTCTTCAACGTGGAGCTTGAGGACATCCTCGTGATCCATGATGAGCTTGATCTGCCCTTCGGCGCGGTGCGATTGAAGGTCGGCGGCGGTCACGCGGGTCATAATGGCCTGCGTTCACTCGTCAAGGAGCTGGGGAGCCGAGACTTTGTGCGCCTCCGCGTAGGGATTGGCCGCCCGGCTCATGGCGACGTGGCTGATTATGTGCTCTCTGACTTCTCCGCTGAGGAGCGCCCTTGGCTGCCTGAGCTGATCGAGCGCGCGGCCAAGGCGGTGGCGCTGAGCCTCGTCCAAGGCCCCCTGATGGCGATGAACACCGTCAACGTGGCCTGAGCCGCGCGCGTCTTTTCAGTCCAGCCGCTTTTTTTCTCCAAAAGTCACACCAGGCCATCGTAGGATGCGCCAATTTTTCATCACTGAGGAGTCGTGGAGACATGATCAACTACGTCTGGTTGATCCCTCTCGCTGGTCTAGCAGCGTTGGGTTATGCGTTTTTAAAGTCCGCCTGGATCAACCGCCAGGACAGCGGCACAGAGAAGATGAAGACCATCGCGGCGGCCATCCGCGAGGGCGCGATGGCCTTCTTGATGCGCGAGTATCGCATCCTGGCGGTCTTCGTCATCGTCGTCGCCGCGCTGCTGGGCTGGGTCAACCGTGATCAGCCCGATAGCCACCAGCTGATCGCCCTCTCCTTCGTCGTCGGCGCTGTCTGCTCGGGCTTGGCCGGCTTCTTCGGGATGCGCGTGGCCACCGCCGCCAACGTGCGCACCACCAACCGCGCCCGCGAGGGGCTGGCCCAGGCCCTCGACATCGCCTTTGGCGGCGGCGCCGTGATGGGGATGAGCGTCGTCGGCCTGGGCGTGCTGGGCCTGGGCGGGTTGTTTTTGCTCTACAACAACACCCACATCCTGGGCATGGCCCCTGGCAGCTTTGACGTCAACCGCGTGCTCAACGTGCTGGCGGGCTTCAGCCTCGGCGCCAGCTCCATCGCCCTCTTCGCCCGCGTCGGCGGCGGCATCTTCACCAAGGCCGCCGACGTCGGCGCCGATCTCGTCGGCAAGGTCGAGGCGGGCATCCCCGAGGACGATCCGCGCAACCCCGCCACCATCGCCGATAACGTCGGCGATAACGTCGGCGACGTCGCTGGCATGGGCGCGGATCTCTTTGAGTCCTACGTCGGCGCCATCATCGGCTCGATGGTCCTTGGTGTGGCCTGGGGGCGTGGCTTAGAGGGCCAAGCCAGCTTCAACCCCATCATCCTGCCCCTGTTTATCGCCGCCGCGGGCATCATCGTCAGCATCGCCGGGACCTTCGTGGTCAAGACCAAGGAGGGGGGCAACCCCCAAGCGGCGCTGGATCGCGGCACCTTTGGCGCTGGCGCGGTGATGCTTGTTGTCAGCTACTTCTTGATCCACGCCTTCTTGGGCGAGGGCACCTTCAACTTCAATGAGTTCGGCGTCGCCCACACCTTCACCGCCCAGGGCGTCTTCTACGCCACCCTCGGCGGCCTCGTCGCCGGCATCCTCATCGGCGTCGTCACCGAGTACTACACCAGCGACCATAAATCCCCCGTCCACGGCATCGCCCGTGAGAGCCTCACGGGGCCTTCAACCAACATCATCTCGGGCCTCGCCGTGGGGATGCTCTCCACTGCCATCCCCACCCTGCTCATCAGCGGCGCGATTATGTTCGCCTACGCCAACGCGGGGCTCTATGGCATCGCCATGGCCGCCTTGGGGATGCTGTCAACCACGGGCATCCAGCTGGCCGTGGACGCCTACGGCCCCATCGCCGATAACGCGGGCGGGATCGCTGAGATGGCGGGCCTTGAGGCCATCGTCCGCGAGCGCACCGACAAGCTCGACGCGGTGGGCAACACCACCGCCGCCATCGGCAAGGGCTTCGCCATCGGCTCCGCCGCGCTGACCGCCCTGGCCCTCTTCAGCGCCTTCGCCACCAAGGCGGGGCTGTTGGAGCACGGCATCAACGTGCTGGAGCCCTCGGTGATGGCGGGCGTCTTCATCGGCGGGATGCTGCCCTTCCTCTTCAGCGCCATGGCCATGAAGGCCGTCGGCCGCGCCGCCTTCAAGATGATCGAGGAGGTCCGCCGCCAGTTCCGCGAGATCCCCGGCATCCGCGAGGGCACGACCCCCGCCGATCACGCCCGCTGCGTGGACATCTCCACCGCCGCCGCCATCAAGGAGATGATCATCCCCGGCCTCTTGGCGATCCTGGCGCCGGTGGCGATGGGCTTCTACTCCGCCGAGGCCCTCGGCGGCCTCTTGGTGGGCACGACCGTCGGCGGCGTGATGCTGGCGATCTTTATGTCCAACGCGGGCGGCGCCTGGGACAACGCCAAGAAGTACATCGAGGGCGGCCATCACGGCGGCAAGGGCAGCGAGGCCCACAAGGCCGCCGTCATCGGCGACACGGTCGGCGATCCCTTCAAGGACACCGCTGGCCCCGCGCTCAACATCCTCATCAAGCTGATGAGCGTCGTGGCCCTGGTCATCGCCCCGCTGATCTGACTCAAGGCCCTTGACCTCCGCGTCGAGGCCCCGTAGTATCCGCACCCCGTCATACCATCCCTGCTCCCGGCAGCCTCCGGGGGCTCTTATCACCCAGAGGGAGAATGGCTACACAAAAGCTCCGCAAGTACGAGCTGATCTACATCATCCAGCCTGAAGCGCTGGAAGAAGAGCGCACGAAGATCAGCGATCGCATCGAGGCCATCATCGAGAAGATGGGCGCCACCTTGGTCAAGAAAGAGGACTGGGGGAAGCGCAAGCTGGCTTATGAGATTCGTAAGCACAGCAAAGGCTACTACTACTACTACGTCATCGTCGCTGGTCCTGGCGTCACTCAGGAGATTGAGCGTGTCCTGCGCATGCTGGACAACGTCATTCGCTTTATGACGATCAAGCTCCAAGAGAACATCCACCCCGATAACATCGATCAGATCATTGAGGCTGAGACCGCCGCCGCCGCCGAGCGCGTGTCCCGTAGCTTTGACGATGATGACGATGACAATGAGGATCTGGACGATGAGTAAGTTTGGTGGGGTCAGCGCCAATCGACGTCGTGGGCGCCGTAAGGTTGATCGCTTCCTGGCCGATAAGAGCCTGGTCATTGACTATAAGGACCCTTCGGTCCTCAAGTACTTCATCACCGAGCGCGGCAAGATTGTGCCCCGGCGCGTCTCTGGCCTCTGCGCCAAGAACCAGCGCAAGGTCACCCGCGCCATCAAGCGCGCCCGCATGGTCGCGCTGATGCCCTTCACCACCGTGAAGGCCCACTGAGGAGGGAGCGAAGATGCAGGTTATCCTCCAGCACGATGTCCCTCACCTTGGTGATGTCGGCGAGGTCGTCAACGTCAAGGCGGGCTACGCGCGCAACTACTTGATCCCTCGTGGCTTCGCCATTGAAGCCAACGAGCGCCGCATCAATCAAATGCATCACGAGATGCGCCTGATTGAGCAGCGCGTGGCCAAGCAGCGCATGGACGCTCAAGCGATCGCCAAGAAGCTTGAGAAGGTCGTGCTGCGCGTCAACAAGGCCGCCGGTGAGAACGACAAGCTCTTCGGCTCCGTGACCGTCATGGAGATCGAGGCCCTCCTCCGCGAGAAGGGCTTTAATCTGGACCGTCGCAAGATCCTCCTCGACGAGCACATCAAGACCCTCGGTCACTACGAGGTGGGCATCAAGCTCCATCGTGATGTTGTTGCGTACATCCGTATAGACGTTTTGCCCAAAGAAGACTAAACTTAGCCCTCAGCTCAGAGGTCTAAGCCGTGTCTCAGCCCCCAAACGTCACACCCTTCCCTGGTTCACAGCAGAAAGGTCAGCACCTGGAAGCCCAGGCGGCGGAGATCTCTGTCCTTGGCGGGGTGCTCCTCGATAACACCTGCCGTGATACCATCGCCTCCATCGTCTCACCCGATGACTTCCATAAACTCAATCATGGCGTCATCTTTAAAGAGATGAACACCATGGGCGAGGCCAACGAGCCCATCGACCCGGTGACACTGGCGACGCATCTACAACAGGTCGGCAAGCTCGATGAGATTGGCGGCGTGGAGTATCTGCTCTACCTCGCCTCAGCTGTGGTCACCACGGTCAACATCGAGCACCACGCCAAGCTGGTCCAAGAGGCCGCCGAGGTGAGGCGGCTCATTCAGACCTGCCAGAGCCTGATTACTCGGGCGACGCGTGGCCAATACGAGGACACCACGCAGCTCTTTGACGAGGCGCAGCAGGCCGTCTACGAGCTGAGCAACCGTCGCCAGGGGCGTGGCTTTATGGCCATGCCCGAGGCGCTCGAAGAGGTCCTCCGCCGTGTCCAGAGCGCCTATGACGCAAAATCGACGGTCACGGGCACGCCTACGGGCTACATTGACCTCGATGAGAAGACCGCGGGCTTCCAAAAGGGCGATCTGATCATCTTAGCGGCGCGCCCCTCAATGGGTAAGACGGCGTTGGCCTTAAACCTGGCGACCAGCGCGGCGGAGCTGAGCGGCGGGACGGTGGCGATCTTCAGCCTGGAGATGCCCACGGCCCAGCTGGTGACGCGCATGGTCTCCTCCGAGGCGCGGGTCGAGGGCGAGAAGATGCGCACAGGGCACCTCGCCGACGGCGACATCGACCGTATCCTCCAAGCCATGAAGAAGATGCGGGACTGGTCGATCTTGATCGACGACACCCCAGGCATCTCAGTGATGGAGGCCCGCTCTAAGTGTCGGCGCATCGCTACGGATCACAAATACCCCCCGTTGAGCTTGATCATCATCGACTATCTCCAGCTCATGAAAGGCTCCAGCGCCACCCGCAGCCGTGAGCAGGAGATCAGCGAGATCAGCCGAAACCTCAAAGGCTTAGCCAAGGAGCTGGGGGTGCCTGTCATGGCCCTCTCCCAGCTCAACCGCAGCCTGGAGAGTCGGCCCAACAAGCGCCCGATCATGTCAGATCTACGCGAGTGTGTGGTTGGGGACACGCGTGTGCGGCTCGTAAATGGCGATGACTTACCCATCGAGGCGCTGGTGGGCCAGCGCCCTGAGGTCTGGAGCATCGACGCCGAGGGGGGGCCGGTCAAAGCGCGCGCCTCATGTGTTTGGTCGGTGGGGCGCAAGCCGGTCATGCAGCTGCGCCTGATGGGCGGCGCGGCGCTGACGGCCACAGGGGGGCATCGCCTCAAGACGGAGCAGGGCTGGCGCAAGCTGTCATCGCTGCGGCCAGGGATGCGCGTCGCCTCGCTATCAGAGGGCGAGGGGGGGGTGTCTTGGGGGACCATCGAGGCGGTTGAGCCCGCTGGCGAGGCGGAGGTGTTTGATTTAACGGTGCCTGGGCCTGAGAGTTGGGTTTCATCGGATGGGATTGTCAGCCATAACTCAGGCGCGATCGAACAGGACGCGGATGTGATCATGTTTGTCTATCGCGATGAGGTCTACAACGAGAACAGCGAGGAGAAGGGCGTCGCTGAGATCATCATCGGCAAGCAGCGCAACGGCCCCATCGGCACCATCAAGCTGTCCTTCCAGCGTCAATACACGCAGTTTAATAACTTCCATCAAGGGCACGCGGGCGACAGCTACAGGGGGTGATGAGCGCCGGGGCGCCCACCGCGCCGCTTCCCTTTCAGGCCCTCATCTGTTAGGCAGGTAGCCCAACCCCCCAATGGACGGGCGTCATGGCCGCGAACATCAACATCCTCCTCATCGACGACGATAAGGACATCTGCGAGTACGTTCAGACCGTGCTGGAGGCCACGGGCTACGCGGTCTCCACGCTCTCAGATCCCACGCAGACCCTCGACGTGATGCGCCAGCGCGAATACCACCTGCTGATCGTGGATTTGATGATGCCCCACCTCGACGGGATCAGCCTCATCGAGAAGATCCGCAAGGTCGATAGCGACATCGCCATCATCGTCTTTACAGGCTACCCCTCCATCGAGACGGCGGTGTCGGCTCTCAAGCTCAACGTCTCCGATTACATCAAAAAACCCTTTGATCTGAATGAGTTCCGCGAAAAAATCGCTGAGGTGCTCAAGAAAAAGGGCCTCTTGTTCAATCAAGAGGAGGCGCTGCATAAGGCCATCGGGCAGACCATCCGTGAGCTGCGCAAGGAGCAGAGCTTGACGCTCAAGCAGCTCTCCCGACGCACCAGCCTCTCCGTCAGCCTGCTCAGCCAAATTGAGCGCGCGGAGTCCAGCGCCTCGGTCAGCAGCCTCTATAAAATCGCCATCGCCTTGGGTGTAAAGCTGCACAGTCTGTTTGGGCGCTTTTAGATGACACGCGCCCTGTTGATCTGCGCGCTCTGCCTCGGCGCCGCGAGGGCCAAAGATCCAGGGCGGATCGTCCTCTATCCGGGCCACGGTCAAGCACAGGGGTTTACGCTGTCAGGGCGCATCTTGGAGGGGCGCGCCCCCCACGCCCGCGTCGAGGATGGCCCCGCGCGCAACCTCTGGCGCGCGCTTAAGGCCCTGGAGTCCGATGAGATCAAGGGCGCGACGCTGGCGCTGGGTGTCGGTCAGCGCGCTTGGCGGGTGCGCGCCGATGATGATGGCGTCTTTGTCCTGGGCGTCGATGGCCTTGATCCAGGCCTCAGCGTCGGCGTCCACGTCGTGACGGCCCATGTCGTCGAGGATCGCGGCCACCCAACGCCCCCCGCCGAGGGCGCGCTCTTTATCCTCCCCCCTCACGGCTGCGCCTTGATCAGCGACATCGATGACACGATCGTACACACGGAGGTGCGCAGCAAGCGGCGGATGCTCAAGAACACGCTGCTGAAGAACGCGGCCCAGCTGCGGCCCGTGGCGGGCGCGGCGGCGGCGTATCAGCGGGCGCGCGCGGCGGGCGCTGTGGCCGTCTTCTATGTCAGCGGCAGCCCCCAAAACCTGATGGAGCGCCTGATGGCCTTTATGTCGCTGCGTGGCTTCCCCGCCGGGCCGATCATGCTCAAGAACATCGGCCGCGATCCCACCTTCGATCAAGCGCGCTATAAGCTCAGCCACCTCCGCGAGATCCTCAGACAACACCCCGGCCTCAAGTTCACCCTCATCGGCGACTCTGGCGAGCGTGATCCCGAGATCTACGCCCAGCTCAAGGCTGAGCACCCTCAGGCCGTCCACGGGATCTTGATCCGGCAGGCGGGCGGGGATCTCCGCCCTGCTCGATTTCAAGGGATGACCCTCTTTGAGCGCTTCGAGGGGCTCCCGGCGCTCTGCCCACCACCTCCGGGTTGAACGTGTAGTAGAAGGTGCTACGATGTGCGCCATGCGCTGCCCTCGCTGTGAACACCTCATGCCCGAAAGCGACCGCTTCTGTGGTCGCTGTGGCCTCGCCCATACCGAGGATGGGCCGCCGATCGATCCGCTCATCGGGATCGTCGTGGCGGGCCGCTATCGGATCGAGCACCGCATCGGCGTGGGCGGGATGGGCACCGTATATCTGGGCGTACACACCCGCGTGGGCCATAAGGTCGCCATCAAGGTGCTCCATGAGCGCTACGCCGGTGATCAGCAGCTGACGCAACGCTTTGAGAATGAGGCGCTGACCTACGCCCGGCTCTCGCACCCCAACCTCGTCAGCCTCCATGACTATGGGCGCAACCCTGATGGCACCTTCTTTATGGTGCTTGAGCACTGCGCGGGGGAGTCGCTGGCCTCGGTCCTGCGCGACGCCCGTCAGCTTGATCCCATCTTGGCCGTGGACGTGGTGATCCAGATCGCCCAGGGGCTGATGGTGGCCCACGCGGCGGGGGTCATTCACCGCGATCTCAAGCCCGAGAACGTGATCTTGATGAAGCTGCGTGGGGGGCGCTTCCACGTCAAGCTGCTGGACTTCGGCATCGCCAAGTCCACCGATGAGGACGCGCCCAAGCTGACCCAAGCGGGGATGGTCTTTGGCACCCCCGAGTACATGGCCCCCGAGCAGGCCAAGGGCGACGCGGTGGACGCCCGCAGCGACGTGTACGCGTTGGGGGCCATGCTCTATGAGCTGATCTGCGGTCGCCCCCCGTTCACCGCCGCCAACAAGGTGGCGATCATGAACAAGCAGGCCTATGACCTGCCGCCGCCGCCCTCCAACTACGCGCCGGAGATCCCGCTGAGCATCGAGGACATCATCCTGCGCTGCCTGGAGAAGTCCCCCGAGGCGCGCTATCAGAGCGCCGAGGCGCTGATCGAGGCGCTGGAGCGCGAGGAGGGGCTGGCGCGGCTGACGCCGATCCCCGCCGAGGCGCCCGCCTCTGAAGAGGAGAGCCTCGACGCGCTGGATGAGACGCTGCGGGCGGAGGACGCCCCCTTCGACGTGGCCGCACAAGTCGAAGCGCTCAAGGCCGCTGTGCCCTCCACGCCCACGCCACCAGCTGAGCCCGCGATGCCGCGCGGCGCGCTGCGCTTCGATGAGGAGGCCGAGGCGTTTCGCTCAGGGCTCTTTGATCTGCCGCTGGATCTCAGCGAGGACATGCCCTTGCGCGAGGCGCGGCGGCGGCATAAGAGCCGCTCGATGGGGCTGATGGGGATCGCGGGGCTGTTGGCGCTGATCACCTCGGCCTTGCTGCTGATGGGCCCCGAGGGGGAGGCGGTGCCCAGGGTCAACACGGGGGCGCTGACCACCGCGCGGGCCGACACGGGGGGCGACGCGGCGCCAAATCAGACCCCAGACGCCGCGCGGGCCAAGCCCCACACCGCCAAGCGCGCGGACGCCTCGGCGGCGGCCAAGCGGGCGGAGGTACTGCGGGCGGAGGCCAAGCGGGCGGAGGTACTGCGGGCGGAGGCCAAGCAGGCGGAGGCCAAGCGGGCGGAGGCGCTGCGCCAAGCCAAGGCCGCTGAGTCTGCCCAGCAGGCGCTCAAGGACGCCAAGCAGGCGCTGCGTGAGGGGCGGTTTAAGTCCGCGCGCCGCGCCGCGCGCCGCGCCGCTGAGCTGCCCACGCTCAAGGCCGAGGCGGGCCGAATCGAGGAGGAGAGCAGGCGGGCCAGCAAGCTGGGGAGCGAGGGCCAGGCGGCGCTCAAGGCCAATGACTATGTCAAGGCGCTCAGCCGCCTCGACGCGGCGCTCAAGATCGCCCCCGACGCGGCCAAGATCAAAGAGATGGCCGACAAATGCCGCCAGGGCCTCCCCCCCAAGGAACTCTAAAACCAACCCAAGTGACGACCGTGCGACTCAATCTCAACCACCCCGCCCTCATCGGCATGATCCACCTCCCCCCTCTCCCCGGCGCGCCGGGCTACCAGGGGGATCTTGAGGCCGTCGTCGAGGGCGCCCGCGCCAGCGCGCGGCTGCTCCACAGCGTCGGCTTCGATGCCTTGATGGTGGAGAACTTCCACGACACCCCCTTCTTTAAAGACGAGCTGCCGCCAGAGACCATCGCCGCCCTGACCCGCTGCGCTCTGGCGATCCGCCAAGAGACGCCCAAGCCGTTGGGGATCAACGCCCTGCGCAACGCGGGGCGCGCCGCGCTGGGGATCGCCGTGGCCGTCGGCGCGCAGTTTATCCGGGTCAATGTGCTGACGGGGGCGATGCTGACGGATCAAGGCATCATCGAGGGCCGCGCCGCGCAGCTGCTGCGCGCCCGTCAAGCCCTCGGCGCGCGGCATATCCAGATCTTCGCCGATGTCTGCGTCAAGCACGCCGCGCCGCTGGCGCCTTGTGATCTGGTCCAGCTGGCCAAGGACACGCTCTATCGCGGCCACGCCGACGCGCTGATCCTCTCCGGCGCGGGCACGGGGGCGCCGACCGATCCCGCCGAGGTCGAGGCGCTGCGGGCCGCCGTGGACGCCCCGCTGCTGATCGGCAGCGGCGTGACCGTAGAGACGATGCCCCACCTCAAGGCCGAGGGCTATATCGTGGGCACGGCGCTTAAGCGCGAGGGGCGGCTCGATGAGGGCGCCGCGCGTCAGATCATCGCCGCGCGGGATCAGCTCAGGGGCGGGCCGAGGATTTAAAGCGCGCCAGGGCGTTGAGCACGCTGTCTTGGAGGCGCCACGCCTTGACCGCGCCGCCCTCGACGCCGTTGGTCAGGATGCTGAAGGCCGCCACCTCCCCCCCATCCAGCTCCAAATAGCCCGAGAGGCAGATCACCCCCGCCAAGGTGCCGGTCTTGGCGCGCACGCGGTCCTTGAGGGGCTTGAAGCGGCGCCAGAGGGTGCCGTCGCGGGCGCTGATCGCCAGGGAGGCGGCGAACTCGGGCAGGGCAGGGCGGCGGGCGTGCATGTGCTGGAGGAGCTGGACGACTTGGCGGGCGGAGAAGGCCGTGTCGCCGAAGAGCCCGGAGCCGTTGGCGTAGCGAAACTCGCCCTTTAACCCCACGACATCTTTAAGGAATTGCCTCACCTCGGCGCGCCCGGCCTCCCAGTCGCCGCGCTGGCGCTTGATGCGCCCCACCGCCCGCAAGAGGTGCTCGGCCATAAAGTTATTTGACAGCTTGTTGACGTCCATGACCAGGGCGCCGAGGGCAGGGGAGCGGGTCTTGGCCAGCAAGACCCGGCGCTGCGGCGCAGCACCCACGCGCACCTGCCCCTCTAGGGTGATCCCTGCCTGCGCCAGCATCACCTTGGCCGCGCGCCCCGTGAACATCGGCGGGTTGTCCACCCGGCGACGCACCACGATCCCACGGTGCGCTAAGGGGATGGCCCCCTCGACGGTGATGCGGGTGCGATCCTGGTGGGCCTTGGCCGTCACCGCCAGCCGCTCCTTGCCCTTGGCGGAGGTCTCGGCGCGGTTGATCAGCTCAATGTGCTGCGCGCCGTCGCCGAGGCGCACCATGGGGGGATCGCCCACCGCCGCGCCGGGCTTGATGCGCAGGACGATGCTGTTGAAGTTGAAGCTGACCGCCCCGGTCGCCGCGCGGTAGGCCGCGTCATCATTGGGCTTTTCCTCGAAGCCCGGCGCCAAGTGTTTTGGGCCAAAGAAGGACTCATCGACGATCAGATCCCCCTTGACCCGCTTCAGCCCCCCCTCGCGGGCCTCATCCACCAGCTTCCACAGCGACTCGCTGACAAACTTGGGGTCTCCGCGCCCGATCAGGTAGAGGTGATCGGCCACCCCCGCCTCGATCTCACCCGCCGCCAAGTCCGTGCTGAAGGTGTAGGACGGCCCCAGCAGGCTCAGGGCGGCGGCGGTGGTGATCAGCTTGGCGTTGGAGGCGGGGTGGAGGAGCCGATCGGGGTGGCGCTGATAGTAGGGCTCGCCGCCCTCGGCGGGGGCGAGCACGATCCCGATCTTGGCGCCACCGAGGCCGCTCTTGTGGAGGGCGGCGTCGATCTCAGCCGCCAAGGCGTCGCGGGCGGCGTGCTTGGCGGGCCGGGCTTGCGCCAGGGCGGGCAGGAGGAGGCAGAGGGCGAGGAGCGAGGCGCGCATCAGGGATCGTCGCAGGGGGCTAGGGGCGTTGGCGAGAACATATAGCGCCCCCCCCCAAGGGTCAACGCGCCTGGCCGCTCATATGCCGCGTTAATCATACTATTTTGCTCTGTTTTGCATGGCTTGCGCGGCGAGCAAAGGTGGGTTATCTCTCCAAGCACACTTTATTTTTCTAGCGTAGCTAGACAAGGGAGGTTGGATGAGACACCAACACCTACGCAGGCTGCTCCTCGCGCTGCTGCTGTGCCCCTGGGGCCAAGCCCAGGCGACGGACGTCAGCGGCGCGCTGCTGGGCGACGCCACATGGAGCCCACAAGGGAACCCTTGGGTGGTCACGGGGGATGTGCATGTCCCCGAGGGCGTCACCCTCACGATTCAGGCGGGCGTGGAGGTGCGCTTCTCCTTGGTGGACGACGCGGGGCTCAACACCGCGCGGACAGAGCTGCGCGTGGATGGGGCCTTGAGCGTCGAGGGCGCCGCTGGCGCGCCGGTGCGCTTCACCTCCGCCAGCAACACGCCTGGGCGGGGCAACTGGGAGGGGATCATCGTCGGCACCACCGGCGCGGTGGAGATGGCCTACGCCAACATCGCCTGGGCCGTGCGCGGCTTGGACTTTGAGCCCGGTGAGGGGATCGGCTTGCTCAGCGAGGTCAACATCACGCAGTGCAGCCAGGAGGGCGCCCGCGCTCAGGATGGCGCCTCGTTGGACATCACTGGGGGCGTCTTTCACGAGAACGGCGGCGACGGCGTGCAGCTCAACGACGGCGCGCACGCCGCCGCCGGGGCGATCTTTTATCACAACGGCGGCAGCGGCTTAGCCGCGCTGTTGAACCTAAATACGTCCACATTTATTGGAACTAGACTCACATCCCTACGCAATGGATATTCTGGGTTCCATATTCGATCTGATGTTGATCGTGTCGTTACAAGTCTTACAAATAGCATCTCCGCTTTTAATGCGCGTGGCCTTACCGCAATCAGTGGTAACTTCCCGCCGGTCAGTGACTACAACCTCTTCTACAGCAACACCAGCGGAGATCATGTCAATGGCGCGGTCATGGGCGCTCATAGCTTTAAGGCCAACCCGCTGCTGGTCGATCATCTGCGGGTCGAGGCGCTGCGGCCCACGCACCGCTCCCCCGCGCGCGGCGCGGCCTCGACGGGGGATGATCTGGGCGCGCTGGACTACACCAACGACCTGACCGTGGGCCTCGTCGGCGTCCTCGACGCGGACATGACCCTGGCGGCGGGGCAAGAGCACCGCCTTATCGGTGATCTGATCGTGCCGACCGGCGTGACCCTCACCTTGGAGGCGGGCGCGCGGCTCAAGCTCGGCGCTGGCGATCTGCTGGGCGCCGGTGAGCTGATCACGAAAACCGAGATCCTGGTGCGAGGCGGCGCGCTCATCAGCCAAGGCACCGCCCAAGCGCCCGTGACCCTCGGCGGCGGCTCCGTGCCCGCCGTCCGTGGCGAGTGGGGCGGGCTCGTCTTTGAGGGCGGCGGCCCCCACAGCTTGGCCTTTATGGAGATCAGCGAGGCGACGGACGCCTTGATGGTCAAGCGCGGCCAGTCGCTGACCCTGCGCGACGTGCGCGTCGAGCGCTGCAACAGCCACGGATTGTATGCCCTCGACGGCGCGGTGACCGACAGCGCGCGGCTGTGGGTGCGCGGCTGCAATGGTGAGGGCGTGACGCTCAATGATGGGCAGCACCGCCTCACCCACAGCCAGCTCCTGCGCAACAGCGCCCGAGGCGTCTACGTCCTGGCCGAGCAGCCCGACACGGTGATGATCTTGGAGCACCTCAGCGCCTTCGCCAACGGCGAGGGGCTGCGCGTCGCCCGCGATCACGTCGGGGCGCAGATCACGCTCAGCGATCTGCTGATCTTCCGCAACAGCAGCTATGGCCTCATCGGCACGGGGCAGGGCGTCGCCGTTGATCGCGCCCTGGTCTGGGACAACGCCAACGGCACGCGGGACATCAGCGCGGTGATCACCCAGTCGCTGTGGATACGCGAAAACCCCCTCGTCGTCGATGAGGACGGCGATGATCTGCGGCTCACCCACCACTCACCGGCCATCGGCGTGGCGGGCGACGGCGAGGATCTTGGGGCGCTGCCCTTCGACGGCGCGCTCAGCGAGGTCATCTTTGGCGTGCTGCGTGAGGATCTGGTGTTGACGGCGGCGGGCTCGCCTTGGCGCATCCCTGGCGATCTCTATGTGCCGCCAGGCGTGACGCTGACCATCGAGCCGGGCGCCCGTGTGCTCCTCGGCCCAGGCGACGCCAATGAGGGCGGCGAGGACCGCGCCCGCGTAGAGATCATCGTTGACGGCACGCTCCAAGCGGGCGGCGAGCCTGATCTGCCTATCCTCATCGAGTCTGGCGCTGATACCCCAGGCCGCGTGGACTGGGACTCGATCCGCCTCACGCCCCAGGCCATCGACTGCGTGCTGCGTGACATAGAGCTGCGTAACACGCGGCGCGGCCTGCGCGTGGAGACGGCGGCGGATCTCCTCATCCCCAACTTGACGATGCGGACGTTCTCCGAGCGCGCCATCAGCTTCTCCGGCGCGGGCGCTTATCAGCTCATCGGCGCGCGCATCGAGGGGCCGGGCGATTATGGCGTCGTGATCGGAGACGCAGACTATAACTTCGTGGCCGATGGCGGCCCGGTAAACGTGGTCATTGAGGAGTCGATCATCACAGGGTTGGCGAGCTACGCGATTCGCATTGAGAATAACCACCCCAATAGCCGCGCGACCTTCGATAACCTAACCATCGATGACAATGCCTATGGATTTTATCACAACAATACAGCCGTAGACGCGCGATTTTTAATCCAAGATAGCCTGATCACCAATCATGGAAGCTGGGGGATTCAAGTCGCAGCGCAAGACCCGATTCTCTCGCATAACGATGTCTGGAATAACGCGTCAAATACCCGAAATTACACAGGTGTTAACCCAGACGCGGGCTCCATCTCGATCAACCCGCTCTATGTCAGCGATGCGGATCTGCGCCTAACGGCCAACTCGCCCGCGATCAACGCCGCCCATGATGGGGGGCACCTCGGGGCGCTGACGCCCGAGGGGACGCTGACGGAGGGGCTCGTCGGGGTGCTCCGTCAGGACACGACCCTCACCGCCGGCGCGCCCTGGTTTATCATCGGCGATCTGATCGTGCCCGAGGGCGTCACCTTGACGCTGGAGCCCGGCGCCGTGCTGCACTTCGCCAGCAGCGATCTGGCGGCGGCGGGGATCGACCGCGCGCGCGTGGAGATCATCGTCGAGGGGACGCTGATCGCCGAGGGGACGGCGGCGGCGCCGATCTCGCTGCGCTCCCCCGCGCCCACGCCGGGCCGCTCCGATTGGTACGGCGTGCGGCTCCAGCCTGGGGCCGTGGGCCACAGCCTCGCCCACCTCACCCTGCGCCACGCCCGCGTGCCGTTGACGCTCTCCGGCGCGGCGGATCTGACGATCCCCAACCTGCACGTCGAGCGCTGGTCTGAGCGCGCGGTGTCCGTGGAGGGTGAGGGCCGCTACACCTTCAGCGACGCGCGGCTGATCGGGCCTGGGGACTACGGCTTCTATATCGGCGACGCCGATCTCAACACGGTGCCCGATGGCCGCGCCACGCAGGTGCGGCTCCTGCGCCCGCTGATCACGGGGCTGGCCAGCTACGCCGTGGCGGCCTTCCTTGGCCGCGATGGGGCCTGGGTGGAGGTGGACCACGCCACGCTCTACGACAACGCATATGGCGCCTGGGGGCGGGTCGATCACATCGCCGCGCGCTTTCGGATCGCCAACAGCATCATCACCAATAACTCATCATGGGGTATTCATAGCAGTGGGACATTCCCTATCGAGCTATCACATAATGATGTTTGGTTTAATGCCAGCAATACACGAAATTACACCGGCCTCACCGCAGACGCTGGGAGCATTTCAGTCAATCCTCTCTATAAAGATGAGGCCACAGATGACTTTGAGCTGACCCAGCTCTCTCCATGCCGCGACGCCGATGAGAACGGCGAAGACATGGGCGCGCGGCCCTACACCGGGGCGACCTTCGAGGGCCTGGTGGGCACGCTTGTCGAGGATCTGACGCTGACGGCGGCGGGCTCCCCCTGGCTGATCATCGGCGATCTGATCGTGCCCGAGGGGCGGACATTGACCATCGAGCCAGGCGCCCGCGTGCGCCTCGGCCCTGGCGACGCCGCCGCCTCGGGGGAGGATCGCGCGCGGACAGAGATCATCGTCTATGGCGATCTGATCGCCGAGGGCACGGCGGAGGCGCGGATCAGCTTGATCTCCGCCAACGGCACGCCCGCGCGGGCGGACTGGTTCGGCGTCCGTGTCGAAGAGGCGGGCCTCGCCGCCCTGCGCTTCGTGGACATCGAGCACACACGCTTCGCCCTGCGCAGCCGCGCCACGCGCGCCCAAGAGTGGCTTGGCCTGCGGATAGAGATGAACAACGAGCGCGCCGTCAGCCTGGAGGGGACCGGCGCCGTTCGCCTCGCCGATACGCTGATCCTCAGCCCCGGCACCCGTGGCCTCAGCGTGGATGATCGCGACATCAATGATCAGCCCGATGGCACAGCGATCAACGCCCGCTTAGAGCGCGTGATCATCAGCGGGGCCGATAACTATGGCCTTTATCTTTTCGCCAATCACCCCGACACGTCGCTTCAGGTCAATCACATCACGCTCTGGAATAATCAAAGTGGGGTCTTGGTGCGTCAAAATGACGCAGGCTCAGTAATCAATATACAAAACAGCATCATTAGCCAAAATAATAGCTATGGGATTTACTCAGACGGGGGCCATCAGCCTCAAATTAGAGATAACAATATCTGGTATAACTACAGTAATAACAGAAACAGTAATATCAATCTAAATGATACAAATATCAGCGAAAATCCACTCTTAGAGGATCCGTCTGCGGGGGCCTTCGCGCTGACTCATCGTTCACCCAGCCGCTTCCGCGCCAGTGACGGCGGTGATCAAGGGGCTTGGCCCTTTGTGGACGCCCCAACGCGGCTCTTGGCCGGCCATCTCCACGAGGATTTAACGCTGACCTTGGCGGGCAGCCCCTATGTGCTCTCGGGCGATCTCACCGTGCTGCCTGGGCGCAGCCTGATCATCGAGGCGGGGGTGATCGTCCGCGCCTCGCCGGTCATGGATCTGATGGCGGGCGGCGGCGATCGAGCGCGGGCGGAGATCATCACCCGAGGGGCCTTGCGCTTAGAGGGCGAGCGCGACGCGCGTGTGTCATTGACCAGCGATCGGGCCATCCCGGCGGCGGGCGACTGGGGGGGGCTGCGCTTCACCCATGAGAGCGCGGGCAACCAGGTGGCCTACGCCGATATTCGCTACACCACGCGGGGCATCTGGCATGAGGCGCTGACCCCGTTGAGCCTCTATGAGCTTCAGATCAGCCACGCCAACGCAGGCGGGGTCTACGTCGCCCCAGAAGCGGGCGCCTTTACGTTAGCGCGCTCGACGATCTCCAATTACGCCGGGAATGGCGTAGAGTTAAGCAGCCTCGAAGGCCAAATCTACTCGACTGTTTTTCATGATGGCGTAGTAGGCATACGTTTTGACGTGGATGATATCCATGCGCGCATTTTTGCGGTCAATAATACACTACATGCGATATCAAGCCACGGGATTGACACCGAAAAGACCGTTGAAGACGCCCAGCTTTATCTTGTCAACAATCTCTTTACGGAGATCGGCGGCTATGCCTTCTTTGCGCGCTCGAATTGGGACCCTGTGGTGCTCCATAACGCCGTCCTCGGCGCGCGGGTCTACTCGGGCGTGGATGCGCCAGGGGTGACGAACCTCGCGCTGACTGATCCGCCGGGGTATGTCAACGCCGAGGCGCGGGATCTGCGGCTGACCGAGGGCAGCGCGGTGCTGGATCGCGGCGAGCCGACCTTGGCGCCCGCCCGAGATCGTGATGGGCGGCCGCGCAGCTTGCCCCAGGCGGCGGGCGGCGAGGCGATCCCGGACATCGGCGCCTATGAGTATGACTACGGCGCGCCGCTCTTCCTCGATCTCGTCCCCGATCGCCTCCAGCAAGGCCAGGGCGCGCGCCTCTCATTGCAGGGCGCGGCGCTCCCCGATGATCTCAGCGTGGAGATCGGCGGGCTGGGCGCGCGCGTCGTCGATCTCACCTGGGTCGATGACACGGAGATCTGGCTGGACGTGGAGATCGACATCGAGGCGCCGCTGGGCCTGCGTGACTTGGTGGGCAGCTACGGCGAGGGCCAGACCACCGAGGGGCTGGAGCTGCTGACGATCCTCTCAGGACCGCAGATCACCGAGATCACCCCTGCGGAGATCACCCAAGGCACCGCCGAGCGGCTGACCGTCCGAGGCCGCGCCTTCGTCGGTGGCCTACAGATGACCTTTGGCCCCGGCCTGCGCGCCTTGACGCAGCCACAGATCATCGACGCGGGCACCTTGGCGATCACCGTCGAGGCCGATGAGGCCACGCCCGTCGGCCCCCGCGAGGTGACGTTGACCAACCTCGACGGCGGCGCCGCCTCCGCTGAGGGGCTGCTGAGCGTCGCCCGCGCCGTGCCCCTGCCCCTCCTGACGGGCGTTGACCCCCAACAAGGCCCCAGGGGCGCGCGCGGCTTGGAGCTGGTCGTCTCGGGCCAGCACCTTCAGCCTGACGCGCGCCTGACCCTCTCTGGGCCGGGCCTCGTGATGGGCGCCACCCGCTTCGTGGACGCCCAAACCCTGCGCGTGGGCGTGGACATCGCCGAGGACGCCCCCATTGGGCGGCGTGATCTGAGCGTGATCAACCCCGACGGGGGGCGCGCCAGCCTGGGCGCCGCCTTCGCCGTGACCACCAACCTCACCGTCGAGGCCGTCGAGCCCGCCCGCGTGCTGCCGGGGGATCGCGGCGTGGTCGTCTCCGTCTCCGGCCAGGACTTCACCGCCGACGTCCGCTTCAGCCTCAGCGCGCCCGCGCCGGGGCCGGGGATCGCCGTGCGTGAGGTCGTCTGGCTGGGCAGCACCCGCGCGCTGTTGACGCTCGACGTCGCCGATGACGCCGTGGCGGGCTGGTATGACATCATCGCCACGCGGGGCGCCGAGTCGGCGCGGGGCGAGGCGCTCCTTGAGGTGGGCGCCGCTGGCCTCTTGCGCGTGGACGAGGCCACCCCCAGCCGGCTCCCTCAAGGCGCCCAGGGCCTCCTGCTCACGATCCGGGGCGCCAATCTGCCCCCCGCCCTCACCGCTGATCTGGGCGTGGGCGTGGAGGTGACCGAGATCGCCTCTCTGAGCAGCAGCGCCATCGCCCTGACCGTCAACGTGGACGGCGCGGCGCTGATCGGCCCACGCGACGCGCGGCTCAGCTTCGGCGAAGACCCCGCCGCGCCCGCACAGACGGTGACCGCGCCGGGCCTCATCGAGATCATCGCTGGGCCGAGGATCACGGGGGTGATCCCGGATGTGATCGGCCAGGGGGCCAGCCAGCGCGTCATCGAGGTGCGCGGTGAGGGCTTCAGCGCGGGCGCCTTGGTGACGCTGCTGGGCGAGGGCGCCCACATCACCGAGCAGCAGCGGATCGACGCCAACACCCTGCGCCTGCGCCTCGACGTAGACGTAGACGCGCCCCTCGGCGCCCTTGGGCTTCGCGTCGTCGCCCTCGACGGGGGCCGCGTCGAGCGCCTTGACGCCCTCACCATCCAAGCCGCGCCCGTCCCCTCGGGGCTCATCCCTGATCGCGCCTTCGCGGGCGATGAGGTCCGCGTGACGGTCAACGTCGAGGGGGTCCAGCCCGGCGCGACCCTGGCGCTCAGCGGCGGCTTTATCGTCGCCTCCGACGCCGTGGCCGTGGACGGCGCGCTGCAAGCCACGCTGACGATCAGCCCGCAAGCCGAGGCCAGCGCCCGCGACGTGACCGTGATCAACCCCGATGGGGGGCGCGGCGCGCTGCCTGGCGCCTTCACCGTCACCCCCATCCCCATCGCGCTGAGCCTCAGCCCTGATCGGGTCCAACAGGGCCAGGTGGAGGCCACCCTGACCTTGACGGGGCGGGCCTTCCAAGAGGGCGCTGAGGCCATGTTCATCGAGGGCGGCGTGCAGGTCTTGGCCACGCGCGTGCTCGACGCGCGCACCTTGGAGATCGACGCGCAGGTCACCGAGGACGCCACCTTGGGGATGCAATCGATCTTGATCACCAACCCCGACGGTGGCGCCTCGACGCCGGTCCCGCTCCTGCGGGTCGATCCGGCGGGGCTGGTGCGCCTGCTCGATGTCCGCCCCTCGGCGCTCTTCTTCACCGCCGCCGTGGATCGCGAGGCGCCGGCGCCGCAGCGCCTCGACATCAACTTCACCGCGCCCCCCGAGGGCGACTTCACCGCCACGGCCTCTGCGCCTTGGATCACCCTCGATCTCAGCGAAGGGCAGACGCCCAGCGCGCTCTCTGTCGGCGTCGATCCTTGGCTGACGGGCGTCGATGAAGGCGCGCTCAACGGCGCGGTGATCATTGAGACGGCGGGCTTCATCGCCACGCTCCCCGTCAGCCTGGAGGTGATCAGCGGCGAGGCCCTCGACGAGCGCGAGGCGGAGGCGGCGGCGGGCGGCCTGGTGGTCACGCCCCAGCAGATCGACCTCAACATCATCGCGGGCCAGGCGGCCATGCCCCAGGCCATGCAGGTGCGCATGGGCGACGGCAGCCACGCCGACTGGGTGGCCCTCTCCGATCAAGCCTTCCTGCGGATCAGCCCGCCGGGGGGGCGCGCGCCGACGCAAGGCGAGGTGTCTTTCGAGCTTGATGGGCTGGCGCCGCGCGCGCTGCCCTACCGCGCCACGATCCGGGTCACGGCCCCCGCCGTCGTCGCCGAGCGCGGGGTCGAGGTGGGCGAGCGCGAGGTGGACGTGCGGATCTTCATCCGCGATCCCGAGGCGACGCCCAGCCTCGTCGTTGAGCCTGCCCAGGTGCAGCTCAGCGCGGCGATCGACGGCCCGCCGCCCGCGCCGGTGCCCGTGCGCGTCAGCGCCGCGCCGGGCGGCCTCTTCGCCTTCAACGCCGAGATCATCGAGGGCGCGGCGTGGCTGCGGCTGACCAGCCCCACAGGGCAGACGCCGGGCGTCTTCGCGCTCAGCGCCGACGTCAGCGGCCTTGACCCTGAGGAGAGCCCCTTTCGTGGACAAGCGCGGGTCACGATGGTGGGCGTAGAGGCCCCTGTGGAGATCCCCGTCACGCTCTACCTCGGCGTCCCGCCGCCCACCGCCGACGCGGGCGCGGACATGGAGGTTGAGCCGACCGTGATCACCCTCGACGGCAGCGGCAGCGTCGGGGTGGATGAGATCGTGGCCTGGCGTTGGCGCTTGCTCGAAGGCCCCACGGAGGTCACGCTGCTCGATCCGGAGGCGGCGCGCTGCCCGGTGATGCTGCGGACCGCAGGCCGCTACACCTTTGAGCTGATCGTCACCGACGTGGAGGGCCGCGAGGGCCTCCCGGATCGTGTGCGCGTCGAGATCCTCGACGCCCCGCCGATGGCTGACGCGGGCGTGGGCCTGGACTGGCTGCTCGATGGCCCCTCAAGGCGCGTTCAGCTGCGCGGTGGCCGCAGCGCCGACGCCAACGGCGATCCGCTGGTGGTCTACTGGACCCAGCTGGCGGGGCCGCCGGTTGAGCCTGAGGCGCCCGCCGCCGCCGACACCGCCGTGGAGGTCAGCGAGCCAGGGCTCTACCGCTTCAAGCTGGAGGTGCGTGATCCTGAGGGCCAGTCTGGCGAAGCGGTGGTCACGCATGTGGTACACCGCGCGGGGGATCACACCCCCGCCGCCTATGTCGAGGCGATCACCCGAGGCCGGGTGGGCGCGCCTGCGCGGCTCGACGGCCTCGGCGCGCTTGACAGCGACGGCGACGGGCTCACCTTCGTCTGGACCCAGCGCGAGGGCGTGGAGATCCAGCTCGACGATCCGCTCTCGGCCACGCCCAGCTTCCCCGCGATCCACTCGGGGCGCTACGCCTTTGAGCTGACCGTCGCCGACGAGGCCCACGCCAGCCGCCCCGCGTTGACCTGGCTGCTGATCGACCGCCCAGATGATCACGTCCCCACGGCGGACGCGGGCGAAGACATGGAGGGCGTCGTGGGCGAGGGCGTCGAGCTGAGCGCCGCTGCCTCCACCGACTCGCCCGAGGACCCCGAGGGGCGCCGCCTGCAAGCGGCCTGGGGCTTCTCCGGCGCGCTGCGAGCGCCGCTGTTGACGCCGCAGGACGCCGCCGAGACGCGATTTATCCCGGTGATGGCGGGCGTCTATGAGGTCAGCCTCCAGGTCTTTGATGGGCGCCACATCAGCGCCCCATCCCGGGCATATGTGGTGATCGACGAGGTGGGTGAGGCGGGCAACCGCCTGCCGAGGCCCGAGGGGGCGATCATCGAGGCGACGCGGGTCGGCGAGCCGCTGCGGCTGGACGCGCGCGGCGTTGAAGATCCCGACGGCGACGCCTTGAGCGCGCGCTGGCGTCAGGTGGCGGGGGCGCCCTTGGCGTTGGATGATCCCGAGGCGCTCTTGGCCACGGGGACACCCCGCGCGCCGGGCGAATATGCCTTTATGCTCAGCCTCGACGATGGCCGTCACCGTGGCCCAGAGCGCCGCCTCAGCGTCATCGTCGCCGATCGCGACAACGCCGCCCCGATCGCCGACGCAGGCGCCGATCAAGAGGCGCGGGCGGGCGATGAGATCACCCTGGACGGCAGCCAGAGCTTCGATCCCGATGAGGACGCGCTGATCTACCACTGGTCGCTGCTGCGGGCGCCGATGGTGGTGGCGTTACCCGCGCCCGGCGCCGATCCGATCGCCCGTTTCACCGCGCGCGTCTCGGGTGTCTACGCTTTTGAGCTGCGCGTCAACGATGGGCGGGCCGACAGCGCGCCGGATGAGGTGATCATCACCGCCTTGAGCGACGCCGTGGAGCCGGGCGTTGACCCCGATGACCTCGACGGCGACGGCGTCTTGGACGATCTGGAGTTGGAGTGGGGCCTTGACCCCAACACCGACGACAGCGACGGCGACGGCACGCCGGACGCGGCCGAGATTGGCGACGGCGAGGCGCCCTTGGACACGGACGGCGACGGGATCATCAACGCGCTGGACGAGGACGACGACGGCGACGGGATCCCCTCGCTGATCGAAGGCCAAACCGACGACGATC
Organism: Myxococcota bacterium; assembly: GCA_018813065.1. Taxonomy (GTDB): domain Bacteria; phylum Myxococcota_A; class Bradymonadia; order UBA7976; family UBA1532; genus JAHJCH01. Next base: position 32,874 of record JAHJCH010000210.1, read on the forward strand.
GCGACGGGATCCCCAACTTCCTCGACGACGACGACGACAACGACGGCGTGCTGAGCGTCGATGAGGGCGCCGAGGACTTCGACGGCGACGGCTTGCCCAACTACCTTGACCGCGACGACGACGACGACGGCGCGGCGACGCGGATCGAGGCGCCGCGTGGGGACACTGACGGCGACGGCGCGCCGGATTATATGGACGCCGATGATGACGGCGACGGGGTAGACACCGCCTTGGAGGCGCCGCGCGGGGACACCGACGGCGACGGCGTGCCTGATCCGCTGGACACCGACGATGACGGCGACAGCGTGCCCACGGCGGAGGAGCTGCCGAGGGGCGACACGGATCAGGATGGCCGGCCCGACTTCCTCGACGCGGATGATGACGGCGATGGCGTCTCCACGCTGCTTGAGGTGCCGATGGGCGACGTGGATGAGGACGGGATCGAGGATTACCTTGATGCGGATCAGCCTGGCGCGCCGGTGGAGCCGGACGCGGGCCTTGAGGACGCGGGCCTTGAGGACGCGGGCCTGCTCCCAGACAGCGCCGCGCCGGGGCTGGACGTGGGGCTTGAGCGAGACGCGGCCTCGGTGACGCCCAACGGCGACGGCGGCGGCGTCTTTGAGCCTGGCGAGGACGCCGAGGCGGACGCTGAGGCGGACGGGGGCGCGGGGCGTGGCGTCGCCGATGACGGCTGCGGCTGCCGCGCGGGCCGCCCCAGCGCGACGCCTTGGTTCTTCCTCCTCCTCCTCCTCCCCTTACGTCGGCGCCGCCGACGCTGAATGACTGCGTCGCTGTATCTGCGCTTGCGCAGACGGGCTCAGTCAACGTCCGCTGGGATCGACGCGCGCCAGGCGGTGTAGGTGAAGGTGACTTGGGTGCCTGGGGAGAGGGCTGAGTGGAATCGTAAACCGACCTGCCATGGGCAGCCCTCCGTGAACTGAAGCGCCCACGCGTCACGCTCAAGCGCTTGTTCAAGTTGGCGCATCGGGCAGTCCTCTACGCCGCAGGCCGTCTTGATTTGGATGTCATAATGAGCGGCGATGTTGATCTCCTCTGGGGTCTGGCAAGGCCGCGCGGGTTGAAGATCGCCGTCGATCTCGGTGGGGGGGACCACGCAGACCGGCGCGGCATCCAAGCAAAATATCCCTAATCTATCGGGGGACCAGAAGAGCGACCCCATCACTGCGCCAAAGCCCGCGTCGCAGAGATTGATGCACGCCAGAGATGGATCCTGATCTGGGTACCCTGGGGTCGCCAACATGGGGCAGCCAACCCCTACGCCACTGTTCCAAGAATCACCGCTCCAGATATCCACGAGCTCAAGGTAACGCCGCCCAGGGAAGGCGACGTGATCTGCGGCGGCGCAGCTGGGTTGAACCGGCCCGAGGCAGCGCCCCTCTGGACAACAGGCGTCCAGGGTCTCGCCGTTGAGGGTGGGATCATAGGGCGCGGGGC
>JAHJCH010000211.1 GCA_018813065.1 Myxococcota bacterium
GCCAGTGGGGCCTTGCTCACCCGCAGGGCCAGCGTCGCCGGCAGGGCCAGCGGGGCCCGTCGCGCCAGCGGGGCCATCACAGCCAGCCAAGGCCAGCGCGGCGATCAGGAAGACAAAAGACGCGATCGATTGAGCGTGGTGCATAAGACCCTCCTTTTCGTGGCCGCGAAAAACAGCCACGATCGTTGACGCGTGTTGCCTGTATAACGCGCTGTATTCGCGAAATAAAATCTTAATTCTTACCGCATCGATAGGGCGCCTCGTCATTTGCGTTTGGGTGTGAAATTGTCTTTTAAATTCAAACGTTTAATTTTATGTGCGCGCGGCAAAGATGCCTAAAAATGGATCATCTTTGGCGCAGCTTGAGCGCAGAAATACGACCGATTGGGTCGTGTAAGAGTACCATTGCTCGAATGCAATGATGTTATGGCGAGTATTTCTGTTGTGTCATCACCGCCTCAGCTCTCCCCCGGAATGCCAAGGTCGAGGGGGCGCATCCCACGCGGCGATTCACAAAAGTCTATTCACAAAAAGCGCGGCCTTGCTTGGCGGTCGTGTGCCCAGGCGCGACGTGCAGGATCTGCTCGAAGACCGCCTTGGCCTCCGCCTTCTTGCCCAGGCGCAGCAGCGCCCAGCCCAGCCCCAGGCGCATCTCGGCGTCGCTGGGGTAGCTGACGAGGTAGCCCTCGTAGCGCCCCACGGCCTCCTCAAAGCGCCCCAGGTTGTAGGCGATCCAGGCCATGCGAGCGCGCCCCGTGGCGTTCATAGGATCGAGCTTGAGCAGCGCCTGGGTCGTCGCCTCCGCGTCCACCCAGCGACTGAGCTGGAGTTGCAGCAAGCTGATCACCGCCAGCGCCTCCAGTGAGCCTGGCTCAAGCTGGCTGGCGACGGCGTAGGCGTTGATGGCCTCGTGGAGCTGCCCCAGCTGCTGGAGGAGGCGGCCCCGCCGAAAGTGATACTCGTAGTTGCGCTTCTCCACCTCCGCGAGCTTGCCCAGGGCGCTGAGCGCGTCGGCGGGGCGATAGATCAGCTCGTACTCGTATGACTCTTGGTAGATGGCGCTTGGGTTGGCGTAGGCGGAGGCGCTGAACAGCAGCCCCAACAGGAGGAACAGGCAGGGCGCGCGGCGCGAGGCGGCGCGCGGCGCGTCGCCGTAGGCTTCAACGGAGGCGACTCTCATTGGAGGGCTCCAGGCTGGCTATAGAGATCAAGATCAGGCGCAAGATGCCACATCTGCTGGAATGATGGGCATTTTTTTCATTTGGGCTGGGGGATGAGGGCTATGGGTTGGCGGTGGGGATGACGGCGCCTCGCGTCAGGCGTTGGGCCTTGCCTCTGATCTGCAACTCGATCTCCTGGAGCCCCTCGGAGGTCATCCGCGCTTTCGTGCGCACCAGCGGCGTGTCCCCCTTGCCCTTGCGGCTGGAGACCCCCGTGATGATCAGCCCATCGGCGGTCATCTCGGCGTGGTGGATCATCTCCAAGCCGCGACGGTGGAGGAAGGGAGACGCGAAATCGAAGAGTATCCCTTGTAGCTTGCCCAGCGTGCGCTGTAATGGGATGTAGTCGCGCCACTTTAAGCCCGATTCGCCCTCAAAGGGCACACGACCAAGCGACATCTGCACCGCGCGGAGGTGGCTGCGCGGATCACCCAAGGTGTCGTAGATGGTGAAGTGGCTGGGTTGGTGGTCGTAAAAGAGCGTGGCCCGCTTGGAGCGCAGCGTCAGCCCCCCCAAGAGGTCGATGTCCGCCTCGATCTCCTCGGGCGGTTCGCCCTCCGCGCGCAGCGTAAACCGCTGGCCGAGCTTGGGCTCAAAGAGGCGGGCGATCTCCAGGCGAGGCTCCAGGTTGCGGATCACTTGGCCTTTGATGGGCACCAAGCTGGTGTGCAGGTGCGGGCCGTCCTCCTCGCGCGTGACCACGTCGTGCAGCTCCATCGGCAGGGTCGGCGCGCCGATGCGCGGGGTCGCCTGAAGCTGGAAGTGCAGGTGCGGCGTCGGCGCGCGGCCCGAGCAGCCACAGCGCGCCAGCTCTTCGCCCTCACGCACGATCTGCCCCTCCACGACCCTGATCGTGCCCGTAGAGAGGTGCGCCAACAGGGAGTAGAGCCCCGGGCCGTGGTAGATGAGGACGAGGTTGCCCCAGTTGTCCTTGAGGTTGACCTGGCCGATCTCGTTGTCCGGTAAGCCGTCGATGACCCGCGCCACCGTCCCCGGCGCGGGGGAGAGCACGGGCAAGCGATAGCAATAGTAGTCCTCGGCGCGGGTGCCCTCGCCCGAGTAGAGCCGCCCGTCGAAGCCCTCGACCTCGAAATCAAGGGCGTGGCGCCATAGCCCCTTGTGGGTGATCTCGCCGTCCTCGCCTTGCGTGCAGATCCAGCGGCCCAGGAAGGGCGCGCGGATCTTGACGAGGTAGCGCGCGCCGAAGCGGGCGATCCGCGTGCGGTAGTAGATGAGGTTCTGCTCAGGCGTGCCCGAGATGAAGTCCACCGACTTGGGGTGTAGATCGCGGATGCGCTGACGCATGGCGTACAGCAGCATGATCATCGCCAGGTTGAAGGGCAGGATCAGCACCGGCAGGCCGAGGATCTTGAGCACCCAGCGCAGGCCAAGGGTGATCATCACCGCGCTGGCGGCGCCGATGATGGCGAAGAAGAAGGCGGCGCGGCCCGGCACGAAGAAGATCCCACCCAAGCCATAGGCGACGAGCACGCCGTTGTAGGTGAGCACCGAGGCCAGGTTGGGATCGGCGGAGCCCGGCATGTAGCCGATAAAGCCCTGGACGACGACGAAGCCCAGGACGGTCAAGCTTAAGCCGATGCGGCTGTTGAGGGTCAGCGCGGCGATGACGAGGGCGCCGGTGAGGGGGCGTGGGTCAAAGAACAGGGCGCCAAAGGCGCTGAGGTAGTCCTCAAGCAAGACCGGCAGCGTGTGCTCAAGGACCGGCAGCGGCGGCAGGGTCAACGCGAACTTGATCCCCAGCCCCGGCGCGGCGCCCAGGAGCCCGTAAACGACGACCAGGAACGGGATGGTCAGCGCGGGCAGGCCAAAGGTGTTGCCCAAAGCCGAGTGGACCGCGGCGGTGAGCACCACCGAGATGGCCACGGCGAGGGCCAAGACCGAGAACATCCAGACGCTGGGCTGGAAGAAGTGAAAGCCCGCCAGCCCCAAGAGCAGCGCGTTATAGCCAAAGAGCCCCGAGCGGATGAGATCAGGCCGCAGCCCGATCCCCAGCGCGATCCCCGTCGAGAGCGCCACCGCCGCGAGGCCCACCACCAAGTGCATGGGCATCAAGGCCGTGGCCAGGATGAGGATCAGACCCACGATCCGGCTGCGCGCGAAGAGGATCTGCGCGTAGCTCTGGGTCACCGTGTCCACCGCGAAGGCCAACCGCTCGCGCAGGAGGGTGGGCTCCTGGCTCAGATCCATTCGGGGATGGCCTCATGATCGATGATGGAGTTGAGATCCTCGCGGCGGCGGATCAGCCCGTGTTTGCCGTCCTTGCTGATCATCACCACGGCGGGGCGGTAGGTGATGAACTGCATCCACTGGGTGACGTTGTAGGCGCCGACGCTCTTAAAGACGACGCGCTCGCCCACATCCACCGAGGGGAAGAGGTGGCTGTCGCGCACGATGTCGATGTTCATGCACAGCGGGCCGTAGAAGACCGTGGGCTCTGGGATCCCCCGGAAGGGCTGGGCGGGGACGACCTCATGGTTGTACCAAAACGAGGTGAAGAGGACGTTGACGCCCGCATCGACGACCACGCCCCGCCGCCCATCAGGTAGGCGCTTATTGGCCATCACCGTAGAGATCAAGAAGCCCGCGTCGTCCACCATCGCCCGGCCATTCTCCAGCACCAATGTGGGCAGCTCAGCGGGGCTGACGTTGAGGGTCTTGAGCCCATCGGCCACGGCCTCGGCGTAGCGGGCGATGGAGGGGGTCGTCTGGGCGCCGGGGTAGTACTGGCCCTTGAGGTTATTGTGCGAGGCGATGCCGCCGCCGACGTCGAAGAAGTCGAGCTTGACGCCGAAGCGGTCGCGGATCTCATTGCCAAACTGCGCCACCTTGGTGACCGCGTTCTTGTAGACCTCGGGGTTCTGGATAAAGGTGCCCAGGTGGCTGTGCAGCCCGATCAGATCGAGCTTGCCCCCGCCGATGATCCGGCCCACGGCGTCCATGGCCTGCCCGCTCTCGATGTTAAAGCCAAAGCGGCTCCAAGGCGGGGTGCCCTCCACGCCGTAGTTGAGCCGGATCGCCACGCCAGGCTTGCGCCCCAGCGACTCGGCGACCTTCTCCGCCAGCGCGATCTCATCGAAGTGGTCAATGTGGACGATGGCGCCGTCCGCGAAGGCCTTACGCAGCGCGCCCTCGGGCTTATAGGGCCCGTTGAAGTGGATGCGCTGGGGCGGCACGCCCAGGTGTACGGCCTTGTCGTACTCGAACTCAGAGACGACCTCGGCCCAGGCGCCCTCCTTGTGGAACACGCGGCAGACGGCGTTGAGGTAGTTGGTCTTGTAGGACCAGGCCACGCGCACGCGCGGGAGGTGGCGGCTGTAGGTGTCGTGGATCTCGCGGTAGCGGTTGATCAAGGTCCGCTCGGAGAAGACAAAGAGCGGAGAGCCGTAGGTTTGGATCAGCTCGTCGATGGAGACGCCCTCGATGTGGGTCATGGGGCGGGTCGTCTGGGTGCGCGACAGCTTGTTCATCAAGCCCGCTTGGTGACGGACAATGACGGGGCGCTCGTACTGCGGCTTTTGGCTCATGGTTCCACCTTATCCTGCGCCCGTCGCAGCTCACCGCGTGTCGTCAGCGCTTGGAAGTCTTCGATGTCAGCGATCTGATCCAAGGAGATGCGCACGAACATGCGCCCCACCACAAACTCTGTCTTGGGGGTCACCTCGTGGCCCATGGACAGCTCTAAGACGGCCTCGGGGAGGTTCATCCCCGCCCCCGCGCTGAGGTAACACCAGGCGGGGAAGCGCGGGTTGACCTCGATGAGGTGGTAGCCCTCGGTGGACTTGAGGATCTCCACCTCACAGGGGCCACGCCACTTCGTCGCTTGCATAAACCGCTCGGTGATGCGCAGGAGGGCGGGATCGCGGATGGAGATGCCCGCCCAGCCCTTGCCCTTGTCCGTGAGGAAGGTCTTGCGCATGGGCACCGCGCCGATCAGCCCGCCTTGACCGTCGCCGACGGCGACGACGTCGAACTCCTCGCCCTTGAGAAAGCGCTGAGCCAGGATCGGGTAGCCCCACTGGGCGGCGACCTTGTGATAGGCGGCGACGGCCTCATCGACGTTGCGGCAGATGGTGGCGCCGTAGAGCATCCCCTTGATCACCAGCGGCCAGCCCAGCGTCTCATGGATCGTGTAGAGATCCTTGACGTCTTGGAGGATCTGGGTGGGGGGCACGTCGATGTCGGCCTGCTTGCCCAGCTCGATGAGGCGCGCCTTGGAGCGCAGCTGGAATTGCGCCTGGCTGGGCAAGAACATCCCGATCCCCCAGCCCTTGAGCAGCGGCTCCAGGGCGATGAAGGCGGGCAGCTCCGAGTCCAGCGTGGGGATGATGGCGTCGATGCCGACCTGCTCGTTGATGTAGTGCAGGCGCGCCGAGAGGGCGTCGATGCCCTCGGAGGGGTAGGGGATGAGGTAGACCTCATCGACCCACTGCGTGGCGTAGATGCCCGGCTCCAAGGTGTCGTAGACGAGGCCGACGATCTTGCCCTTGAACTCGGGGTTATGCCGCAGGGCGCGGATAACGCCCATGCCCGGGCCGGGGTTATCGGTGGCGTTGAGGCCCGTGACGGCCACGGTGGCGAGGCGGGGATCAGCCATGAGCGTCGCTGAGGGCGAAGTCGCGATCCAGGAGGCCGAACTCCTTGAGGAGCCCGATGAACTCGTCCACGTCCCGGCGCAGATCGGTCAGCGCGCTGACCTCGAAGCCGTTGCGCACCCGCGCCATCAGCGCCACGCGCCCCTCGCCCGCCTTGAGGCCGTCGAGCAGGAGCTTGGCGGTGGGGTTGACGTTGAAGGTCGCGCCGGACCAGGGGTCGAAGACGAAGCCTGCGTCGCTGATCGCCAGCTCGTTGAGTCGTTGCACGCTCTCCACGTTAATTCCTCTCTTTTGGCTGGAGTTTCCTCTGCCGAAGTGGCCGCAGGGGCTCTGAGTGAGGGGCTAAACCCTATTGCGTCGCGAAGGTCGCGCCGATCGCGCCGCCCGTCCACATGATCGTGTGGGCTTCGCTCCAGGGGGTGTCATCGTCGGTCTCGAACTCGGCCATCTCGAAGAAGGCGCTGGCGAAGTAGGTCTGCGCGATCCACAGCTTGACCCCGCTCGTCCCGCGCCAGCGCATGAGGCCAGAGAGGCTGTAAAAGCTGGGGGGCTCAAAGGCGTTGCGGTGCTCACCGGCGCCGCCGCCCGCAAAAAACGAGATGGGCCCTTGGTGCATCGTCGCCGTCGCGTCATACCACAGCAGGTTGGCCCCATCGAGATCCTGCGTCGCCGTGGCGCCCAGATCAATCACCAATCTGGCGGTGAGCGGGAAGCTCCAATGAAGCCGCTCGCTGGTGATCGGCAGATCGTCTACTTGGATCATCGCGAGGGTTAAGAACAGCGAGCCCAGTGTGCTCCAGCGGCTGGTCACGGCGACGGCGCGGGGGCTGGGGTCAAGATAGTTCGAGGAGACATACGTCCCATCGAGCTTTAGGCCAAAACGAGGCTTGTTATAGCCCAGACCCAAGTAAAATGTGCCCTGCTCCACATCGCTTGCCTCGGTGTCATTCCAATTAAAGGAGCGTGGCTCGTAATGGAACTGATCGCGCTGGAATGAGCCTTGAAAGACCCAGTTTCGATTGGTTACGGCGAGGCTCGCTTTACCAGAGAAGCCGCTGGTCACGTCGGGGTGCTTGCCGTAATCATGGTTTGTCCCGCCCAGCTCCACGGTCCAATACCAAGGCGGGTGCGTCAGCTGATAGCCCTGGAGCACGCTGTTGTCCTTGGGGCGCTGCGCCAACAAGCCCTTAAAGAGATCCCCGGCCTCGCCCTCCTCACCTTGGTAATAGAGGCTCCAGGCCAAGCCCAGCCGCGCGTCCTCGCTGGCGAGGGACTGCGCCAAGGCCGCGCGGTAGTGCTCCTCGGCGTCGTGATAGGCCTTCATCTCAAAGTGAAGCCACGCCAGCTTCATCGAGCCTGTGTAGCTCTTGGGCTGGAGCCGGGCCAGGGCGTTGACCGCCTGCGACGCCGCCTTACGCTTGCCTTGGTGATAGAGGCTCCAGGCCAAGCCTGTCTGCGCCGCCTCATGAGCGCCATCCAGGGCCAGGGCGCGGCGATAGCGCCGCTCCGCCTCGGGGTGGGCCTGCATCTGCGCGTGGAGCGTGGCTAAGCGCAGGGCGCGGTCCAGGTTCTCGGGGTGATCCTGGGCCAGCGACTCCAGCGTGCGCGTCGCCGCCTCGCGCTGGTTTTGATGGTATTGGCTCCAGGCCAAGCCCTCCTTGGCGTCCCAGGCGGTGGGGCTGACCTCTAAGGCGCGCAGATAGTGGCGCTCGGCGATCTCATAGCGCTTGGCCTGAAAATAGAGCCAGGCGACGCGCATTTGCAGGTCATAGTCCTTGGGCTGACGCTGGGCCAGCGGCTTGAGGAGCGCCGCGCCCTCTTCGGGCCGCCCCGCCGCTTCGAGCCGCGCCGCCTCACCCCAGAGGACGGAAGGCTCTGAGGACAGCAAGGCGAGGGTGAGGGTGAGGAGAGAGATCATCTGGGCTCCTGGGTTGTAACCTGGGCTCTCTGCGCGTCTCTTTATGGCTTGAGCGCGTCTCTGCTTCAAGAGCGAGGCGATTTAGTTTCGCCGATGGGGCTGCTAGGATAGCGCCGCTTTATCGTAGACCACCCTCTGATGCCTTCACCTGGATTGACGTGAGCTTGATCGAACCCAACGAGACGCAGCAGCTGGTCTTGGCGCAGGCGGGTGAACATCTGCCGGGGACGCCTTACCGCATCATCGAGAAGATCGGCGGGGGTGGCATGGGCCAGGTTTTCCTGGGCGAGCACACCGAGCTGGGCCGCGAGGTGGCCATCAAGCTCCTCGCCCCGCAGCTCGCCGAGGACGCGCAGGCCATGGAGCGCCTGCGCCGCGAGGCCCGCGCCGCCGCGCGCATCGGCCACCCGCACATCATCGACACCTATGATCTGGGCGTCAGCGATGATGGTCGGCCCTATGTGGTGATGCGCAACATCCGTGGCCACGATCTTAAGAAGGTCCTCGACACCCAAGCGCCGCTCTCCCCCGCCCGCGTCCTCCACCTCGCCCGCCAGATCGCCAGCGCCCTGGCGGCGGCGCATAAGGTGGGCATCATCCACCGCGATCTCAAGCCTGAGAACGTCATGGTGGAGATCGAGGGGCGGGTCAGTGAGCACGTCACCGTGCTGGACTTTGGCATCGCCCAGAGCATCCAAGACGGCGACACGCGGCTGACCCGCGCGGGGCAGGTGATCGGCACGCCGGGCTATATGGCCCCAGAGCAGGCCCTCGCCCAGCCCCTCGATGGCCGCGCCGACGAGTACAGCCTGGCTGTCATCTGCTATGAGCTGCTCAACGGCGACTCCCCCTACCCGCGCAACACCCCGCTCCAGGTCATCGCCGCCCAGCTGACGCAGGCGCCGAGGGCCTTCAAGGTGTCCACGATCCCTGAGCCCATCCGCGCTGTGGTGCTGCGGGGGATGGCGCGCCAAGCGGAGGATCGCTACGCGGGGGTGGACGCCTTTATCGAGGCGCTGGAGATCGCCGTCGAGCAGGCTGAGGCCGAGGCGCCCCCCGAGGCGGGCCGCCTTCAGCGCCTCATGGTGATCACCTTGGCGGCCTTGGTCCTCCTTGGCGGCGGCTATCTGGGTTACCGCGCCTTGAGCGCCGCGCCCGTCGATGCGCGGCCTGACTCCGGGCTCAGCGCGATGGCGAGCGCCCCCGACGCGGCGCTTAAGGCGATGGCGAATACCCCCGATGCGGCGCTTAAGGCGATGGCGAATACCCCCGACGCGGCGCTTAAGGCCCCCGACGCGGCGCTTAAGGCCCCCGACGCGGCGCTTAAGGCCCCCGACACACAGCAAGCACGTCAGCGAGCCCGCCGCTTGGCGATGGCGGCCAAGCGCGAAGCCGCGCGCGAGGCCGCCAAGCGCGAAGAGGCCGCGCGCGAGGCCGCCAAGCGCGAAGAGGCCGCGCGCCAAGCCGCTAAGCGCGAAGAGGCCGCGCGTGAGGCCGCCAAGCGCGAAGAGGC
>JAHJCH010000212.1 GCA_018813065.1 Myxococcota bacterium
CAGCCTTGCTCTGCACCTCAAAACAAGGCGGATCTCCCGACACGCGGATGATTCGCCCCGTTGAGAACGACACCGAGGCCACACCCGCCGCGTCAAACAAACCCGCTAAGGCCGCTTCGAGACGCGCACGCTCGGTGTGGATGCGCGCCTCCGCCGCTTGAAGCGCAAGGAGACGATCCGCGAAGTCGTCGAGCGTCTTGGGCGCCGCGCCCCACTCCGCTGAAGGCGGCGCGGCGTCTCGACCCTGCGCCAACTCGCTCGCGTTTTCAACGACTTCACGCCAGACATTCACTCGGACATCACGCGCCCGGCGTAGGTGTCACCCAAACCCTGCGTTCTCGGCTGTCGCTCATGCGCCGAGCCCCGAAAAGTGGGCTTCGCCCACCTCCGCAAAGAGATCGGCGAAGAGATCGGCGATCCCACCGCGCCTGCCCGCGCTGATGTCTATCTCGGGTTCTCCTCGATCTCAAACTCGATGAGCCCTGAGGCGGCGTCGAGCGCCAAAGCCGACTCCAGGGCATCGAGCGGCTGAGCGGCGAGGAGGGCGTTGAAGAACAGCGCCATATAGCGTTGGGTCAGCGCGCGGGTCTGGGCTGGATCATCCACGCCACGGGGACACAGCGCGCAGAAAATCCCACAGTCCGGCTCATCAAGGAAAGACATATGGCTGGCGCCCAAGGCCTCGATCTTCACCACCACCCGGCTCGTGGCGTGGAGGGCGTATTGCTCAAAGTTCTCCGCCTCAGGCGCGCAGGCTTGGCAAAAATTACCCGCACAGGTGGCGTTGGTTCGCTCCCCCATGAGCACCATCGGGGCGTCAATCTCAGACATCCGCTCAGGCGTCACTGAGGGATAGTCCGCTGAGGGCGGTGTCCCAGGCGGACCCGCCGTGTCCACCGGATCAATCCCAAAGATCGCCTTGGGGCGCTCATCTTCGGCGGCAAGGAGCAGCGCCAACTTGCCCCCCATCGAGTGCCCCACCACCCCCAACCAAGATAAATCGACGCGCGCCATCCATGACGCCTCGCGCGCCTCGATGGCATTCAGCAGCGCCACAAGGTGATCCTTGAGCGCCGCGTGGCTGATCCCATCAAAGGGGCCTCCCGGGAGCTGAGGCATGATCACCACGTAGCCCGCTTCCCTCAGCTGCGCCCCGTAAGATGCGTAGAGCCCACGCTCAAGCAGGAAGCCGTGGAGAAACAGCACCGCCGGGCGCGCCTCAAGGCCCTCTGGGGCGTAGATCGTCAACGGGATCGGGGTCGCGTCGATGGGTGATTCAAAGATCACCTCCATCCAACCTTCATCGACAGGCGCGGCGTCGCTTGGCGCGGCGTCCCCCGGCGCGGCGTCGCTCATATCGGCGTCTCTTGGCGCGGCGTCGCCCGTATCGGCGTCCTTCACATCGGCGTCTCTCGGCGCGGCGTCGCCCGGCGCGGCGTCCTTCACATCGGCGTCTCTCGGCGCGGCGTCCTCTGTGTAGGCGTCTCTCGGCGCGGCGTCCACGCCCTCGCTCGTCGCCTCCTGGCAAGCCAGGCAAAGCAGCCCCAAACACAGCGCTGCGATCCACGCTCCAGCTCTCATCATCTTGGCCCCATATCAAGACGCCGCCGCCGCGCGACAGCGGAGGGTGTGCGTTTATCCGCCCAAATCATCGCCGTGAGGATGATCGGGGCCTGCCTCTGGTTGTGCGCCGTCGGCTGATCTCAAGGCGTCCGCGCGCCCTCCATCGCCTTGAGCTTGGCCCGCAGCGTCTTTCGATCAATCCCCAAGATCCGCGCCGCCTCCGACTTGTTGCCGTCCACACGCGCCAGCACCCGGCGCATGTAGTCCTGCTCCACCTCGGCCAAGGTGCGCTCCAGCCCCAAGGGCTCGCCCCTGGGCGCGCAGCGCATCAGCGCGGGCAGATCCGGCGCGTCGATGGTGTCGCCCTCGGTCATCACCACCAGCCGCTGGATCACGTTCTCAAGCTCACGGACGTTGCCCGGCCAGTCATAGCCACGCAGCAGATCCAGCGCCCTGGGGGAGAGCGTCGGCGCAGGGCGGTGATACTCCGCGGCGTACTTGGCCGTAAAGTGATGGGCCAGCCGCAGCGCGTCGTCGCCGCGCGCCCTCAGCGGCGGCAGCTGGATCGGGATGACGTTGACACGGAAGAAGAGATCCTCCCTAAAGCCCCCACGCTTGACCATCGCCGCTAAGTCCTGGTGCGTCGCGGCGATGATGCGCACGTCCACCCGCCGGGCCTTGCTGGCCCCCACCATGCGGATCTCACGCTCCTGGATGGCGCGCAGCAGCTTGACCTGCATCGCCGGGCTCGTCTCCCCCAGCTCATCAAGCAGGATCGTGCCGCCGTCGGCGGCGAGGAAGAAGCCCGCGCGGGTGGTCACCGCCCCCGAGAAGGCCCCCTTGACGTGCCCAAAAAGCTCGCTCTCCAACAGCTCATGGGGGATGGCGCCGCAGTTGACCGGCACAAACGGCGCCCTCGCCCGCGCCCCCTCGTAGTGGATCGCCCGCGCCACCAGCTCCTTGCCCGTGCCGCTCTCCCCCGTGATCAGCACCGTGGCGTGTGTCTGCGCCGCGCGCTTGATCTGCGCAAAGATGGCGCGCATCGCCACCGACTCGCCGAGGATCCCCCAAGGCTGCGGCCCCCAAGGCTGCCCGCCGCCCGTCAGCGCCTCACGCCCAGCCCGCTTGACCCTCAGCCGCTCCACGACCCGCCGCACCGCCTCAAGCAGCTCCGTGTCCGTAAAGGGCTTGCTGAGGTAGTCGGTGGCCCCGTGCTTCATCGCCGCGACGGCCCCCTCCACGTTGGGGTAGCCGGTGATCACCATCACCTCGACGTCGTGGGTGTTCTCGCGGATGTGGCGCACCAGCTCAAGGCCGCTGATCTTGGGCATCTTGATGTCGGTGATCACCAGATCCACGGGGTGATCGTTGAGCGCGTTGAGGGCCTCGGGGACATCTCGGGCCGCGCGCACATGGTAGCCCTCAGACTCCAAGTTGCGCCGCAGCACCTCCAGGGTGCTCTCGGCGTCATCGACCAGCAAGATCCGCTCAGCCTTGGGGGTGTCCACAGCGCGCGCCCTCCTTGATCGGCAGCTCAACCTCAAAGCGCGCCCCCGCGCCGCGCGCGCTCTTGACCCGCACCTCGCCGCCATGCGCGGTGATGATCCCATGGACCACCGAGAGGCCCAGGCCCGTCCCTTGGCCGACGTCCTTGGTGGTGAAGAAGGGCAGGAAGATCTTCTTGATCGCCTCCGCCTCGATGCCCTCGCCCGTGTCCTCCACCCAGGCCAGCAGCCGCGCGCCGACGAGCCGTCGGCTGCCCACGCGCACACTCCCCCCCTCAGGCGTCGCTTGCAGCGCGTTGACCAGCAGGTTGACGAAGACCTGTTGTAGCTGGGCCGGGTCGCCTTCGATCTGCGGCAGCCCTGGGCTGAGCGCGCGCTGAAGCTGGACGCCCGCTTGTCCGCTGCGCGCGCTGAGGAGCCCCAGGGCCTCCTCGATCACCTCGTTGAGATCCAAGGCGACGCGCCGCGCGGGGGTCTGGCGAGAGAAGAACATGAGCTTCTTGATGATCTCACGGGCGTAGAGCGCGCCGGTGACGATCTGATCTAAGTCGCGCTGGGCTTGTGTGGGCAGCTGAGGCGTCTTGGCGGCGAGCTGCGCGAAGCCCAGGATGTTGCCCAGCGGCTCGTTCAGCTCATGGGCGACGCCCGCCGCCAGCTGCCCAATGGTCGCCAGCCGATCGGCGTGGCGGATCTGGTCTTGTAGCCGCGCCCGCTCCCGCTCCGCGCAGCGCCGCTCGATGATAAAGGCCAGCTCACGCGCCACCCCGTTGATGAGGTGCCCCTCGTCCTCAAGGAAGGCCGCCTCGCCCAAGAGCGCGGGCTCATCCTCGGCGCCGAGGGGCACGGCGTCGATGTAGAACAGCTCCACGACGCCCCGCTCAACCCCTTGGATCTGAATACCGGCGCGCAGCGCGGCGGCGCCCTCCTCGAAGCCAGGCGAGCAGAAGGCTTGGGCGTCGAGGGTGATGCGCGCCCGCGCCCGAGAGGGGAACTGCCACGCCGCCGGTAAGATCCCCACGATCTCCCGCAAGGCGTCCTCAAGATCGCGATCCGCCTCGGTGCCGATCTGCGCCAGGCGGTACATACACGTCAGCTCCTTGACCCGCTCCTTGAGCGCCGCCTGCGCGCGGCGATGCGCCAGGGCCGCCCCCAAGAGCGGGGCCAGCCCCGCGTAGATCTCGCGCTGCTCGGGGTGGGTGTTGTCGGCGCCGATCCCCTCCAGGCGCAGCGCGCCGCGATCTTGCTCGTCGATCTCAAAGGCGATGAGGAGCTGATCCGCCCACAGATCCCCCAACCGGCTGCGCTCAATCGGCGGCCCAAGCGCCTCGGTCAAGCGCGCGCGCTCAGCGGCGGCGGGC
>JAHJCH010000213.1 GCA_018813065.1 Myxococcota bacterium
GCTGCACGCGCTGGCCGAGGACGCCGACGCGGGGGTCGCTTGGCTGGCCCGCGCGGCCCTCGCCGGTCGCTTTACCCCCGAGGCGTTGACGCGGCGCCTGGGGCCACACGCCCGCAGCGACGCCGCCTCGGCGCGGCCACCTTATGGCATCCGCCCAGGCGACGCGCTGCCCGAGGTTCAGCGCGCTGAGGCCGCCTTGGCCCTCTGCCACACGCGCTTTGACATGAACCTCGGCGTGGCCGTGCGCAGCGCCGAGGCGGCGGGGCTGCGTGAGGTCTTCTTGCTGGGGCGCGGGGATCTCTTCCGCAGCCCCGCGCGGGGGACAGACGCGCTCTTGCCGATCCATGTCATCTCAGACGCGGCGGCGCTGATCCGCCGCGCGCGGGCGGAGGGCTATCAAATCGTAGCGGTGCAGCAGACCCCCGACAGCGTCTCCTATATCGAGGCCGATTACCCGCCCAGGCCGCTGTTTGTCCTCGGCGCCGAGGACAGCGGCGTGCCTGAGCCGCTGCGGCTGGCGGCGGATCTGATCGTGGAGATCCCCATGTTTGGGGTGATCGACAGCCTCAACGTGGCGGCGGCGGCGACGACGGTGATGCTCTACTGGCGCGCCGCCGCGCAGCAGGGCTCACCCTCAGTCGCCCTCAAGGGCGCGCGGCCCGCTCAACTTTAACTTCTCGATCGTGGGCGCTTTCGCGTTATCCTGAGCTGATTTAAAATCACGGACCAGCCTCTTAAACACCGCCCCCGAGGACCTCATGGCCGATTACAACTACAACGATCCCCTCGCGGATCTGATCTCCGCTCAGACCACAGAGAAGGCGCCTGAGACGACGCCCAAGGCGGCGGAGGGGCAGAGCAGCGAGGTGACCAAGAAGGCGGGTGAGGGCGCTGAGAGCCCCGCTGAGGCGCAGGCCAAGGAGGCCAAGCGCATGGCCGCCGCCAAGGCCGACTGGGAGAAGGTCCTGGGTGAAAAGATCGGCGGCCAAGCCTGGGCGCAGATCTCCAAGCACGTCACCTATGAGTCCTTCCTGGGCTACGCCAAGAAGGCCGTGGACTCGCTGTCGGGGGTGACAGGCTCGATCAAGCCCACCAAGGAGGGCGCCGCTGGTGGCCTGATGGATGAGCAGGGCGAGGCCGACGCGGTGAAGAAGTTCGCCGATGCCTTGATGCCCGCCATCCAAGCGGCGGTGGTGGAGTGGCTGGAGAGCGAGTCCGGTCAGAAGGTCTTGGGCGGCGCGGCGGAGTGGATTCAAGAGCACCCCCGCACGATGGTCAGCGTCTTGGGCGCCGCGCTCGTGGGCGCCGCCGTGGGCGCTTATCTGTCCAATATGGACCCAGGGGAGCTGAAGCAGACCTTTAAGATCGGCGACAACCTCAAGGTGGGCGCGGGCGTCGATATCGGGCCGCTGCAATCCTTGAGCATCCAAGCCGCGCACCTCAGCGTGGAGTACGCCTCCAAGCACTTCAAGGGCAGCGTCGGCGTCAAGCACGACGCGGAGAAGGGCCAGACCGTCGAGGGCGCCGCCAGCTATCAAAACGGGGGCTTTAAGGCCAGCGCCTCGGGCAGCCACCACGTCCAGAGCGGCGACACCAAGGCCCAAGGGGCGCTGTCATACACCTCGGGCGGCTTCACAGGCGACGTCGGCGCCACCCATGACAGCAAGGCAGGCACGACCCAGGTCACGGGCGGCGCGTCCTATGAGCGCGGCGGCTTTAAGGGCAACGTCAAGGCGAGCCATGACGTGCCCTCGGGGGAGAGCGTCTTCGATGGCGGCGCCGCCTACTCCCAGGGCGGCTTCAGCGCCGGGGTCACGGGCAAGCACAGCACCGCGACGGGGGCCACGACGGCCCAGGGCAACCTCAGCGGCACAGGCCGCGTCGGCCGCTTGACCGCCAACACCACCGCCGACGTCACCTTGGCCGAGGATGGCCGGCTCACCACCAAGATCAACGGCGGCTTGGAGGGCCTCTTCGGCGCCTCGATGACCGGCGGCCTCACCCACGCCTCGGGGGGGGCGCTGGAGGACAGCCTGCGCGTGGAGGGCGGCCTCAAGCTGGGCAAGGACGGCGAGCATCGCATCTCGGGCTGGTCTGAGACAGAGACGGGCGCCTTTGGCTTCCAACTGGATCGCAGCCTCCTCGACGGCCAAGGGAGCATGCGCCACAGCGTCACCGGCGACGCCAACGGCGATGTCACCACCCGCCGCGACTTTAACCTCAACCTGGACAAGGATCGCGCGCTGAGCTTCGGCGACAGCATGGGCGCCGACGGCCAGAGCCAGCACATCGGCTACAGCGACAAGGATCTCTTTGGCACCGGCGCCAGCTTCACAGGCAGCCACACCCAAGGACCGGCGGGCGCGCAGACCGCGCTCGGCCTCGGCCTGAACCTGGAGCGGTTCAAGGGCCAGATGGATCTGGCGATGGGCGATCAGCTCAACCAGCTGGGGCTCCATGTCGAGGGGCAGCCTGCGGCCAACTGGAGCGCCTCGGGCGATCTCAAGCTCAACCTCGATGAGGGGCGCATCAGCGAGCTGGGCGCTCAGGTGGGCTGGAAGGATCCAGAGGCGTTTAAGAGCTTTATGCTCAAGTACAAGGGCACCTGGATGGAGGAGAACCCCGGCTACGCGCATCAGTTTGACGCCGCCTTTGAGTACGCGGTGGGCAACTGGGCGACGCGGGTGAAGGGCGGCGTGGGCATGGAGGGCGCCGATCTCTCCAAGGCCAACGTGGACGCGCTGGTGGGCTACAAGATCAATAAAGACTGGGCGGCCCTGGGCGGCGTGGATTATCAAAAGGACTTCCAGACGGGTGATGACCGCTTCCGCGCGCGGGCGGGGGCGCAGTACAAGGACGTCGCCCTCACCGCCACCTACGATCCCGGCACCCAAGCCGTCGGGCTCCAGCTTGAGGTCAAGCTCTTCTCCTGGTGAGAAAAACGCCCAAGGGCGGCGACCTTTTCCTTCAAAGCGAATCCATCCACACAGCCCACCCTTAAAAATCAAGGAGACACCCCATGGCTTTTGAGCTGCCGACGCTGCCTTACTCCAAGGACGCCCTCGCCCCGCACATCTCCAATGAGACCATTGAGTTTCACTACGGCAAGCACCATCAGGCGTACGTCAACAACCTCAACGGCTTCGTGGCCAATGACGCCAGCCTGGAGGGCAAGACCCTTGAGGAGATCATCCTCAGCAGCAGCGGCGGGGTCTTTAACAACGCCGCCCAGGTCTGGAACCACACCTTCTACTGGCACAGCCTCAGCCCCAACGGCGGCGGCGCCCCCACGGGCACGCTCGGCCAGGCCATCGAGGCCACCTTCGGCGGCTTCGAGGCCTTCAAGGCCGAGTTCTCCAAGGCCGCTGGCGGGCAGTTTGGCTCTGGCTGGGCGTGGCTGGTCAAGGACCAAGCCGGCGCGCTCAAGATCGTGACGACGAGCAACGCCGGCACGCCCCTCACCGAGGGCCTCACCCCCCTCTTCACCTGCGATGTCTGGGAGCACGCCTACTACGTCGATTATCGCAACGCGCGCCCCGCCTACATCCAAGCGTTTTGGAGCTTGGTCAACTGGGACTTCGCTCAGAAGAACTTCGGCTAAGCCCCCGGCCCTTCGTCCGCCCCCGCCTCCCCCGCCGTTTAGGGCCCGACTCACGACGCTCCAAACGGGACCCCTCATGAACCCCACGCGTAAGACCAAGATCGTCTGCACCATTGGGCCAGTCTCCGCCAACCGAGAGATGATCCGTGATCTGCTGATCGCGGGCATGGACGTGGCGCGCCTCAACTTCTCCCACGGCGCCCAGAGCGAGCACGCGCGGGTGATCGCGCTGCTGCGCGAGGAGGCGCACAAGCAAGGCCGCGAGATCGCCATCTTCGCCGATCTTCAAGGCCCCAAGATCCGCACCAATGACTTTGAGGGCGGCGAGATCACCGTCAACAGCGGCGAGGAGATCCGGCTCATCCACGCCTCGACGCCAGGGCATAAGGGCCTGATCACCACCGGCTTCGCGCCCTTGGTGCATGACGCCGAGATCGGCGATCGGATCCTGCTCAATGACGGCCTCGTTGAGCTCAAGGTCACCATCAAGGACCCGCGAGGCTTGACCTGCGTGGTGATCAAGGGCGGGCTGCTCAAGGACCGACGGGGGATCAACCTCCCTGGCGTCAAGCTCAACGTGCCCGCGCTGACGGACAAGGATCGGGCGGACGTGGCCTTCGCCCTTGAGCTGGACATCGACGCCTTCGCGCTCTCCTTCGTGCGCCGCGCCGAGGACATCCTGATGCTCAAGGCGCTGATCGCGGCGGCGGGCAAGGACATCCAGGTCATCGCCAAGATCGAGAAGCCCGAGGCGCTGGACAACCTCAAGGCGATCTTAAAGGTCACCGACGGGATCATGGTCGCGCGCGGTGATCTGGGCGTGGAGCTGGGCATCGAGCGCGTCCCCAGCGCCCAGAAGCGGATGATCCGCGAGGCGATCCGACGCGGCGTGCCGGTGATCACGGCCACGCAGATGCTGGAGTCCATGATCAGCAACCCCTGGCCGACACGCGCCGAGGCCTCGGACGTGGCCAACGCCGTCTTTGATGGCTGCGACGCCATGATGCTCTCGGGCGAGACGGCGGTGGGCCGCTACCCCATCGAGACGGTGCGGATCATGCGCGAGATCATCTGGGACGCCGAGCAGCAGACCATCAACCACCACTTCGATGAGTGGAAGATCCTCGACAGCGAGGACTCCAACCTGGGGATGTCGATCGGCAAGGCCGCGCGGGTCTTGGCGGAGCAGACGCACGCGGTGGCCCTGGCCTGCCTCTCCGACAGCGGCAACGCCGCGATCCGCATCACCGCCCAGCGCCCTGAGATCCCCGTCTTTATGCTCTCGGTCAAGCAACGCAGCGTGCGGCGAATGGCCCTGGTGCGTGGCGCTCATGGGCTGCTTCTGGCGCGCTCGCCCGAGCTGGGCGAGGTCTTCCCCAGCATGGAGCGCGAGCTGTGCGCGCGTGGGCTGATCCGTGAGGGGGAGTCGGTGGTCTACACCGCCGCCATCTCCTCGGGGCGCGAGGTGGCGACGAACACCATCCATGTGCGCTGCGCGGGGCCGAGCTGCGGCTGAGCGGCGAGCAGATTAGATCTCGTCGTCGTCGTCGTCGTCGTTGTCATCGTCATCGTCGTCGTCATCGTCGTCGCCGAGCGTTACGCCCATGACCTCGCCGATGATCCGCGCCATGCCCACGTCCCCAAAGCCCCACTGCGCGCCGAAGTGCATGATGGCGCTGACGCAGGTCTCTGTGGGCGAGCCCAGCCCGCAGATCAGCTCAAAGAGCACCCGTCGCAGCCACTGAGAGGCGAGCGGCGTCACCTTGAGGTCTGAGAGGTGGACGGCGCCTTGAGGGAGGCAGGCGTTAAAGCGGGCCTGATCATAGCCCAGCGCTGAGGCGACGCTCGTCACGACCTCCACGCTCTCTGGATCAGCGCCGCCCAGCTGCGCGGTGAGCGCCGCGAAGAGGATAAAGCCGTCCCGCGCGGCGGGCTGCTCTCGCCCCAGCCATGCGCGGATCTCATCAAAGTCATCCTGCGCCGTGGGGGGCGGTGGGGCCTGGCGCGCGTTATCGAGGCAAGCGCGGTTGAAGTCCGCTGCGACCATATTGGCCTCGCGGAGATCGGCCCGCGTCAGATCACACTCGGCGAAGCTGGCCCCATCGAGCCGCGCGCCTTGCAGCGAGGCGCCGCCCAGATCAGCGGCGTTGAGCAGCGCGTAGCCCAGGCGTGTGCCCATAAAGAGCGGCTGAGAGAGCCTCGCTGGGCCAAGCTGCGCCTCGCATAGATCCGCGCGATGAAAGACAGCGCCTTGCAGCGAGGCGCCCGATAAGATCGCGTGGCTCAAGGCCGCGTCATCAAAGCGGCAGCCGTCCAGCTCAGCGCCAGCGAGGAGCACGCCTTGGAGATCCAACCCGCGAAGATCGCCCCCGATCAGGCTGATCTCGGCGTCGGGGTGGGCCTCACGCCAAGCGTTAAAGCCCTCCACGTCTTCATCCAGGAGGTAGGCGTGCCATGGGGCCTGATTTGTCTCGGTTTTGTTCATGTCTTGTCTAATTGTTGTTCGTATTTAGCGAGGTGGGTCTTGTGTCTGCTCGACGTGCGGCGTGAGTAGCCCTTCGAGTCTAAAGATGCAACGCTGCTCGTTGGTAAAATACAGGGCGCCGTCGGCGGCCCAAGCCACCGCCTCGGCTTGGATCGTCTTATCTTGGTCGAGCGGGACGCGGCGGGGGGGCATAGAGAGGTAGTCATCGCCCTGGGCGGGCCTGGGGAAGATAAACAGCGCGTGGTAGCTCAGCACGGCGAGGTGATCGCCGCTGGGCGTGGCGTCTGCGGCGGTGACCATGCCGCCGAAGCGCGCGGGATCACCCCCCAAGAAGAAGCCATCGCCGATCTTACGCGGCTGTATCGGCGCCGCGCCGCTGAGATCCTCAAAGCGATAGAGGTTTGTGCGCTGATCACCACGATGTTTGGTCAGCAAGTAGAGGTGATCCCGCGCCCAGAAGAGCGCCTCGGCGTCAAAGTTACGCGCCTTGGGCGGGAACTCGGCTTGATCGGGGTAGCTGAAGCGCACCGCGCGCTTGATCGGGAGCGGGCGCGGCGGCCCCGGCGGCGCCGCTGGGGTGAGCGGGCCAGGATCAGGCTCCGAGGCGATATACACCGTCAAGTCACGCCGCCGATTCTTGTTATTGCCGATGTCCCCGATGTAGAGCTGCCCCGCGTCATCAAGGGCGATGTCCTCCCAGTCCTCTGCGGCGGCGCCGATCACGTCATAGACGCGCAAGAGCCGCCCCTCGGCGGTCACGGCGAAGAGGCGCGGCCCATCGCCGGAGTCATTGTGGGTCCAGTAGACGCCGGCGTGACGGCGGCTGGCGACGAGGCCCGAGGGCTCATCGATGCGGGGATCGGCGTACTCGGCGACGCCTGCGCAGGCGGCGAGGAGCAGGGTGAGGGTCAGCATCAGGGCTCCTTGGAGGGCAAGGTGTCGAGATCGAGCTGGCGGCGCTGCGGGCGCTGACGGACGATGGCCCGGCCCAGATCGTCGCTGAGCAGGATGTACTCGGCGTCCAGCTTGCGGGCGTCGAGGGACTCAAAGAGGGCGTCGAGGCGGTGGAACTTGGCCTCGAAGTCACCCCGGCCCAGCTGCACGCGGGTCAACCCCAGCTGCAACTCAAAGCGGCCCCCCGGAGCGACGTGGACGTTGCTGATCGGGCGGGCGCGCGAGAGCGGGTGGCGCTTAAAGAGGCGGTGGAGCGCCAGGGCCTCGACGACGCGGGCTTGCGCCGTGGCCTGATCGCGGCGGAAGTCGGCCTCGCTGAGCCCCGTGACGATCGGCAGCGCCAGGGCGTCGCGGGGCTCGGCCTCGACGAAGGGCAGGCCCTCGGCGTTGACCAGGAAGAGGCCGCCCAAGATCAGCACGCCAGCGGGCTTGGCCTCCTCGACGCGCACCCAGAGCCGATCAGGCAGCCCGCGCCGGACCGTGGCGCGCTGCACCCAGCTGTGTCGTCGCAGCGTGGCCTCGGCCTCGGCCTCATCGAAGTGAAAGTAGTGGGCGCCGACGCCGGGTGGACAAGGCGCCGAGGCCTCCCCCTCGGGGGGCGGCGCGTCGCCC
>JAHJCH010000214.1 GCA_018813065.1 Myxococcota bacterium
AATGCTGAAATAATACTTCACCTTCGTTCTTATCTTAAATCACAACGTTGGTCAGAGCTTATGAGCCGCGTCATGCGCAGAACGCCGTCAGGGTTTTCGCTTTGAGGCCTTGGGGTCTGCCAACTTTTCGGGGTTGCGCCCGCGGCGGGGGGCCACCTACAGCGCCACCTACAGCAGGTGGCTCGTCGAAAAAAGTGTCGATGGGAATAGTGTTGTAATCACGCTTACTTACGATGGCTTGATTGAACCTCCTATCCTTTATGCTTCCTATACTCCGTCTCCCGCAAGGTCTTTTTTTCGGGCCCTGCCCACAGGCTCAACAAAAGATCGCCTTGAGGGGCTCATGACGCGCGCGCGGCCCACCTCAGCATCCCCTCGATGTTCTCACGCACGAGCTTGGAGGCGGCGACGTCGGCTCCTTTGGTCAGGGCCTTCCACTTGATGAAGCCGAGGTCTGCTCTCAGCGGGGCGGAGCTGAGCGCGTAGCCCACCACGTCATCACCTACGAGCCAACACCCTTCGTTGTATTGGCTGCGTATGCCCTCAGCCTTGCTCAGCGCGGCGGTCTCCGCCTCAAGCATGCGCCACGCTACGAGCTCGTATCCTTGATGGGCTCCGATGTGCTCGATGACGAGCTCATGGTGCATATCTCCAACGAGCGGGACTTTAATACGCTGATAAAAATGAACACAATCAGATGTATTGTGCTTTGAATCATTAATTTTATAACACTCTGTTACATAAGCGATGTTGCCAACATAATGATTGACATCCATAATGAGGCTAATGATTTGTTCTTTGCTTATTTTAGTTGCTGGAAGAAAACCAACACCCTCATTTGTAGGGTTTCCAGCACTCCAGCTCGAAAAGTTATAATGATTTATTCGATTTTTAGGCAAATGGCTGATGACTCGCTTTATAAATGGATGATCTAACATTATAGATGCCTTTTTTTCTTCAACGCGCTCAGGGGTGCTGTGCGCTGATTTGATCACTCAGCGTGATTTTTAACGACGGCTCACCAGGGCCGATCTCAGCTCGGGGTTGTTTGAAATTTAGGGCTCCGCTGATCACGGCTTGACAGGCTGACCTCGCCTTCTTAGATTGGTCCGACCACCCGGCCATCGGGTGAGCGTCTTTATTTAGAGAGGTGGCTCGTGGATTTCAACCCCATTCGACGCAGAAAGGTCTCTGATCAGATCGCGGATAATATCCGCGACGCCATCGTGAAGGGGGATTACAGCCCCGGCGATCCGCTGCCCGCTGAGCGGGAGATGGCGGGGCACTTTGGGGTGAACCGCTCGTCGGTGCGTGAGGCGCTTCACCGGCTTGAGGCGTGGGGGTTGGTGAAGATCCGCCACGGCGCGGGGGCTGAGGTGGCGGACTTCCTCTCAAACATCGGCTTGGAGATCTTGCCTTTCTTGATCGCCCCTGGAGGTCAGCCAAACTTTAAGCTGCTCTCTGATATTTTAGATTTGAGGGTGGAGCTGCTCGGTTGGACAGGCGCAAAAGCAGCTCAAAAGGCCGAGATGTCGGCGGTTGATGAGCTTGAGCAGATATTATCTCAGCTCGATCAAGCTCAATCTACGAAAGAAGTTCAACGATTGGACTATGATTTTTTCGATCAGATGGTCTTAATGAGTGGAAATCGAATCTTATCAATGCTTTCAAATTTAATTCGAGCTGCTTATGATAAAAATCAAGATATTTTTAGATCTCTTTATGAAGAAGGTATCAACACTGAGTATCATCATCGCGCGGTAAAGGCGATTCGAGAGAGAGACGCTCATGCTGCGCGGCAGGCTATGGGTGATTATGGACGCGTCGCGCTGGGAGGTGGGCTGTGAATCAAGAGTCAGGCTCTGTTTTGATCGCGGCGCGTCAAGCTCAAGAGGTTTGGGGCGCCTTGAGCCCAGCTGAGCGTTGTCATCGCTTGGCGCCGATGACCGATGTGCTCAGCGCGCGGATGCGAGAGTTCGTTGAGGTGATCCATGCGGAGAATGGTAAGGCGCGCTTCGAGGCGCTGGGTCATGAGGTCGTCCCCGCGATCGATTACTTAAAGTGGCTCAATAAAGAGACCCCAAGGCTCTTGGCGGATAAGCCGATCACGCTCAAGACGTTTATACATCGCCGCGCCCGCGAGCGTCGCTTGCCCTTCGGCGTCATGCTCGTCATCAGCCCCTGGAACCTGCCTCTGTTTATCCCCCTCAGCTCCGTGGCCGCGGCCCTGTACGCGGGCAACGCCGTGGTGCTCAAGCCCTCTGAGGTCACGCCCCGCAGCGCGCGGATCATCGAGGCGCTGCTGGAGCCCTGCGCGCTGCCTGAGGGCCTCTTCCAGATCGTCGAGGGCGACGGCGCGGTGGGCGCGCGGCTCATCGAGGAGGGCCCCGATAAGCTCATGTTCACGGGCTCGGTGGCCACGGGTCGTAAGGTGATGGCGGCCTGCGCGGCGCACCCCATCCCGCTCACGCTTGAGCTGGGCGGCGTGGACGCCATGATCGTCTGCGCGGACGCTGATTTAGAGTACGCGGCCTCCGCCGCCGCTTGGGGGGCCACCTTTAATCATGGGCAGATCTGCGCCTCGGTGGAGCGGATCTTGGTAGAGGAGCCCGTCCGCGCGCGCTTCGAGGCCGCGCTCATCGATCGCCTTGAGCGCATCAACGTGGAGTCCGATCTGGGGCGGATCACCTTTGAGGGTCAGCGGGGCACCTTGGAGGCCCACCTCGATGACGCGCGCGCTCGCGGGCTGGAGATCCCCACCGGCGGGCGGCTCCTGGACGCGCGGCGCTTGGCGCCCACCTTGGTGCGCGGCGAGGGCGTCATGGAGGCCGCGGTGTGGCGTGAGGAGACCTTCGGCCCCATCGTCGCATCCGCGCCCTTCAAGGATGATGACGAGGCCGTGGCGCTGCACAACGCCACTCGATTTGGGCTGACCGCCTCTGTGTTCTCAAGGGACACGCGGCGCGCCAACGCGATCGCAGATCGTCTGCGCTGCGGGCTGGTGTCCATCAATGATCTGGGCGCCACCCTGTACGGCCAGCCGGAGGTGCCCTGGGGTGGCAATCGACAGTCCGGTTTTGGCCGAAGTCATGGGTCAGAGGGCTTGATTGAGTGTACTTGGCCTCGGGTCGTTGAGGAGCCTCGCGTTGACAAGTTCGAGCCTAAGCGTCCTTGGTGGTATCCCTATGATCTAAAGCAATACCAAGCCTTTGAGGCCCTCGGTCATGCGCTCGCGGCGGACTCGAAGCCCAAGAAGATTAAACACTTTGCTCAGATGGGTCGGTCCTTGATGGGGATGCTCAGTCGCGTCCCCCGGCTCTGAGATCCACATGAAACAGCGCCCCTCAGACAATGAGCCCCGCTATCGCCCCGGGCGGGGCATCCACGAGAGCTGGTTTCTGCGCGCCAACCACCCCTCAAGCCCCAAGGCGCTCTGGCTTAAATTCACCCTCGTCGCGGAGCCCAAGGGCGAGGCCGTCGCCAGCGTTTGGTGCAGCTTATTCGACGGCGAGGCTCAGAGGACCTGGGCGGGGAGGCAGGATCTCCCCATCTCTGAGGCGCAGCTTGAGGGAGAAGATCTGCGCCTCGGCGCGGCGCAGCTCTGCGTGGACCCGCGCCGCGGCAGAGCGCAGGGCGCCCTGCGCGCGCAGGGTGAGGAGGTCTCCTGGGATCTGCGCTGGTCACGGGTAGAGGGCCCCCTGGGCGAGCCCCTCTCCCTCCTGCCCAGCCGCGCCCTGCTCGACGGCCCGCTGCCCAAGTCTAAGCTCATCACGCCCGCCCCCGTCCTGCGCTGCTCAGGGACGCTGACCTGGAGCGGCGTCACTTGGCGCGTGGAGGACTGGCTGGGGATGCAGGGGCATAACTGGAGCTTCGCGCCGCCGACGCGCTACGCCTGGGGGCAGTGCATCTTCGCGGATGAGCAGGGCGCGCCCTTCGCCGTCGCTGAGGCCCTCAGCGGGAGGATTAAGATCGCGGGCCTGACCACGCCTGATCTCTCCCTGCTCACGCTCCGTCGCGGGGGTCGTGAGTATCGCTTTGATCGGATGGTCGATCTGTGGAATCAGCGCGCTGACGTTCGTTTTCCAGATTGGACCTTGCGCATGAAGGGTCTCCAGGGTGAGGCGCTCTTATCAATGCGCGCTCGACCTGATTGGATGGTCTGCCTTGGCTATAAATATCCATCAAGCTCAAAGTTGAGCTACTGCCTTAACAGCAAATTAGCGTCAGTGAGTCTCAGAGTTAATCCTGTAAATGAAGATCCCTTTGAGCTTAATTCTCTGCACGGCGGAGCATTAGAGTTTCTGCAGCCGATGCAAGAAGCTCGAATACAGCCGGTGGTTTAGGAGGGTGTGATGGGGTTCTCTATCTTCGAGAGGATGCAGGGTCATCTCACAGACAGCGTCGGTGAGATCCACCGCGTGGACTTTGACATCAAGGCTGAGGCGACGCACACGCTCAACCTCCTGCTCAGCGGCGAGGCGCGCGTCACCGGCGTCATGCGGGCGCGCCCCTGGGCTGAGGACGCGCCCCTGGAGGGCGAGATCAAGATCTCCGCCCTGCGCGGCCGCAGCATTGAATATCGCCTCAGGTTTCGAGATGAGGATGAGGCGGAGTATCGCTTCTTCGGGCGTAAGGATCTTCAGGCGCTCCACCTCATCGGCTCAATGACGCAGATGGAGGCGGCGCTGAGCCGAGACGGGGAGGTCATCGCCGCGGGGCAGCTGCGCTTTGATCTCAATGATCTGCCCGCCTTTATTCGGGCCTGGAGCCGCTCGACCTCCATCAAGCCGCTCGACCTCGGCGGCCCTCAGCGCGGGGACACGCCCACCCCGCCGAGCCTGCGCGGGGAGGCGATGAGGACGCTCTCTGCCTACGCGGAGGCCATCATCGAGTCGGGGGTCAACGTCCCCGCCTATGACGCGCGCAGCGCCGCGCGGCTCGTGGACCTCCTGCCTGAGCTGCCGCCGCAGATGTTGACGGGGCTCAAGCCGCTCCTCCATGCCCTTAACGTGGCCGCCTTGACGCGCTATGGCCGCGGCTTTCGGAGGCTGAGCTTGGCGCGGCGCCGTGGCCTGGTGGAGGCCCTCAATCAACAGCGACCCTTCGGGCACGCGCTCAACGCGGCGCTGTCTGCGCCGGTCAAGCTCGCGCACTTCTCAAGGCCTGATTACCTGGAGGCGATCCAGCTCCCCGTCTATGAGGGCCTCGCGCGAGAGGCTGAGCCTCGCTACATGCGCAACGTCACGCGGCCCGAGGCGCTTGAGGCGGAGACGACCCTGAGCGTGGACGTGGTGGTGGTGGGCTCAGGCGCGGGCGGCGGCCCGGCGGCGGCCCTGCTCGCCAAGCGCGGCTTAGCGGTCGCGGTGCTGGAGGAGGGCCACTTTGAGCGGCGCCCGCAGTTCACCGGCAGCGTGGAGTCGCGCCTCTTCAAGTTTTGGCGCGACGCGGGCATGACCCTCACCCGAGGCAACCTGCCCATCCCCGTGCCCACGGGGCGGCTGGTGGGGGGCACGACGGCGATCAACTCAGGCACCAGCTTCCCCACGCCTGACGCGGTGCTCAACGCTTGGCGCGCGGAGCATGGCCTGCCCGATGACTTCAGCCCTGAGCGCTTTAAGCCCTTCTTAGACTCAGTGCTCCGCGTGCTTGAGGTGCAGCCCGCGGAGATGAAGTGGACGGGCGACATCGCGCGCATCGTGGCCCGCGGCGCTGAGGCGATGGGCGCGCGTCACGGCCCCCTGCCCCGCAACGCCAGCGGCTGCGACGGTCAAGGGCAGTGCCTCGTGGGCTGCCCCACCGACGCCAAGCGCTCCACCAACGTGAGCTACATCCCCCGCGCGCTGAGCGCGGGCGCGCGGCTCTTCACGGGGCTCCCGGTCACGCGGATCTTGCGCCGCGGGCGGCGCGTCGTGGGGGTGGAGGCTCGGGGGCAGGATAAGCACGGCGCGCCCCGCGTCCTGCGCGTGAAGGCTCGGGCGGTCGTGATCGCCGCGGGCGCCCTGGCGACGCCGCTGCTGCTGAGGGAGAGCGGCGTGGATCTGCCCTGGCTGGGGGAGAACCTTAGCCTGCACCCCGCGCTGGGCATGATGGCGCGCTCAAGATCGATTCAGCGGCCTTGGCAGGCCATCCCTCAGGGCTACGGCGTGGAGTTCCCCGAGCAGCCGCGGCTGCGCTTCGAGGGTTTTTATGTGCCGCCTCAGCTCTCCGCGCTGGCTTACCCCTTTATCGGGGCGGAGCTGCGCCGCTGGATGGACGCGCAAGCTCAGGTGAGCCAGTACGGCTTTATGGTGAAGGATGGCAACCTGGGCTCGGTGCGCCGTAGGGCGGATGGGCGCCCGCTGATCCGCTATGACGTCACGCCTGATGTGCTTCGGCTCTTCCAGGAGGGCGCCGCCACCCTGGCCGAGCTGCTGCTGCGAGGCGGCGCAGAGGAGGTGGTCGCGGGCGTAGGGCCTGTGGGCTGCGTCAGCACCCTCAAGGAGGCGCGGGCCATCCGCGAGCTCAAGCTCAAGCCCTGGGATCTTCGCTCCATGGCGTTTCACCCGCTGGGCACCTGCCGCATAGGCCGCAGCGCGGATGAGGGGGTCGTTGACTTTGAGCACCGCGTCTTTGGGACAGACAACCTCTACGTGATGGACGGGTCAGTGACCCCGACCTCCCTCGGCGTTAACCCACAGGTCACGATCATGGCCCTCGCGGAGCGCGCGGCGGGCCTCTTGGCGCAGCGCTTAGTTTAAGCCCCCTTGAATTGGAGCGAGAGATGCTTTGGGCGATTAAAAAAAAGATGTATCGGGCGCAGCACCGAGTGATGAAGACCGTCGCGGTCGTGCTCCCCATCCCAACTCCAGAGCTCTTGACCGGGGCGGGCTGCGTGCTCCAGCTCACAGAGAAGATCGCGGCGCGTGGTTTAGCTCACCCGCTCATCGTCACGGACGTGATGATTCGATCTTTGGGGTTGCTTGATGGCCTCATCGATGGATTAGAGCGCGCGGGGCTCCGTTATACGATCTACGACGAGGTTGAGGCGAACCCGACGATTGAGAGCGTCGAGGTTGGGCGTAATTTTTATAAAAAATCGGGCTGCGACAGCATCATCGCCTTTGGAGGAGGGTCACCCATTGACTGCGCGAAGATCATCGGCGCGCGGGTCGGTAACCCCTATATGCCTGTGCGATGGATGAAGGGGCTCTTTAAGGTTTTTTTGCCAATCCCGCCCCTCTTCTGCGCGCCGACCACCGCGGGCACGGGCTCAGAGACCACCGTCGTCGCGGTGATCACGAACCCCAATACCCATGAGAAGTTCGCCATCAGCGATCTGAAGCTGGTGCCCAAGATCGCGGCGCTAGACCCCGCGCTGATGACGGGGCTCCCGCCGAACCTCACCGCGACGACGGGCCTCGACGCGCTCACGCACGCGGTCGAGGCGTACATCGGCATCAACGGCAATGACTTTACGAATCAGCACGCCGAGCGCGCCGTGAGGCTGATCTTTGAGCACCTCTTGAGCGCGTACGAGCGCGGTGAGGAGATGGAGGCCCGTGAGGGGATGGCGCAGGCGTCGTACTCCGCGGGCTTGGCCTTCACCCGCGTCTATGTGGGCTATGTGCACGCGATCGCTCATAGCTTAGGCGGGCTCTATGGCGTCCCTCATGGGCTCGCTAACGCGATCATCTTGCCCTATGTGCTGGACGCTTGTCGGGAGGCGGCGGAGGAGAAGCTCGCGGCGCTCGCCGTGGTGGCGGGCCTCGGCGAGGCCCGCGAGCCTCCAGAGGGGCTCGCTCATCGCTTCATCGAGGGGGTCCGCGTGCTCAACCAAGCGATGCAGATCCCTGAGCATGTTCAAGCCCTGCGTGAGGAGGACATCCCCTTAATCGTGAAGCGCGCCCTAAGAGAAGCTCACCCAGATTACCCCGTGCCTCGAATTATGACGCGCGCGGAGTGCGAAGCCGTGGTGCGTAAGCTGCTCCCAGAGGAGCGGTGATGAGATAAGGAGAAGGAGAGGATCACGGCGATGGCGTTCTCCCCTGATGGCCATCACCTCGCTTAGCCCCACGCCCATCCCGATCTGCGAGATCGACGAGGCGGGCGCGCCCTGGCCGCTGGCCGCCGATGATCCGCGCCGCCGCGCCTACGATGAGGCTCATAATGACTGGGCGCGGGTCCGCGCTTGGATCTTCGAGGAGGCCCCCCACGATGCCTAAAGCACCCCGAGTCACCTCAGCCCTCGGGCACCTCGACGTGATCCGCTGCGTGGACTACAGCCCAGACGGCCGCGCCTTCGCCACGGGGGGCTGCGATCACGCGGTGTGCCTCTGGGATGGGGTCACGGGCCGCTGCTTCCGCGTCATGGAGGGGCACTCAGGCGTCGTCCGCGCGCTGCGCTTCTCTCCAAACGGGGCGCGCCTCGCCTCTGGCCGGAATAGGTGGCACCCATGTGTTCTTTTGAGTTTTGATTCCCGGCCGGAATAGGTGGCACCCATGTGTTCTTTTGAGTTTTGATTCCTGGCGGAATAGGTGGCACCCATGTGTTCTTTTGAGTTTTGATTCCTATATTAGTTTCCATCCCTGCAGAATAGGTGGCACCCATGTGTTCTTTTGAGTTTTGACTCTTATATTAGATTTGCTTAAAGTCGCATCGCAGTAATCATTACGATCGAACTCACCCGCCTGCTCAAGTCTCAAAAGTGTTCAAGGTGTTCAGCGTGTCCAGAATTTGAACACCTTGCTCACGCTCATTAAGG
>JAHJCH010000215.1 GCA_018813065.1 Myxococcota bacterium
CGGGCCAGGCGGCGCGCAGGGCGTCGAGGGCGGGCCCTTGAGCGCAGGTCAGCGCCGGGCGGCCCGCGCGGAAGATGCCCGCCTTCTCATAGGCGATGGCCTCGATCGTGTCGCCGAGGATCTCGGTGTGGTCCAAGCCCAGGCTGGTGACGCCCGAGGCCACCGGATCGCAGGCGTTGGTGGCGTCCAGCCGCCCCCCCAAGCCGACCTCCCAGATCACCACCTCCACGCCCGCCTTGGCGAAGGCATACGCGGCCATGCCCCAGACCGCCTCAAAGAAGGAGGGGCGCAGCGCGGCGGCCTCGGCGGCGGCGATGACCGCCTCAAACAAGGCGATGACCGCGCGGGGCATCAGCGCAGCGCCGTTGACCCGTATCCGCTCGGTAAAGCTGTTGAGATGCGGGGAGGTGAACAGGCCCACGCGCAGCCCTCGCCCCAGCAGCAGCGCCTCCAAAGTGGCCGCGGCGCTGCCCTTGCCGTTGGTGCCGCCGATGATCACGCTGCGGTAGGCGCTGAGGGGCTCGCCGAGGGCGGTGTTGAGGGCCTTGGGCGTGGGCAGGTTGAGCTTTTCGCCGAAGCGGAGGCGGCCAAAGAGGGCGCTGAGGGTGGCGCAGTAGCGCGGATCGGCCTGCTGGAGCAGGCGCAGGGTGGCCTCGGCGGGGGGATCGCCGGGCTCAGCCTCAAGACGCGCTAGATCCTGGGGTCGATCCAGGTCAAACCAGGGGTCGAGGGCGGCGACGCTCAGGCCCGCCGCCTCGATCCGCGCCATGGTCTGCTCAAAGACCCCCGCCTCACCCCAGGCGATCCCCTCAAACAGCGCGGCGGGAGGCGGGATCGAGGCGCCGATCAGGCAGTAACCGCCGTCTTCGGCGGGGATCAGCGTGAGATCGTGATCTTGGAGGCGGGCGAAGGCCTCATCGACGCGCTCGGGGGGCAGCGTGGGGCAGTCGGCGCCGATGAGAACGATGGGCGCGGCGCGTGTGGGGGCGTCTTGAAGCGCCGCCGCCATCCGCGCGCCCAGATCCCCCTCGATCTGCGCCCGAAGCGGCGCGTCGAGGGTCGCCCAGAAGGGGTGATCGAGGGCATCGGCGGCCCAGATCGTCACCGCGCGGCCAGGACGCGCGTGTCGCGCCCGCGTGTCGCGCAGCCCAGCGGCGGCGAGCTGCGCGGCGAGGGCGGGATCGAGCCCCAGCCGGGTCTTGACGCGCCCCGGTATGGGGGCCTTGGCGAAGATATAGAGTCGCTGCGTGGACATGCGAGGCGCTCCTTGCTCTCGATGGCCGGTTGATCGGGCATTGGCGCGTGGAAGGGAAGCGAAAAGCGCGACGCGGCGCGCCGAGGCCCGATGGCTGCGCGGGAGGTAGACCGATGCGCATCACCTTCACCTTGTCGCTCTTGCTCTTCGCGTGGCCTTGGCCCCCCCGCGCCGCCGCCCCGCCGCCGCCCTGCATCAGCTGGCTGGGGATCGAGGCGGGGGGGCTGAGGCGGCTCGCCTGCGGCGCGGAGGCCCTCGCGGCGGCCCAGGCCTTGGGCGTGGCGGCGCCCAGGGCGGGGGAACACCTCTCCGCCGAGGGCCGCGCGTGGCTCCCCGCCCGCTTGCGGCTGCGCTTGGGCCTTAAGCTCGACGTCAACCAAGCCTCCACGGAGGATCTCCAGGCGATCTCGGGGATCGGGCCCAGCACAGCGGCGCGGATCATCGCCGCGCGGCCCTTCTCGCGCTTGGCGGAGCTGCGCCGCGCCCACGGCGTCGGCCCCAAGCGCCTCGCGCGCTGGCGCGCCTCGCTGCAGCTGGGCCCGCCGCCGCTCATCAGCCTCAGCGCGGGACGGCGATCCGAGTGAGCAGCTCACGGATGTAGGCGGCGCCCTCGGCGTGCCGCTGCCCACGCTGGACGCGGTGGCCCAAGACCACGTCGGCCAGCTGCTTGACATCATCAGGCACCACATACGCGCGCTCCAAGAGGAAGGCCCGCGCCCGCGCGGCGCTGATCAACGCCAAGGCCCCCCGCGTGCTCACCCCCTGGAGGCGCGGGGCGGGGCGGCGCGTCTCCTCGATGATCCGCATCACGTACTCGGCGACGGGCTCGCTGACGTGGATCGCCTCGACCTCCGCTTGGAGCGCCGCCAGCAGCGCGGGGCTCAGGGCCGCGGCGGTCGGCGCGCGCGGCGTCGAGGGGGCGCGCAGCAAGGCCCGCTCTACGTCCGGGGGCGGGTAGCCCAAGGACAAGCACATCAGGAAGCGATCAAGCTGCCCCTCCGGCAGCGGGTAGGTGCCGTGCATCTCCTGGGGGTTCTGCGTGGCGATCAGGGTAAAGGGGCGCGGCAGCGGGTGTGTCTCGTTGTCTACGCTGATCTGCCCCTCGCTCATGGCCTCCAAGAGCGCCGACTGCGTGCGCGGCGAGGCGCGGTTGATCTCATCGGCGAGCACGACGTGGGCGAAGAGGGGGCCGGGGAGGAAGCGAAAGCGCCCCTCTTGTTGATCGTAGATGTTGATCCCGATGAGGTCGGACGGCAGCAGATCGCTGGTGAACTGGACGCGCTGAAAGCGCCCCCCCAGCCCCTCGGCCAGCGCCCGCGCCAGCGTCGTCTTGCCCACCCCCGGCGCGTCTTCCAGCAGGACATGGCCCCGCGCGAGGATGGCGATCAGGGCCTTGAAGATGACCTCATCCTTGCCCCTCAAGGCCCCCGACACGGCCCCCCTCAGCGCCTCAAGCGCCGCTCTCGTCTCCACGCAGCTCTCCCTTATTTACTTGGCGCAGAGTGTCCGCCTCGGGGGTCAACGCGCAAGCGTTGATCAACGTAGAGCTTGACATCCGCCGCGTCTGCATCAAGGTTTGCCCTCTCAACGGACCGCGCAGCTCAGCCGAATCCGCTCGGCCTATCGCCCCGCGAGGCGCTGCGGGTGGATCATGCACCAGGAAGATTCGATGCCCACCAAACAGCCCAAAAGAGCGCTCGTGATCGTGGAGTCCCCCACGAAGGCGCGGACGATCCGCAAGTTCCTCGGAGAGGGCTACCAGGTGGAGGCGTCGATGGGGCACATCCGCGACCTGCCCTCCTCGGCCAATGAGCTGCCGCCCGCCATCAAGAAGGCGCCCTGGGCGCGGCTGGCCGTCAACGTGGACGAGGGTTTCCAGCCCGTCTATGTCATCTCCCCAGAGAAGAAGAAGACCGTCGCGGAGCTGAAGCGGGCGCTGAAGGACGCGGAGGTCCTCTACATCGCCACCGATGAGGATCGCGAGGGGGAGTCCATCGGCTGGCACCTCGTCGAGGTCCTCCAGCCCAAGATCCCCACACATCGGATGGTCTTTCACGAGATCACCCAGGAGGCCATCGAGGCGGCCTTGGCCCAGCCACGCGCCTTGGACTTGCAGCTGGTCAAGGCCCAGGAGGCGCGTCGGGTCATCGACCGCCTTGTGGGCTACGTCGTCTCGCCGCTCTTGTGGAAGAAGGTCGGGCGGGGGCTGTCGGCGGGGCGCGTGCAGAGCGTGGCGGTGCGGCTCTTGGTCGCCCGTGAGCGCGAGCGCATGGCCTTCACCGCCGCCGAGTTTTGGCGGCTGAGGGGCGCGCTGGCGGTGGAGGGCGAGGCGCCCTTCTCGGCCACGGCGGTGTCCCTGGCCGGGGTGCCCCTGGCGACGGGCAAGGACTTCGATGAGCAGACCGGGGCGCTCAAGCGCGCCGAGGGCGTGCGCCGCTTGATGGCCGCCGATGCCCAGCCCCTGGCCGCGCGCCTCCAAGGCGGCGTCGTCGAGGTCGTGCGCTTGGAGGACAAGGCGTTTAGCCGCCAGCCCTACCCGCCCTTCACCACCTCCACGCTCCAGCAGGAGGCCAACCGCAAGCTGAGCTTGAGCGCCTCCCAGACCATGCGCACGGCCCAAAAGCTCTATGAAAACGGGCACATCACCTATATGCGCACCGACTCCGTCCACCTCGCTCACAGCGCGGTAGACGGCATCCGCGCCATGATCAAGCGCCGCTATGGCGCCGAGACGCTCTCACCGCAGCCGCGCACCTTCACCACTCAAAGCAAGGGCGCCCAAGAGGCCCACGAGGCCATCCGCCCCGCCGGCACGGCCATGGCGACCGCCGCTGAGCTGGGGCTCGACGGCGCGGAGGCCCGCCTCTACGAGCTGATCTGGATGCGCACCGTGGCGACGCAGATGCGCGACGCCCGCCTGGCCTCCTTGAGCGTGACGCTGCGGGCGGAGGATCCCGTCGAGGGGGAGATCCTCTTCAAGACCTCGGGGCGGCAGATCCTGGAGGCGGGCTTCTTTCGCGTCTATGTGGAGGGCGCCGACGATCCCCACGCGGAGCTGGACAACCAGAGCGTGCCGCTGCCGCCGCTGAGCGAGGGGATGCGGCTGACCTTCAGCGGCGTCGAGCCCCTCGGCAGCGAGACGCGCCCCCCCGCCCGCTTCAGCGAGGCGGCCTTGGTCAAGGCCCTGGAGAAGCAAGGCATCGGGCGGCCCAGCACCTACGCCAGCATCATCGACACCATCCAGCGGCGCGGCTATGTGCGCAGCGATAAGCGCCAGCTCACCCCCACCTTCACCGCCATGGCCGTCACCCAGCTCCTCGAAGCGACGCTGCCCAAGGTCGTGGACGTGGAGTTCACCGCCGACATGGAGAGCTGGCTGGACACCGTGACCACGGGCGCCGATCAGCTGGCTTATCTGGAGCGCTTCTATAAGGAGGAGCTGGTCGCGGCGGTGCAGCGCGGTGAAGAGGAGGTGGACGCGCGGGCGATTTGCACCGTGGAGGCCAAGCGCGCCGCCCCCTACAGCGTGCGCGTCGGTCGCTACGGCCCCTTTATCGAGATCGGCGAGGGGGAGGAGAAGCGCGGCGTCTCGCTGCCCCCCGAGGCGGCGCCCGCCGACGTGGACGCCGCTTATATCCAGGATCTCTTGGCGCGGGCGGCGCGCGGCGAGGTCCCCCTGGGGCTGCACCCCGAGTCCCAGGCGCCGATCTTCGTGCGCGTTGGCCGCTTTGGGCCGTACGTCCAGCTCGGCGAGGTGACCGAGGACAACCCCAAGCCGCAGCGGCAGTCGCTGCCGCCCGGCCTCGACGCCGCGAGCGTAGATCTGGAGATGGCCATCGGGCTCTTGGCCCTGCCTCGGACCCTGGGGGCGCACCCTGAGGACGGCGCGGAGGTCATCGTCAGCATCGGCCGCTATGGCCCCTATGTGATGCACGGCAAGGTCTACGCTTCGCTGAAGAAGGGCGATGATGTCTTGAGCGTGGATCTGGCCCGGGCGCTGGCGTTGCTGGCGGACAAGCTCAGCGGCGGCAAAAAGGCCGAGCCGCTGCGTGTCCTGGGGCCGCACCCTGAGGACGGCGATGAGGTGTCGATCTTGGAGGGCCGCTATGGGCCTTATGTCAAGCACAAGCGCGTCAACGCCTCGCTGCCCAAGGAGGTCGCCGTCGAGGCGCTGACGATGGCGGCGGCGCTGGAGCTGTTGGCGGCGCGAGCGCAGAAGAAGAAGGGGCGGGCGGCGCCCAAGAAGAAGGCCGAGGCGGAGGCCCCTGCCGAGGCTGAGGCCGCCGCTGAGCCCAAGAAGAAGGCGCGGGCGCCGCGCAAGAAGGCCACTGAGGCCCCCGCTGAGGCCCCCGCTGAGGCCCCCGCTGAGGCCGCTGAGGCCCCCGCCTCGGCCAAGAAGAAGAAGCCCACGCCGCGTAAGAAGGCCGCCGCCAAGAAGCCCGCAGGGGCCGCTGGCGCGGCGAGCCCGACGTCACCCAAGCCGGGCGCCGCGCGGCCCGCCAAGAAGCCCACGCCCCAGAAGCCCACGCCCCAAGAGCCCACGCCCCAAGCGCCCACGCCTCAAGAGCCCACGCCCGCGCCGGTCAAGCCTCGGGTCCGCAAGGCCAAGCCCAAGCCCGAGGCGGAGCCCGCGCCCAGCGCCTCGTGGCGCCCCAAGCCCCGCTGAGCGTTTTCTCCTCGACTTTTCCCGCGCCGCCGCCTTGGATGAGGCAGATCACGCGGAGATGTAGATGAGAGCCCTCGTCATCATGGACCCCATCGAGGCGGTCAACGTCGATAAAGACACCACCTTTGGCTTTATGCTCGCCGCCCAGGCTCGGGGGCACACGCTGTATTACTGTCACCCTCGCCAGCTCTACACCCTCGGCGGCCAAGCCTACGCCATGGCGGCGCCGATCCAGGTCTGGCATCGCCCGGAGGCGTTTTATCAGCTCGGCGAGGCGGCCCCCCACGCCCTCTGCGACTTCCACAGCGTGTGGATGCGCAAAGATCCGCCGGTGGATCGCGCCTTCCTCCACGCCACCTGGCTGCTCGATCGCGCCAACACGCAGGTGCTCAACGCGCCATCGGGGCTGCGCGCGGCCAATGAGAAGCTCTACATGCTCCAGTTCGAGGCGCACATCCCCGAGACGCGCGTCACCCAAGACGCGGCGGCGATCCTCCGCTGGCTCGACGCGCGCGGCGCGCCCCTGATCGTCAAGCCGCTCGACGGACACGGGGGCTTTGGGATCTTCAAGCTGACGCCAGGGGATCCCAACAACCCCAGCATCCTCGAGGTGCTGACGCAAGGGGGGCAGTGGGTGATGGCCCAGGCCTACCTTGAGGCGGCGCGGGAGGGCGACAAGCGCATCATCCTCCTCGACGGCGTGCCGCTGGGCGCGATCCTGCGGGTGCCACAGGCGGGGGAGAACCGGGGCAACATCCACGTCGGCGGGCGCGTGGTGCAGACGACGCTGAGCGCGGCTGAGCGGGCCATCTGCGCCGCCGTGGCGCCCAAGCTCAAGGCCGACGGGCTGATCTTCGTCGGCCTCGACGTGATCGGCGAGCGGCTGACGGAGATCAACGTCACCAGCCCCACGGGGATCCGCGAGATCCTGGCCCTCGACGGCGTAGACATCGCCGACGCCTATATTCGTTGGATCGAGTCCCAGATCTGACTACCCACGCCCATCGGCAAGGGATAGATTCAAGCGCACAGACCACCCAGACAAGGAGAAGCCATGCGGCTGACCCTCCTCCTCCCGTTGCTCCTCGTGGCCCTCTCTGCGCGCGCGCAGGGCGTGGCCGATTGGGCGCCCGCCGACACGGCGGGCTCGTTTATCTTCCGCGGCGGTGATCTCGCCGTAGATTGGCTGGCTGAGGTTGAGGCGCGCTTCAAGGGCGACGCGGACATCGAGGCGGCCTTAGCGCGCGTCCGCGCCTTCGCTTACCGTGGGATCAACCCCGCCGTGGGCAAGTGGGGCGAGGGCCTCGATCTCAGCAAGGGCGTGGCGATCTACCTCGTGGGGCCAAAGCAGGCCCGCGCGGTCATCGGCGTCACCGACGCGGCCAAGGCCAAGGCCACCCTCGTCAAGTACGCGGGGCTGCTCGACGCCCCCGTTGAGGCGACGCCCGAGGGCTTCAAGCTCGATGACTTGGTGGTTCACTGCGCTCACCGCGCCCCCTTCCTCGTCTGCGACACCCAGGCCGTGCCCGAGGTCGCCCCAGGCCGCCCCGCCTTCCTCCAGGATGACGGCGCGGTGATCTACCTCGACGCGCGGGGCGCCTTGATGGAGGAGCTGCGCCGCGAGCTGGACGGCGCGCCTGTTGACGCGATGCGCTTGGCCTGGCTGCGCGAGGCTCACGGCGGGCGGCTGACAGCGACGGTGGAGA
The DNA here is from genome assembly GCA_018813065.1 of Myxococcota bacterium. Lineage (GTDB taxonomy): Bacteria > Myxococcota_A > Bradymonadia > UBA7976 > UBA1532 > JAHJCH01. The sequence continues at coordinate 7,628 of JAHJCH010000215.1, forward strand.
TGAACCCCGCCGCCGCAGGCTTCCTTAAGCCCTTTGGCCCTGGCGCGGTGCCTCACGGCGCCCTCGACGCCATCGACGCCCGCACCGGCGCGCTGCTCAAGCTCTCTTTTGATGCCGATCGGCTCTTTGCCTTCGCCGATCAGCAAATGGGATCGCCTCCGCCGCCCTTTAAGCCGCTGTGGGATGCCATCAAGGCCAACCTCTCGGGCGATCTCAGCGTCTCCTTCGCGGGTGGGCTGCTCCACCCCATCTTCGCCATTGGCCTCAAGCCCGGCGGCAAGCTGGAGCCCATCATCGATGAGATCTTGCCTTTGCTCAATCAAGAGATCGGCCCCGAGGGCGTGACGCTGACGCGCAAGGCGGACCAGCTCACGCTCCAGATCGGCCCCAATGCGGATCTCCCCGAGCCGATCTTGGTCAACCTCGCCTATGGCAGCACCGCCTCCAGCTTCGTCCTGGCCCTCACCGGCGCCGACGTCGCGCGCGTGGAGCGGGGCTTCACCCAAGCGCCGATCATCCCCGCGCCCCTGGCCGGCAAGGGCCGCCACGGCTTCGTGCTGTGGAACATCCCCGCCTTCTTCCCGGGCGGCGCGCTGCCTGATCTCTTCGAGGGACCGGCCAAGTACAAGGCGCTCAGCGATCTCCAGACCCTCATCTCCATCGACTGGATGTCCTTAGAGCAGGTGGGCTTGGCGGGCGGCGTTGATGGCGCGCGGATCAGCGCAGATCTGTGGTGGGGGCGGCTGGGCTATGACAGCGATGAGAGCCGCCTCTACGATCAGGCGATCCTCACCGATCTGCGTGGCCAGGCCCTGGAATCAGAGGCCCTGCTGCTCAAGCTCGCCAGCGAGCACGCCAACACCCCTCATGGGCGCTTGGCCCTGCGCCGCCTCACCGGCGGCGGCTCCATCGGCGTCTTCCCCATCCTCGGCGTCCTCTCCGCCGTGGCCATCCCCGCGTTTGTCAATTTTACGCAGCGGTCCAAAGCCTCCGAGGCGCACATGAACGTGCGTCGGATGTTCGACAGCGCGGTGTACTACTACGAAGAGGAGCATGTGGACGCAGAGGGCAATATTCTGCCTAAGAGCTTCCCCAAAAGCACCACGTTAACCCCAAAAACGCCAAATTGCGTCAATGGCAATCTCGTGAAGCAGATGCCTGATTCTGAGGTTTGGCAAGAAGAGGGCTGGAAGCAGCTCAATTTTGAGCTATATGAGCCCAGCTATTATCAGTATCAGTTTATCTCAGAGGGTGAGGGTAAAGCCGCCAAGTTCACCGCTCGTGCCATCGGTGATATCGACTGTGATGGCGTTTACTCCACATTTGAGCGCGTCGGCACCATCGACGAGTTCGGTAACATCATCAGCGATGGAATTTTGGTAGAGAACGAGCTGGAGTAGGCTGAGCACTCGCGATCAGGCAGGGGCAGGGCTGAGGCGGGAAGAGGGCTTAGTAGATGCCGCGAGGCTCAGGATCGACCATGCCGTAGGCGTGCATCGCTTGGCGCATGAAGAAGGGCAGCGAGACATAATCATCCAGCCGCTGACACGCCTGGTTGTGGTTGCAGGTACAACCAGACTGATCATCACGGCTACAGGTCGGATCGTCCATCCCAAAGCCATTCTCATCCACCAGGGAGACAGCGGGATCGTAGAGGACCGCCGGCTCGCCATCATCGCGGAAGACGGGGATGTACCAATCCGGCTCACCATCACCATCGAGATCCGGGCCGTCCTCTGTCTCATAGGCGAGGTAGAGCATCTCGTTGGCGTACTCCAGCATCCGCGCGGCGATGCCCTTTTGGACTGTCTTGCCGAAGATCTGCTCCTTACCCTGGGTGCGCGCGACGTAGATCTTGCCACTGGGGTGATGGAACTCAATGCGGTTTTGCATCATCGGATCGCTGTCTACGCCCATCTCCCAGATGCGCATCGAGTTGATCCACTCTTGTTTCTCGTTCTCGGGGAGGTAGAGCAGGGTCATGGCGATGATGAACTTCTGCTGCTCCCAGCCCACCTGGGGGTCGATGACGGCGACGAACTCAGGGGCGCGCGGGTTGTAGAGCGCGCTGTTCTCATCCGCGTAGTTGCTGCAGACGATGCTGCCACGGTTGGGGAAGCAGACGCGCGGCTCCTCGCCCCACCAGGTGGTCCAGCCCAGCGGGGTGGAGGGGTAACGCTCGTCGTCGAGCAGCGGACGGCCACGCTCGTCAGAGGCGACACGCACACCCTTGATGAAGTCGTCGCCCGTGAGGTTGTTGGCCAACCAGCGGCGGTAGCCCTCCTTGAAGAGATCGCCCATGGCCACGGAGCGGTAGCGCGGATCGACGAAGTCGCCGCGGGTGTCGCTGATGAAGTTGTCCACCGACTCCGCCATGAGCATCGGCGCGTAGATCTTGTCGTAGTAGGAGCCCGCGTTCTCGGTGAACTCGCTGTCATACTCACCGTTGTTCTCCGAGAGGCGGTTCTCCACCGGGCGACCCGCGATGCCGACGTCCTCGTAGTAGCCCGTCGTGCCGTTGGGGATGATCACCATCGTGCGATCCGTGCCGTTACCGAAGGCGTCTTGATCGGAGCGGAGGATGTCCGTGGTGCGATCAAGGTAGTGGTTGCCGTCCTCGGGGCGCGCGAGGGTGCGGGCGAAGTGATCGAAGGCGATCCCAGAGGCCAGGATGTTGGCGGGGAAGAACTCCGCAGCGAAGTACTTCCACAGGCTGTTGAACTCGATCTGGCTGTCCCGAGCGACCATGCGGTAGAGGTTGGCCATCAGGCCCAAGCCTTTGGCGCCGTCGCGCATCTTCTCGTTAAAGCGGCCCAGCGTGCGGCCCGCCGCAGAGCGGACGCTGAAGGTGCTGCGATCACGGCGGTAGTTGTCAAAGATGTGGTTGACCTCTTGCTGAGAGATAAAGAAGTCAAACAGCTCGTAAGGGTCAGCGCCGTTATCGTGGCGATAGACGCTCAAGTTGCCCAGATCCGCCCAGCCATCGGTCCCGAAGCCATAGGGGACGCGGATGCGGCGACGGTTATCAACCGAGGGGCCACCACGGTAGAAGATGGTGTCGCCAGTGGTGTGACGCGTCTCTAAGCTGGTCGGGGTCCGCAGGGCGCTCCAAGGCACATAGTCCACCTTGCGCTGCTTGCAGCGCGTGAACTTGCCCTCAAGGTTGCTGACGAGCAGGCCGTCCACGACCGGGCTCCACAGGCCTTGGAGGCCATCATTCCAGCTACCAGGCTTAAAGGCCGACGGATCAACCTCTTTGCACTCGTCGATGAGGCGATAGTTCTTGTTGTTCTGGCTGTAGTGCGTCTCTTGGCCGTTAATACCGTAGGTATAGCCGGTGATCCCGCCGAAGTTGTCGATCTTCTCCAGCATGTGGACGGCCTTGCTCTGCTCGTTATTGTTCAGGTCAAGATCTGCGTCCGCGAAGACCGCGACGGTTTGACCATAGAACATCCGCGCGGCGGCGAAGTCATAGGCCGCCAGGCCGAGCATGTCCTGGGTGGGCTCACCCGCGTAATCCATCACGGAGGAGTGCATCCACATCCAGATCATGTTGTTGCGCTCATTGGGCGTCATCGGGTCGAAGTAGCGCGGACCAACGCAGTTGGTGCCGTTGGAGGTGAACTCCGTACACTCCTCGGTGATTCGACCATCGTTGGTGCGCAGCTGCCAATACTGGGGGCGATAGCCAAAGGAGTCAGAGGAGCTGACGAAGTTGTGACGCAGGCCGATGGAGTGACCCATCTCATGGACAATCACGGCGGTTTGAGCGCGCCGCGCGATGTAGAGGCGCATCTTCTCAGCGCGATCGAACTGGGCCTGCGCGGCGTCGGCGACGTTAAAGGCGCCATATTTCTGCTCTAAGATGTCCGACAACCCCGTAAGGGAGAGGGGCGCGGGGGCCTCTTGGAGGATGCACGCGCCGCGCTCGGCGAGGGCGATCTCTTTCCACTGACGCAGATCTCGCTGGAAGCTGGGGTTGGCGCCGCGAAGGATGGAGGCGACGTTCATGACGCCCTCACCCATGGGCATGCCCTGGATGCCCATCAGCTGCTGCATCGCGGGGGTCATCAGCTGGGCCTCAAGCTCGCTGCCATAGGCGTTGCGGGCGCGAGCGGCGTAGATCGGGCGCATGACCGAGGGCGCGTCCCACTTGGCGCGGATGCCCTTGATCTCACGCTTGAGCTCCTTGGCCACGGCGCGGATCTTCGGCGCGACGGCCTGGGGGTTGTTCTGGATCTCGCGGATCTCCTCGGCTTTGGCGCCAGAGAAGGCGGCGAGGCGCTGGATCAGCTCGTCCTTCTGCATCCCGCTGGTGACGCCGCCGGCGGAGGCGGCGATGGCCGAGCTGCTCCAGTCGCGGATGTGCTTGCCGGTCTTGATGTCCTCAGCGCTCAGCTCGCCGTTGGCGAAGCGCATCATGTCAATGACCTTCTGGCTCCACAGATCGTTGACGAAGGCCCACACGTTGATGCTGGAGGAGACGACGTTGCCCCAGAGGGGATCGTTGGCGTCCACCATGATGCCCCAAGGAGAGGGGGTCTGCGGATCAGGCAGCACGTTGAGCTGGTTGTAGCGCAGATCACCACGACGCACCTGGAAGGCGTTGTGGCATGTCTCGTAGTGCTCATGCTCACGGTCCTGCATGGCCTCGTCACAGGCGGCGGCGGTCAGGCCCACCGGCAAACGCTTGTCCGCTGGGGCGCAGGCGGGGTGATCGCCCGCCTCGACCGGGCTGTGGCAGACGATGATCATCTGACCCCATTTGGCCAACGCGATCACCTGATCGTCATAGCCACGCTGGCCGCCGATGCTGTCGGCCAGCTGGTTACACTCGGCCCACATGCTGTCCCAGCCCGCCTTGTCCTGCGGGTAGCCGATCTGCGCGCGATAGGCCATCCCCGCGCGGCACTTCTCGATCTCGTAGGCCAGGAAGATCAAGTCTTGGTGGTTGTCTTGTTGGCCAAAGTGCATGGGGTAGTTCTCGCACTTTTGGCCCTCAGTGTTCTTGCACTCCGCGTACTTCGCGCTGTTGACCGCCATACGCAGCGCAACATCCCACTGCACGACGGCCTCCCAGGTGGGCTCAAAGTAGTAAGGATCTGAGCCGGTGGAGTAGTACCAGACGACGGGCTTGGGCTGGCGCAGTTGGAAGGGCAAGGTACACTTGTTCTTGAACTTGTCACAGCGAGAGCCGCCGACGCCGGTGATCGCCTTGACCATGGCGCACTCGTCCTCAGTGCCGTCCTCACCTGGGACATGGACCCACTCTTGGTTGAGCGCGATGGCGCCCTCGACGCCCGCGCCTTGGGCGGCGGGCTTTAAGGTGTACTCGTCACGGTTGGGATCTTCGCCATAGGGGGTCGTCTCGTCCGTGCCACAGACCACCTCGCCGGTCATGTTCTCGGAATCGTTGTAGTAGTGGCTGCGCTGCCAAATGTCGTAGCGAGAGATGAATCGACGCCATTGGCTGTCGAGGATGCCGTAGTTACGGCTGTAGCCACGACGATCAACATAGAAGGCGCCGAAGGCTTGGAAGCGGTAGCCATCCCAGTGCGCGGGCTCGTAGTCGTCCTTGGGGACCTTTTTGAAGGATTGGCGGATCGTCAGCTCAACCGGGTTACATGTACCCGCAGGCTCGGAGCCACCCATAAAGTCATTGGGCAAGAAGCAGGCGGGGAAGCTGTCGATGCCCCAACC
>JAHJCH010000216.1 GCA_018813065.1 Myxococcota bacterium
CGCTGCGTGAGGGCGAGAGCTACGCCCACCTGGCGGGGCTGGCGGCCTTCGTCTACATGACCGATCCTGCGCTGGGCGGGGCGCTGCTCAAGCGCATCGGCGCGCTCGCCCGCCAAGGCTGAGCCGCCCGCGACGTGGCCGCCGCCTCGCGTGTCTGATGGGGGCCAACCCAGGAGCCCCCATGCCCCACCCGATCTATGACGCCCCTCTCAAGACCATCCAAGGCGAGGAGGCGACCCTGCGCCCTTACGCGGGCGAGGTCTTGCTCATCGTCAACACGGCCAGCGGCTGTGGCTTTACGCCGCAGTACGCGGGGCTCCAGGCGCTGCACGCGCGGCTGGCGGCGCGGGGGCTGCGTGTGCTGGGCTTTCCGTGCGATCAGTTCGGCCACCAAGAGCCGGGCACGGAAGCAGAGATCTACGGCTTCTGCCAAGCCAACTTTGGCGTGACCTTCCCCATGTTCTCCAAGATCGAGGTCAACGGCGCGGGCACCCACCCGCTCTTCGCCCACCTTAAGGCCCAAAAGCCCGGCCTCTTGGGTGAGCGCATCAAGTGGAACTTTACGAAGTTTCTGGTGAGCCGAGAGGGCGAGGTCCTCAAGCGCTTCGCCTCGATCACGCCGCCGGAGAAGCTGGCGGAGGCCATCGAGGCTGCGCTGTAACCACGACGGTTGACACCTCAATCGCCGAAAAGTCAAATGTGTGTTTAATTCCGAACGAGGTGTCATGTTGAGCGTGGTCTACCGATTTGGGTTATGCCTGATCCTCCCTCTCTGGGGCTGTCAACAAGAGGACGCTGTGGCGGTCCCGCCCGCCGCTTGGTCTGTGCAAGAGTCGACCGGGCGCGACGGCGCGACGCAGCCCCCGATGGGCGACGCCGCACCTCCAATGGGCGACGCCGCCCCCCCGATGGGCGACGCCGCGCCCCCGAACAGCGACGCCGCACCCCCGATGGGTGACGCCACGCCCCCGCCAAACGACGCCGCGCCCCCGATGGGCGACGCCGCGCCCCCGCCGATCACCTGCGAGGGGGCTTGCCAGCGTCTGGCTGACTGCACCATGAGCGACGTAGACATGGTGGGCTGTGTCCAGGGCTGCGAGGCCGACGATCCAGGGCGCGCCGCCTGCGTCCTCACCACGGCATGCGATGAGGTGCAGAGCTGCTTCAGCGCCGCGCCCCCTGATGCCTGCCAGCGCGCGTGCGAGCAGTTCATCGGCTGCGGCTTCGACATCTTTGGTCAAGCGGAGTGTGTGGAGGTCTGCCAAGGCCACGACGCCTGGCGAGCGACCTGTATGCTTGAGGCCGAGTGTGACGAAATCTCCGGCTGCATGAGCGGCAGCCCGCCGCCCTCAGAGGGCGACTGCCAAGGGGCCTGCGAGCGCTTTATTGGCTGCGGCTTTGACATCTTTGAGATGGAGCAATGCGTCCAGGTGTGCATGGGCGAGGACGCCTCGCGGGCGATCTGTATGCTCGGCGTGGACTGCGAGGGCATCGTAGATTGTATGCGCAGCCCTCAATGAGCCGCCCTAGCGTCCTTGAGGATCTCTCGCCACGATGTCGCGCACGAGCTGCTCCAGCGCGGGGCTGACGGGCACACACACGCTGCGATCGCTCCAGATCTCATCGGGCAGCGCGGCCAAGGCATAGCGTGTATACGCCCGCGTCTCCTCCACCTCGGGCATATTGATCGCCTCATCCCCCAGCCACCAGACCTCCAGCAAGGGATCCCCCGCCAAGATCTCCCCGTGGCGGGCCACGGTGTCCACGCCGCCGCGCCGAAAGACCTGCACGCGCCCTGGCAGCGTCGCCTTGCCTGAGCCGCGCGCCAGCTTCATCGTCGGCTGCCCGCCGATCTCGCACAGCTTGCCCACCGCGCCGACGCCCACAGGGGCATCGGGCGAGGTGACGATGCGCTCACCGATCCCAAAACCATCCACCGGCGCATCCCCCAACGCCGTGATGGCGTGCTCATCCATGCCACCCGAGACGAGGATCTTACAGTTGGGCGCCTTGAGATCATTTAAGAGGCGCCGTGCCCGCCAGACGTTCTCCTGTGTGATACCCGAATCGAGGCGAATACCTGAAACAGCGCCGCCGGTGGCGCGCACCGCGTTACGAATGCCGGTATCATCCCCGAAGGCATCATAAGTATCGACCAAGAGCACCGAGCTGGCGGGGAAGCTCTCATAGAAGGCCCGAAAATAGGCTCGCTCCGTCTCACCTCGGCTGAGATGGGGCTGCTCCCAGGCCTGCACCGCGAAGTGATCCATGGTGCCCAGGACCGGCACACCGTAGCGATAATGAGCCTCTACATTGGAGGTGCCCGCCACGCCCGCGACATACGCGGCATAAGCGGCATCGACAGCCGCCTCCATGTGTGTCCGCCGCGTGCCAAACTCCAAAACCGCCCGCCGCCCTGCCGCGCGCACCACCCGCGCCGCCTTACTGGCGACCATCGTCTGGTGATTGATGATCGACAGCAGCGGCGTCTCGATGAGCTTCGCCGTCAGCAGATCCGTTTGGATCTGCATATAAGGCGTCTGCGCGGCGGGGCGCACCCCGTTGACATCCAGCAGGGCGCCTTGAGAGGTCACCGCTGGCCCCGCCCAGATCGGTGTGCCCTCGGGCGGCGCATCAAGGCGCCCCTGAAAGCGCCACGCCCGCAGCCGATCCAAGAGCTTGGGGCGGCGCAAGAGGGCTTGACCCAACATGGGATGCTGGGTCAGCAGCGCCAAGCGCGGCTCATCAAAGCGCGCCCCCGCCAAGAACTCCAGGCTGCGGCGCAGGCCCACCCAAAGCAAGAAGCCGCGCTGCGGCTCACCCGCCTCATCCTGGGGCAGCCGCCGGGAAAAAAAGCTCATGGTCACGGGGGTGTCAGCCAACCCCGCGTCCCAATGAGGGATCAGCGAGGTCAGCTGATAGAGATCGATGTGCGTCGCGGGGGACATAGCGCCTCTGGGCAGCTTTGGGCTGGGCCCAGTTATCCACGAAAGCGCGCGGTGGGGGTAGGCTCTTGCGTCACTGCGCTATGGGCATGGCGCAGACACAGCGGACGCCGGAGGACGTCAGCTCATCCAAGCAGTACTCATCAGTCAGCTCCTTGATGTCCTTGCTTGAGCACTCTTGCATCGCGTCCCATGAGAGTATGCCATGACACGACCAGCCCACGATGTCACAGAGATCATCACAATCACCCCGATAGAAGTGTCCTGGTTTGAGTTCATAGATACAGAGAGCATCTTTATAAGGTGCAGCGCAGATCGCCTCATCGATCCAAGGGCATTTGAGGGTTCTCAGATCATCGACATCCGCATCCAGACCATCGACATCCGCATCTGCGCTCGCGTCAGCGCCCTTGAGCGCGCAAGCGCCCGCCACGCAGGCCTCCGCCTGGGGGCAGTCCACGTCACTGAGGCAGTTGGGGCGCTCCCCCTCGACGCAGCCAGCCAGCGCCAAGGCACCCAGGAGCCACGCCCTCACGGCGCCTCCTGGATGATCTCCCACTCCTCGGGGAGCCGCCCGTAGTTATTACAATAATCCGTCTCAGAGGCTTGCTCCGCCGCGTCGGGCGTGGCGCGCACCTCGACCTTGCTAAACCAGACATAGCGGCCGACGGGCAAGGCGCGGTTCTCCACGCGGCTGATCACCGAGGTGGGGATATTGATCATGATCTCCGCATCCCCGCCTGGCCCCTCGACGATCTGCTCCCCCACGGTGTAGGCCGTCTCGAACCGCTCCATTTGACAGATCTCCGCGTCGAAGTAGAGCTGATCGAGGGGCACGGCGAAGACCCGCGCGCGGGTATAAGGCGCGGCCAGACCGCCGAGGTTGAGCACCTGGAGGGTGAAGGTCGGGTTCCAGTCATCGCCGAGGCGGTTGACCACGGGCAGCAGCGCGTCGGCCTGCGTGTCCACGAGCACGATGTCGGTGGCCTCGGCGGGATCACGGCGGCAATGAAACTCATTGGCCTGATCACAGTAGGAGAGCCAGCCGGGACGACAGGCGTGGAAGCTGCCATCGCCGCAGCGGAGGATCGTGGCGCAGTCCGAGGTCTCGGGCCAGCAGCCGCCGTCATAAGCGCCGATGCTCGGGCAAGCCTGCGGATAGTTCGGATCGTTGCAGTTAAAGGGCAGCGGCTCACCGCCGCCCGCGCCCGCCTCACCGCCCACACCGGCCTCACCGCCAACGCCAGCTTCGCCACCCACACCCGCCTCACCGCCAACACCCGCCTCACCGCCAACACCCGCTTCACCACCGACACC
>JAHJCH010000217.1 GCA_018813065.1 Myxococcota bacterium
GCCGCCGAGCGCCTTGGCCTGCTGGGCCAGCGCGGCGGCGGGGCGCGCGTGGAGGCCCATGGGGTTGGGCACGCGCACGATCCCGGACCAGATGATCCCCCCCTCCTCGGCGGGCCGCGTTGGAGGCCGCGCGGGGCGCACCTCGCACAAGGCCTCGCCCCCACGAACGCGGCCCGCGCGCGGCGCGGCGATGGACTGCCCTTGGGGGAGGACGATGAGGCAGATGAGGCTGCGGGCGCGGCGGGCCAAGAGGCCAGGCTCAAAGCGCAGGAGCGGATCGCCGACGGCCACCTCATCGCCCTCATCGACCAAAGGCTCAAAGCCCTCGCCGCCCAGCGCCACGGTGTCGAGGCCGATGTGCATCAGCACCTCGACGCCCTCGGCGTGCGTCAGGGTGAGGGCGTGGTGTGCGCGATGAAGCTGGGTGATCCGCCCCGCGCAGGGGGCTCGCAGCAGCGGCTCAGTGGGATCAATGGCGATCCCATCGCCGACCATGCGCTGGGCGAAGACCGGATCAGGCACGTCCGAGAGATCAACGCAGACGCCGCTGAGGGGGGCTTGGAGGATCAGGTTGGGGCGCCCTGGGGTTGAAGCGAGGCTGTCCATTGAGCCGGTCTCCGTGGTGACTTCGAGGCGGCAAAGTAACACAGCCAAGGCGTTTTTTTGAGAGGCGAAGATCGCGGGCGCGGCGCGAGGGCGCGGCGCGGTCAGGGCGAGCCTGGCGCGCTCGCCCCAAGCACCCCCCGGCGCCCTGATCTTCGGCTCACGCCGTGGGTGTCCCGCGCGCTGAATTGCTTTACAGTACAGTGGACTTAGCGGACCGTCTTTGCTAAACACGCCGCGGGTGATGGCCGTGGCGGGGCTTTATGGATCTTTGGTGGCGCTTCCAGTATTACTGGCAACCCAAGAAGCCACCTGCTCGGAGGAGACAGATGAGAAGAACGCTCGTAATTGGCCTCCTCGTCCTCGCGGGCTGCGCGGACGAGACGACGCCCGACGGCGGGGGGCCTCGCCTGACGGCGATCTCATCGCAGCGGCTGGTGATCGGTCAGACCGTCGAGTTTTACGGTCAACAGCTGCTCCTTGAGGGGGAGGGCGTCACCCGCTTGAGGTTCACCGGGGTGTTTGAGGCCCACAGCGGCCAACAGACCGACGTGGACATCACGCTGACGCCCTCGTTTAACGGGATCATCAAGGAGGGCGAGGCCGAGAAGGTCGCGCTCCTGATCACCCGCTTTGGCCCCTACGCCAACCCCTTCACGCGCGGCGCCGACGTGGGCACCTTCCGCGGCCAGGTCACCCCCATCCTTGAGGACACCGAGGGGCTGATCACCCAGGGCGCGCCGATGCCGCTTGAGCTTTACATCGGCCCCTCCATCGCCATCGAGGCCTTCGGCCCGCTGGAGAGCGACTGCGGCGCGCCGGCCCTGCGCGCCTTCCCTGGCCTGCCCTACATCATGCGTGTGCGGGTCAGCGGCCTCGCCGCCGTGCGCTTCCGCTACGAGATCTCCAACGTCAACGGCGACAACGGCGTGACCGTCATCGAGCACGCCTATGACTCCCCCGTCGCCGATGACACCCTCGGCGAGCCGCACACCGTCGGCGCGCCGGTGATCTTCAACCCCATCCCCGCCGATCAGCAGGCCTACGTGGTGGCCCTGCGCGTCTTCGCCTTCGACGCCGCGGGCAACCAGGTCGAGACGGCGCTGCCCTTGGGCGTCCATCGCCCCATGGAGGTCGTCTACCTCGGCGGCTATGACCTCGCCGAGCGCTACGCGGCGGAGCCGGTCACGGGCTGTATGCCGGGCAGCGTCAGCAACGTCGTCTCCTACTCTGAGCGGACCGTGGAGTATCGCCAGCAGACCGTCAGCGTGACGGTGGACCGAGGCTGGAGCCACAGCGAGAACGCGACGGTCTCGATTGACTCCTCAGAGGGCATCCAGACGGGCACATCTCAGAGCCAGAGCCTCGGCGGCAGCAACTGGGAGGGCCAGAGCCTCAGCGAGTCACAAAACATCACATACAATCAGAGCGAGTCCAATAACATCGACTATAGCAGCTCTAACGGCGAGAACTGGTCGTGGAACGTCAGCGAGGGCGAGAGCAACGCGGACTATGAGAGCCGCATGAACTCTCTGTATGGCGAGGGCAGCGTCAGCGGGACCGTCGAGGTCAGCGGCGAGGGCTCCGTGCCGGGCTTCGCCAAGGTCAGCGGCAGCGTGGGCACCACGGCGGGCGTGCGCGTCGGCGCCCGCACCGGCGACAGCGAGGGCGTCGAGCGCACCCAGTCCAGCAGCCAGGGCTATGGGATGAGCGGATCGAGCAACAGTGACACAAGCTTTGGCTCCAGCACCAATCAAGGGCGTTCACAGTCCGTCGGTGGCACCTTTGCGCTCAGCAGTGGCTCTGGAAATAGCTACAATGACACCACGGCGCGCAGCCAAGCGACGCTTTGGAATATCTCTCAAGGCGAGTCAATCTCAAATGACAGCAGCGAGCGCTTTGACAAGTCTGAATCAAGCACTTGGAGCACATCTGAGGGGCTCTCCAAGAGCAATGTTTACACAGGCAACATCCCTACAAACAAATCGGGCATGTACTATCGCCAGGTCAGCCGCTATATCCGCCGCGCGGAGGTCCGCTCCTATGATCTATGCGGCTTAGGCAGCCATGTCGGCGAGCTGCACTTCAACGAGTGGGTCTGGGCTGCGGACCTCGCCATTGGTGATGACTGCCTCAACAACCAGCCTGTCACCAACCTCCCTGATCCTCAATGCTACCTCCCGCCGTGTGGCGGCTGAGTCGGAGGCGTCGAAAGATGAAGAAGATCCTCGCGCTGCTCTCTACGCTCCCCCTCTTGGCCTGCTCCAACGCGGCGCCTGAGGAGGAGGCGACCGGGATCGTCCAGCTCTCCAAGCAAGAGCTGATGATCGGCGAGACCCTTGAGTTTTATGGCTATGGCTTGGAAGAGGAGGATGAGATCCTCGTGCTGTTTGAGGGCGAGTTTCGCGCCGATGACGGCCAAGCCATCCCCGTCTCCAAGGCCCTGCGCCCGATCCGCGATGGTCAAGTGCAGCTCAGCGGCGATGAGCGCACGCTGAGCGTGCTGCGCCTCTCTCGCTTTGGCCCCTTCACCAACCCCCTGGCCCCGACCCTGCGGCCGGGCACCTTCTACGGCACCGTCACGGCGGTGGTGGAGGGCGCTGATGGGCTGGTGACGCGTCACGCGCCGCATGAGCTGACCCTCAAGGTGGCGCCTTCGATCATCATCGAGCGCTTTGAGCCCTTTGACGCCGACTGCGGCGCGCCGGCGCTGCGCGCCTTGCCGGGGATGCCCTACATCCTTGAGGTCCGCCCGGTGGGCATCGCCGCGACGCGCTTTGTCTATGAGATCGCCGCCGTCAACGGCGTGGGCGGGGTGGCGCAGTTTGAGCACACCTATGACAACGCCGTGCCCACCGACACCCTCGGCGCGCCGGGCAGCCAAGAGGGCGCCATCGTCTTCAACCCCATCCCCCAGGACAAGCAGTTCTACGTCGCGGGGCTGCGGGTGATGGCCTATGACGATCAAAACCGGATGGTTGAGACGGCGCTGCCCATCCCCGTACACGCGCCCATCGAGGTCGTCTACAGCGGCGGCCTGGAGCTGGCCGAGCTATACGATCCTGTCCCCGTCTCGGGCTGCATCCCTGGCAGCATCGGCACGCGCGTCAGCTACAGCGAGAGCACCTCGGAGAGCCGCCAGCAGCAGGTGAGCGTGCGGGTCAGCCAGAGCTACTCCCAGTCCGTGGGGCTGCGCACGGACGCGCGCTGGCAAGAGGGCATCAGCGAGGGCAGCAGCGAGAGCCGCTCGCTGGGCATCCGCGAGCGTGAAGAGGAGAGCAGCTCGGAGAACTATGGCGTCTCCTACAACGAGAGCGAGTCCAATAACACGCGGATCAGCAGCAGCGACGGCGAGAGCTGGACGGCGAGCACCCGCGAGGGCGAGAGCGTCAGCGACTACCAGGAGCGCACCGGCGAGGTCTACGGCTCGGTCAACGCCTCCGTGACCGTCGGCGCCTCCGCCGAGGGCTCTGTGCCGGGCTTCGCCAAGGTCAGCGGCAAGGTCTCCACCACGGTGGGCGTCACCGCGGGCGGCTCGACGGGGGGCCGCGAGGGCGAGCGCCGCAGCAACAGCTCAGAGCAGGGCTTCAGCATGGGCGGCGCCCACAGCGAGAGCCAGTCCTTTGGCAGCACCACCACCGAGGGCTACCAAGAGAGCTCTGGCGGCAACTTCGCCCTCTCCAGCGCCCATGAGCGCTCCGAGACGGACACCGAGTCGCGCAACACGTCTCATGTCTGGAACGTCTCCCAGGGCGAGGCCCTCTCCCAGAACGACGGCGAGTCCTTCAGCCAGGCCGAGCAGCAGACCTGGGCGAGCACCGTCAGCAACGAGGTCGGCGTGGGCCTCTCCGGCAACATCCCCAAGGGCCGCAGTGGCATGTTCTTCCGCCAGACCACCCGCTACGTCCAGCGCGCCGAGGTGAGGGGCTACAACCTCTGCGGCCTGGCCCGCCACATCGGCGAGCTACAGTTCAACCGCTGGGAGTGGGCGCCTGAGCTGGCGCTCGGCGGCGACTGCGAGACCAGCCCTCCGCAGCCCAAGCTGCCCCCTGCCACCTGCTTCGTCGAGCCTTGCAGCGGCGGCTGAGCCCTCAGCGCGCCTTATCCTCTGGCCCCGGCTCAAACAGCTCCGTGAACAACACCGCCAAGCCCAGCTGAGACAACATAAAGGTGGCGACGGCCAGCCCGCTGGCGCTGTCATCGCGATCCATGCCTTCCGCCAGGCCAAAGGCCATCGCCGAGCCCAGCAGGCTGCCCGCCGCCGCGCCGCCCACGATCCACCCTGGCGAGGTCTGATGCTCCGCCAAGCGCGAGGCGCCCCAGACGCCCAAGCTCGTCCCCGCCAGGGTGCCCAAGGCGCCGCCAAAGACAGGCCCATGCAGGCCGCCGAGGCTCATACGCGGATCACCGGGGTCCACCGCGTCGCCGATGGCGCCGCCGAGGAGCCCCAGGGCGGCGGCGGCGAAGAAGCCCGCGCCCGCCTCGCCAGCGATCGTCAGCTGAGGCTGTCGTTGATAGCGCGGCGTGGAGGGCATCGCCGCCCTCGCCTCCGCCGCTTGCTGGGCCTTAAACATATCCTCGGGGGCCGTGGTGACCTCACCAAAGGCGTTGAGATCTCGCGAGAAATCCTCAACGTCCTTGGGCATCGGCGGCAGATCGGCGGGCGGCGTGGGCGGCGGATCAACCTCATCGAGGGAGAAGGACATCCCCTCGGCCTCGGCCCCATCGCTGGAGGGGGGTTGAGAGGAGGTCGGCGCGGCGAGGGCGGGCAGCGCGCTGGCGGCGAGCGAGAGGAGCAGCGTGATGATCTTCATGGGCTCATATTGACCCTGGGGTTCAGCCCTCGGTCAAGGTCATCGACTCGCCAAAGCGCGCGCCCTGGACGGGGGGCTTGAGGCAGCCGTTGATCGCGCGCTGGGAGAGGAAGTCGAGGAAGCGCGCGGCGCGATCGAAGTAAAGATCCGCCATCTCCTCATGGGCCTCCAAGCGCCGCACGATGTGTGGGCGGATCGCCAAGGCGCGGGGGGTAAAGCCCAGACGAGGGGGGGCGATGGGGAGCCGCAGCGGCGGGCGGGCGGCGGCGTCTACGGCGCGGAGGAGGGCGAGGTCTGGGGGGAGATCGAGGGCTACATCGAGGGCTACATCGCCCTCAAGGGCCTCAAAGGCCCGCCGTAAGAGGCCGCGCGCCGCGCGCCGCGAGGCCTTAGAGAGCGCGGGGTTGCGCAGGCGCAGGGCCAGCGCCTCGGCAGAAGTTTGTAGCCAAGCGTGGGTCTGTTTGCGTGTGGGTTTCACTTGGGTTTTAATGGCGGCGCTCCGGAGAGTGGACGGCTGATGGCTCGACAAAAATATACCATCATGGAAAAGATCGACGCTGGCGGGATGGCGGAGGTCTGGAAGGCGCGCTCATCGAGCATGCACGGCTTCGATAAGATGGTCGCCATCAAGCGCGTCTTACCGAACCTGGCGCAGAAGCAGAAGTTTCTGGACATGTTCCTTGACGAGGCGCGCCTCTCCCTCTTCCTCAACCACGGCAACGTGGTGCAGACCTTCGACATCGGGCGCTCCGACAACTCCTACTTCATCGTCATGGAGTGGATTAGCGGCTCCAACCTCAAGACCGTCTTGGAGATGCTCAGCCTACAGGGCAAGCGGCTGGCGACGGCGGAGGCGCTCCTGATCGCCATCGAGATCTGCAAGGGGCTGGGGCACGCCCACCAGCGCAAGGACAACCAGGGCGAGCCGCTCAACATCGTCCACCGCGACGTCAGCCCGCCCAACGTGCTGATCACCCATGAGGGCGAGGTCAAGCTCGTGGACTTTGGCTTAGCCAAGGCCGCCGTGCAGATCTCTCAGACCGAGCCGGGGGTGGTGAAGGGCAAGTTCAGCTACCTCAGCCCCGAGGCCGCCTATGGCCGCGAGGTGGACTACCGCGCCGACATCTTCGCCACGGGGATCTTGCTGTGGGAGATGCTCACCGGCAGCCGCCTCTTCTACGGCGAGAATGATCTAGAGACGGTCAAGCAGGTGCGCGCGGCGCACATCCCCCCCCTCCGCGGCAAGAACCGCCAAGTGGACGCCGCTTTGGAGCAGATCGTCTTCAAGGCGCTGGCCCGAGAGCCCAAGGATCGCTACCAGAGCTGTGGGGCCTTCGGCGAGGCGCTGACCCACTACCTCTTTGATCGGCGGATGACCGTCAGCACCTGGGACATCGCCCGGACGGTCGCCGACGCCCTCTACCAGCGCAGCCTCACGCGGCCGATCTCGATCATCAACCTCGACTCTGGCGACGCCACGATCCAAGAGGAGCTTGATCAGCTCAAGAGCATCGACGATCTGGCCAAGATGAACTTCCAGTCCATCTCAGAGGTGACGGGGCTTCAGGGCACCAGCGGCGAAGACCCGCGCGCTTGGGCGCGGGAGCTGGGCGTCGCCGACACCCGAGATGACGCGCGCCCCTTTCGCAAGATCAACCCCCCGCAGCAGCCGCCGAGGGGGCCGGGGGTCCAGGTCTCTCGGAGCGCGGGCTCTCAAGCGGGGCGGATCACGGGCGCTCATGCGGCGCGGGTCACGGGCCCCCACGCGGCGCGGGCCACAGGCCCCGTAGCGGGGCAGATCACGGGGCAGCACCTCCACACCATGGGTCACAGCTCCGCGCGGCGCGTCCCGGCTGAGCTGCCCAAGAAGCAGATGGGGGGGCTGGCGACGGCGATCCTTGGCGTGCTCTTGGGCTTCGTCGGCGCGGCGTTGGTCGGCGGGCTGGCCTGGTACTTCCTGTTCAAGTGAGCCCCCTGCCACGAGGAGCTGCCCTGATGCGCGCGCTCTCCCCTCTCTCCTTGCTGATCTTCGCCGCCTGCGCGGCCCCAGACGAGGGCCAAGCCCCCGACGCCGCGCCCGCGCCGAGCGCGGTGGATCTGGGCCTGACGCCCTTGGATGTCTACGGGGAGCGCCACGACGTCGCCCTCATCGACGCCAGCGCGCGTGACGCCGCCCCGCCGCCTTTGGATCGAGGCGCGCCGCCTTTGGACCAAGGCGCGCCGCCCTTGGACCGAGGCGCGCCGCCCTTGGACCGCGGGGTGATCTCGCCCGATCAAGGGGCACCAGGCCCAGACGCCGCGCCCCAAGACGCCACTGTCGCCTTGGACTTGGGCTTGCCCTTTAACGACCTCAACTGCAACGAGATCATCGACTGCGTGGGCCAGTGCGGCGACGACGATCCTTGCCGCCAAGCCTGCTACTTGATGGGCACCCCCGAAGCGCAGCGCGCCTTCATCGACGCCATCAACTGCATCACCCGGACGGGCTGCCAACAAGACTGCGGGCTGGTCTGCGCCGAGCCGCTGGAGGCCTGCATCTACGACGAGGCGCTGACCTGCGAGGGCATCTACGACTGCTTCGCGGGCTGCGCCGAGGGCGATCAGATCTGCATGGACAACTGCTACGGCCAAGCGCGGCCCAGCGCCCAGGACGCCTACAACAACCTCGTCGCCTGCTTCCAGGTCACCGACTGCCGCGCCCAAGACAACTGCGAGACGATCTGCGCCTTAGAGCTTGGGATCTGCTTCCCTTGAGGTGGGCGGCCTAACGGCCAAAGTTCAACGCGGCGGGATCATCAGGCCCCTCCCGTGGGGGCGGGGGCTGGCGCACGCTGAGATAGATCAGCATCCCCAAGGCCCAAGCGGAGGCCACGATAAGCCCCGCGCTGAGGTCACGCCAGAAGCCGACGCCGAGGGCGGCGGCCAAGCCCAAGGCGGCCAAGACAAACGGCATGGCGCCCAGCGGCGCGCGCGCGCTCACCGCCGAAGGGCTCTCCTTGGCCTGTGACGCCTCGGCCTCATCTTTAGGTAGGCAACACTTCTTGTACTTCTGACCGCTGCCGCAGTGACAGGGATCGTTGCGTGCGTGCTTCATCGCCACCTCCAGGCGCATCATCCCTCGCGCCTCGCGCGAGCGCAATCCCCTGGCGCCTTCAGCCGACGGGCATCTTGAGCTTTCCAAACAAACGTACTAGAACATGGGCTCCCTTTGTCGGAGGTCACATGCATCATCCGGTTACGACGATTCTAGGCCAGCTCGCGTTTTTTCTGATTATGTTCGCGGGCACGATGGCCTTCTACTTCGCCATCGTGATGCGTTTTCGCCAGGTCACGCTGGGTAAGCGCGTGGAGGTTCGTTGGGATGAAATCCCCACGCGGATAAAGAACGTCTTGGTCTTTGTGCTGGGCCAAAAGCGACTGCCTGCCAACGGATATTGGTACAGTGGCCTCCTGCACATCATGATCTTCGGCACATTCGTCGTCTTGAGCATCGACACGATCAACTTCATCCTCGAAGGCACGGTCGGCCTGCTCTACGACTACAAAGTCACCAAGCCATTCGCGCTTTGGGGCATCCATGGACCCTACCAAGGGCTCGCAGACACCTTCCGATTCCTGTGCATCGTTGGCCTGGGCATGGCTTTGGTCAACCGCACGATCATCAAGCCCAAGCGCCTCCCGCTCACAAGAGACGCGCTGTACACGCTGGCGTTTATCTTTGGCCTGATGGTCTTTGAGGTGCTCCAAGGCGCCTTCTACATCGCCTTGACCAAGGAGAGCGGCTACACCTGGTTTAGCGCGCTCATCGCCAAGAGCCTGGGTGGGCTCAGCCAAGAGACGCTGGTGTTGGGCTACCAAGGGGCCTGGTGGGCGCATCTGATCAACCTGCTGGCGTTCACCAACTATGTCCCTTGGAGCAAGCACAGCCACGTCTTCGCCGCGCCGCTCAACATCTTCTTTATGTCCTTGGAGCCCAAGGGCGCCCTGCGCAAGATGGAGATCGACCCAGAGGCCGAGGACGTGACCTACTTTGGCGCCCGCAGCCTAGAGGACCTCAGCTGGAAGCAGATCTTTGACGGCCTCTCCTGCACCGAGTGTGGTCGCTGCACGGACAACTGCCCGGCCTCACGCAGCGACAAGCCGCTGCGGCCCATGGACATCATTGTGGGCCTCAAGCACCACGCCGAGGATCGCTACAAGGCCATCGACGAGATCAAAGACATCGAGGGTGACGCGCGCGCGCACCTCGTGCCCACGGTCTTCCACCCTGACGTGCTGTGGTCCTGCACGACCTGCCGCGCCTGCATGGAGGTCTGCCCGGTGGGCAACGAGCATGTCCCTGCCATCGTGGACATGCGCCGCTACCTCACCATGACGCTGGGCGAGGTGGGCCATGGCGCGGGCGGCACGCTCAAGAACATCGATCGCAAGGCCAACCCCTGGGGCATGTCCGCCAAGGACCGCGAGCAGTGGACCGAGGGTTTGGACTTCGAGGTCCCCCGCGCCAACAAGAAGAACCCCACCGAGTACCTCTTATGGGTGGGCTGCGCGGGCGCCTTCGACGACAACGGCAAGAAGGTCAGCCGGGCCACGGCGCGCCTGCTCCACAAGGCGGGCGTGGACTTCTCGATCTTGGGCAAAAACGAGAAATGTACGGGCGACTCGGCGCGGCGCCTTGGCGACGAATACCTCTTCCAGCAGATGGCTGAGGACAACGTCGGCACCTTCGCCAAGTTTGGCGTGCGCAAGATCATCACCACCTGCCCTCACTGCCTCAACACCCTCGACAACGAGTACCCGCAGTTTGGCGGCGAGTATGAGGTGATCCACCACACGGCGTTCCTCGCCCAGCTGCTCGAAGAGGGCCGCCTCAAGCTCAAAGAGGAAGATCCCAACGGCGCGCATGGCCGGGTGGTCTACCACGACTCCTGCTACCTGGGCCGCTACAACGACATCTACGAGCCCCAGCGCGCCCTGCTCGACGCCATGCCGGACCTGGATCGCGTCGAGACGGCGCGCACGCGCAGCCAGGGCCTGTGCTGCGGCGCGGGTGGCGGCCATATGTGGATGGAGATGAACCTGGGCGACCGGGTGAACTACCAGCGCACCGACGAGCTGCTTGAGACCCAAGCCGACACCATCGCCGTGGCCTGCAACTTCTGCATGACCATGATCGACGATGGCGTCAAAGCCCGCAGCAAGGAGGACGAGGTCAAGGTCATCGACATCGCCGAGCTGCTTGACAGCCGCGTCGAGTGATGATCCCCCCCACCTGGCTCACCCACGATCTCGACGGGCTGGGCGGCCAGCTGACGGGCCGCGTCGAGGACTTCATCGTCGAGGAGATCCCCGCCTACCTGCCCAGCGGCGAGGGTGAACATCACTACGTTTTTGCGCGCAAGCGTGGGCTAACGACGGAGCAGCTCAAGCAGATCTTAGCCAACGCGGCGGGGGTCAACCCCAAGGCGCTGGGCGTGGCGGGGCGCAAAGACAAATGGGCCATCACCACGCAGTGGATCTCGCTGCCGGTGGCCCCGGTGGCCCCCGACGACGATCGGATCGAGCTGCTTGAGATCGGTCGCCACCGCAACAAGCTCAAGACGGGGCACCTCAAGGGCAACCGCTTTCGGATCAGGCTGGCGGGCGTCCACCCGGAGGCGGAGGCGCGCCTCCCTGCGCTCTTGGAGCGGCTTAAGGGCGGGATGCCCAACTACTTCGGCGCCCAGCGCTTTGGCCGGGACAACATCGAGCGCGCCTTGGACCTGCTCGACGCCCCCAAGCGGCGGGTCAAGGACCCCCAGTTCCTGATCAGCGCGCTCCAATCGGCGGTCTTCAACGGCTGGCTCAGCGCGCGGATCAGCGACGGGCGATGGGGCGTGGTCATGGAGGGCGACATCCTGCGCAAGCGCGAGACGGGGGGGCTATTCACCTGCGAGGACGCCATCGCGGATCAGGCGCGGCTCGACGCGGGCGAGATCGACTTAGCGGGGCCGATGCCGGGGCCAAAAATGCGGCCTGCGGAGGGCGAGGCGGCGGCGCGAGAGGCGGCGATCTTGGCGACCTTGGGCTTGGATCAGCCTGCGCGGCTTGACGCGCTGCGGCGCTTCACCGACGGCACGCGCCGCGCGGCGCGGGTGAGCGTCGAGGAGCTGAGCTTTCGCCGCGAGGGCGATGATCTATGGGTGGCCTTCGCGCTGCCCAAGGGCAGCTACGCCACCACCCTCCTGGGCGAGCTGAGCCACGCGCTCACGCTGTCGTAGCGCCAGCGGGGTGTACCGTTAAGGGCCAACATGCGCGCATCCGAGCGCGTTATACTCAGCGCCCAGAGGAGGACGCGATGCCCCGACCGATCCCGCACACGCCGCCCCCGCGCTACCCGGACATGCAGGGCTTCTCCCAGGAGCGCCGCGCGCTCTTAAAGCTGCTGGGGGCGGGCGCCCTCACGGTCAGCGCCTTAGGCTGCGCGGCCATCGCCCAGGAGGCGCCTGAGCCGCCCTTGGCTGGAGACATCCCCGCGCCCAGGCCGGTGCGGGGGATGCCCTTACCGCCGCCGCCGCCTCTGCCCCCGCCGCCTCTGCCACCGCCACCAGACGGGGGCGCGCCGGAGCCCTTCCCGGACAGCCCGCCGCCAGACAGCCCGCCCGCCTTGCCCCCTGAGATGAAGCTGGACGGCGTGATGCGCCCCGTCGAAGGCGCCGCGCCGTAGCTGCGCGATTGAGCATCGATTCAAACAACCCGGAGCAGAGGATGCGCCGAAACCAACGACCGCCGCTGCATCTCGTGGCGCTGCTCCTGTGCGCCTGCGCGCCGGGCGAGATGAACATCAACCAAGCGCCGATGGGCTTCGAGAGAGACGCCGACGATCCAGCGGATCTCGACGGCGGGGGGCCGCCCCTTGAGGACGCGGGCTGGGGGCTCGATGACCGCTCGGCGCGCGACATCCCCCTGCTCAGGGACCTGAGGCGTCGAGAGGAGATCGAGCCGCCGCCGCGCGACATGGCCCCGCCGCCAGACGCCGCTCTGCCCCGCGACATGGCCCCGCCGCCCCGCGACATGGCCCCGCCGCCCCGCGACATGGCCC
>JAHJCH010000218.1 GCA_018813065.1 Myxococcota bacterium
CGACGCCCGCCGCGAGGCCGACGCCCGCCGCGAGGCCGACGCCCGCCGCGAGGCCGTCCCGGAGGCCCCCGCCACCGAGGCCCAAAAGAAGGGCGGCTTTCGCGAGACGATGTGGTTTATGGACGCCCTCGACGTGGACGCCCTCAGCAACATCGACGACGCAGACATGCGCATCCGTGGCGAGCGCTTCGAGGACGATGGGCGTCAGATCGAGGAGGATGTCCGCCGGCAATTCTCCCTCAGCGCTGAGCCCGCCCCGCGCCCCACGCTCATGCAGATGGCGCGACAGCGCATCGAGCGCAGCGACGAAGACGGCGAGGGCGGCGGCGGCTTACGCCTGGCCCTCATCTTGTTGATCTTGGCCGGCCTGGGAGGCGGCGGTTGGTACTACTTCACCTATATGATGTGAGCCGGCGTCGCGCTCACCTCCTCATCGCCCTGGCGCTCCTCGGTGGCTGCCGCGATAACCCTCAGCAGGTCATCGAGGGCGCCAGCGCGGCGGCCGCGCGCGGGGATCTCGTCGAGGTGCAGGGGGCCTTCAGCGTCAGCACCGCGCAGCGGCTAGAGCGCGCCTGGGATCTCGATCATGTCCCCAAGGCGCAGGGCTGGCAGGGCTTGAGCCAGAAGCTCGTCTTTGACGGCAAGCCGCTTGAGGTCAAGGCGCAGCATATCTACGAAGACTACGCCCAGGTCATCGCCCTGGCGGGGGCCACCGAGCGGGACTACTACCTGCGCAAAGAGGACGGCCGCTGGCGGATCGAGCTGGGCGCGGGGGGGCGCTTTCGCAAGATCAAGGCGCGGGTGGATATGCAGAAGGCGGTGACTGAGGCGGAGGCCAAGGCCGAGGAGGCCGCCAAGAAAGCGCGCTCAGGGGAGTGAGCGTGTCGAGACCTCTGCTCAGCTGCGTAATCTCATCTCAAGACAGCGCGCTGCCCCTATAATGCGCGCCGCCGCCGCGCGCGGCCTCATCACCAGCGAGCGAAGCAGCCCATGATCGGTGTCGCAGCCACGACCATCGCGGGGGCGGCCCTGACGGCGTCCACCCTCTACCTCAACCACAAGAGCAAGCACGCGCGGCGCCTCCAGGCCGTCGAGGCGGAGGCGAGGGCGGCCTTGGCGCAGATCCACGCCGAGGCGGACGCCAGCGTGGAGGAGGCCACCCTGCGCTTAGCGGCCCACGCGGAGGCCCGCGAGGCGGAGCAGATCAGCGCCGAAGCGCTGCTGGAGGAGGATGAGGCGCGGCTCAAGCGCATGGAGGAGGCGCAGGCCCGGCGGCTGGAGCACTTCGACGGGGTTGAGGCCACCTTGGAGGATCTCTTCGAGCGTGTGAAGGGCCGCAAGGGGCAGCTTGAGCTGCTCAGGGCGGAGATCACAGGGATGACGCGGCGCCAGCGTGATCTGCTTGAGGAGGTCGCGGGGGGCTCACAGCGCGCCTTGATGGAGGCGCGCAAGGCCGAGCTGATCAGCCGCGCGGAGGTCGCGGCCAACAAGCGTCACCACGGGGCCTTGGAGCGGTTGAGCCTGCGCGCTGAGATGGAGGCGCGCGCCTTGATGGATCTCAGCGGCCATCGCCATGGCGGGCCGCTGCCGGCGCCGCGTTGGCCCTCCACCGTTGACGCGCGGCCCGGTAAAGGGCTGTCTTCGGAGGTGCTCAGCTTGATCTCTGCGCAGACGGGGGTGAGCGTAGAGCCACGAGAGGGGGGGTGGCGCCTCTCTTGTCATAACACCTTTGCCCGTGAGCAGGCGCGGCGCGCCATGGAGCTGCTCCTGCGCAGCGGCCACAGCAGCGAGGCCCACGTCAACCGCGCCTTAAGCAAAGCCTTAACAGCCCTGGAGCGTGGCGCTCAGGAGGCAGGGCAGCGCGCGATCAAGGTGCTCAAGCTCAAAGAGATGCACCCTGAGATTGTCTTTACGGTTGGCAAGCTGCTCTACCGCACCAGCTTCAGCCAAAACCAATGGCAGCACGCCATCGAGACGGCGGAGCTTTGCGGGATGATCGCCGATGAGCTGGGGATGGCCACAGAGGAGGCGCGCCGCGCCGCGCTCCTCCACGATCTCGGCAAGGTCCTGTGGGCGGAGACGGAGGCGGTGGGCAGCCACGCCATCAGCGGCGCCCTGTTCGCCGTAGAGCGCGGCGAGGCGGAGGCGGTTCGCCACGCCATCATCGCCCACCACGGCGAGGAGAAGCCCAGCACGCCGCTGGCGCACCTCGTGGCCGCCACCGACGCCCTCAGCGGCGGACGCCCAGGCGCCCGCCGAGAGACGCTGGAGGCCTATACGCAGCGGATGGACGATCTCAACCGCATCTGTGAGGGCTTCTCGGAGATCCAGCGCGCCTACATCATGCACGGCGGGCGTGAGGTGCGCATCGAGGTCGATCCACGCTGGGTCAGCGATCAAGGCGTCGAGCGCCTCTCCTCCCAGGTGGCGCAGCTCATCGAGGAGGAGTGCGTCTACCCTGGTCAGATCAAGGTCATGGTGATCCGCGAGCGCCGCTTCTACGCCACCGCGCGCTGAGCGCCCTTACCCCCGCACGAAAATCCGCTTACTATCTCCGCCACGATGAAGAGCGTGAGGGTTCAATGAGGAACGTCTTTTTTCTCGCCGCTTTGATCTCCCTGGCCTGCGATCCCCAACCCCAAGGGCCGATCAAGCCGCGTGTAGGGTTGGCGACGCTTGAGGTGGAGGCGGTTGACATCGCAGGGCAGCCCGTCGCGGGGGCGAGCTTCGTGATCCAAGGGCGCGCTCACAACGTCACGGACGCGGAGGGCAAGTTTTACGGCACCCTTGAGGTGAAACAAGACGAGATCATCACCTTTGACATCAAGCCCCCCGAGGGCTTCACCCGAGGCTCGGGCTCAGCGTCTCGCGCGGACTGGCAGCGTAAAATTCACCTCCCCAAGAAGCAGGGCAGCCCCATCCAGCTCAGCTTCAAGGCCGACTTTAAGCGGCCGCGCCAAGACGCGGTGGTGATGGTCCACGTCAGCGAGCCTGGCGTCTCTGTCCAGATCAACAACAAGGGCTACGCGCAGACCGGCGCGGGCGGGCTGGCGCAAGCGACGTTTAACTGCACCCCAGGGGAGAAGCTTTTGGTGCGCGCGGGGCGCAAGCTGCGCTGGGAGGGCGTCTGCGTCGCCAACCATGAGACATATATCATCACGGAGTCGTATCAAGGCCCGATCTCTGAGATTGAGCGCAAGGACGGTGAGGACCCGCTCCCAAAGGGACGCGAGGGACGTGAGTTGGCTAAGATGCTGGAGAAATTGCGCGCCGGTGAGGGGATCAACGAGGTCGATCCCGTAGTTCGTGATCGCCATGAGCTTCAAGCCATCCTCGCGGGCATCAAGGCGCGTGTGGGTGAGGGCAAGGGCATCTCAGGGGAGGAGTCAGGCTTCCTGGCGGGGATGAAGCCGTATCAGGTTGGCTACCTCGATGGGATTCACACATTAGCCACGCAGAAGGCGCGGGAGAAGCAGTTTAAGGCGCTGATCCCTCAGCTCCTCCAGCTCATCCAAAGCAGCCGCTTCAAGGGAGACGGTGAGCTTTGGTTTATGCTCGCCCGCGCGTACGAGCAAGAGGGCTCACGGGCCAAGGCGCTGATGAGCCTCATCCAAGTTGAGGCGGCCATGCGCGGCTTCTCCAGCGCGCAGAAGCGGGCGGTGATGGAGCTGCACACGCGGCTCTTGGACGAGGAGTTCGCCGCGCAAGAGGCGGCCAAGCCCGAGACGGTCAACCTGAACCTGCTCAAGATGGCCAAGGCGCGCTACGAGCAGCTCAAGCAGCTCAACCCCGGCGATGGGGCCATCGAGGCCAAGCTCAAGGCCCTCAATGAGCGGCTTAAGCTGCCTGAGCTTGCCGCTGAGTCTGCGCCCGCTGAGGGTGCAGCTGCGGCCGCGCCCGCGGAGGGCGCCGAGGGCTGAGTGAGCGGGCCGATTGTGGTCACGGCGAAGTGAGCGACGCGCCCAGGCGGGTTAAGGACGCAGGGCCGCGCGCTCGGAGATGAGGGCCTCGACGATCTGAGGCTCGGCGAGGGTGCTCAGATCACCCAAGCCATCACGCTCACCCGCCGCGATCTTGCGCAGCAGCCGACGCATGATCTTGCCGCTGCGGGTCTTGGGCAGCCCCGAGGCGATGTGTACACAGTCGGGGGTGGCGATCCCGCCGATGCGCTGGCGCACGGCGGCCTTGAGGGCGCCGATCAGCTCCTCAGGCCGCTCTGACAGGGCCTCGGCGCTGAGCAGGACATAAGCATAGATCCCCGTGCCCTTGATCTCGTGGGGGTAGCCCACCACCGCCGCCTCCGCCACTGAGGGCTGCTCCACCAAGACGCTCTCGATCTCCGCTGTGCCCAGCCGGTGCCCAGAGACGTTGATCACGTCATCGATGCGGCCGGTGATCCAGTAATAGCCATCCTCATCGCGCTTGGCGCCGTCGCCGGTGAAGTAGTAGCCGGGGAAGGTGGTGTAGTACGTCTCCTTAAAGCGGCGGTGATCGCCCCAGATGGTGCGCGCCTGCCCCGGCCAGGTGCCAGAGATGCACAAGGCACCCTCTACGCCGTTGCCCTTGAGCACCTCGCCCTCGGGGCTCATCAGCACAGGGGCGACGCCGAAGAAGGGCAGGGTCGCGGAGCCTGGCTTGGTGTGCGTGGGGGGCAGCGGCGCGATCATGACCCCGCCCGTCTCGGTCTGCCACCAGGTGTCTACGACCTGGCAGCGGCCCTCGCCGACCTTATCGTGATACCAACGCCAAATCTCGGGGTTGATGGGCTCGCCGACGGTGCCCAAGATCCGCAGGCTGGAGCGATCATGATGTTGGAGGTGGGCGTCCCCCTCGCGGGCCAGCGCGCGCAGGGCGGTGGGCGCGGTATAGAGCGTGGTCACCTCCAGGTCCTCGACGATCTGCCAATAGCGGCTGGGATCGGGGTAGAGCGGGGTGGACTCAAAGAGGACCGTCGTGCCGCCGTTGGCCAGCGGTCCATAAACGATATAGGAGTGACCCGTGATCCAGCCCACGTCGGCGGCGCAGAAGAAGACCTCACCGGGGCGATAATCAAAGACATAGTGATGCGTCGTCGCCGCCCAAACCAGGTAGCCGCCGCTGGTGTGAAGGACCCCCTTGGGCTTCCCCGTGCTGCCGGAGGTGTAGAGGATAAAGAGGGGGTCTTCAGCGCCCATCCACTCCACCGTGCAGGTGGTGCGCTGCTTGGACATCTCCTCATCAAGCCAGTAATCGCGCGCGGGGTTCATGGGCACGGGTCGCCCGGTGCGGCGGGCCACCAAGACCGCGTCGATCTTGGTCCCCGCGATGGCCTGATCGACGATGCGCTTGAGCGGCAGGAACTTCCCCCCGCGTCGGCCCTCATCGGCGGTGACGATGATCCGCGCGTCGGCGTCGAGGACGCGATCGCGCAGGGCCTCGGCGCTGAAGCCCGCGAAGACCACGGAGTGGATGGCCCCGATGCGCGCGCAGGCGAGCATGGCGTAGACCACCTCGGGGATCATGGGCATGTAGAGGCAGACGCGATCGCCGCGCCGCACGCCGTGGGCCTTGAGGACGTTGGCGAGCTGCCCCACGCGGTGCTTGAGCTGACGATAGGTGATGCGCTCATAGCGCCCCGGCTCATCCGCCGCCCAGATCACCGCAGGCTCATCGGCGAGATCCTGGATGTGTCGATCCACGCAGTTGTAGCAGACGTTGAGGCGCCCCCCAGAGAACCACGCGAAGTCCGCCTCATCGTGATCCGCGTCGAGGACCGTCGTCCAAGGATGGAACCAGGTGAGGCGGCGCGCCTTCTCCGCCCAGAACCAGCTGGCGCTGTCGAGGGACTGACGATACTGACGGGCGTACTCCTCGAACTGGGCGAGGTGAGCGTCTTCGAGGTTCTCGGGCTTGGGCGCGTAAGTCTCTGCCATGGCGTTTCCTGATGTGGGGTGAGGCGCAGTAGAGCGTTAGGGATAACCCGGTTCGCCTCGCGGAGTAAACACGTGGGGCGCGGGGCGCGAATCAAAAAAATGTTGGATTCTGAGCGTTGATCTCTGGATTGCGAGCGTCGATCTGGTGGGCTTCGCCCCCCATTCGGATGAACCCTTCAGGTTCGCCCTCACCGCGCTCTGCAATCAGCGCGCTTGCATTCCACGCGGTGAGCGAAGGGCGATTCCTCTTTCCACAAGCGGTTTTTTTGGAGTATTCCCTGCGCGCAAAAAAATCTACATCCCCCGAAAAAAGGGGCGTACCCTTCGCGTCCCGGCCTTCGGTGAGGAAGAGGTGAGGAATGAGGTCTTTGTTTTGGATTGTGTTGCTGAGCGGCCTGCTTGCTGTGGCGACGGCTGCGGCGGAGGACGAGGCCGCCGGTGAGCAAGCCAAGGTTGAAAAGAGCACCGAGGATGGTGAGGCGAAGGCGAAGGGGGCAGAGACAGAGCCACCGCCTTGGGGTTTAGGGATCAGCGTCAAGACAACGACGCCTTCAAGCACCCTGATAAAAGACCAAAACCTCACATACACTCAACGTGCCTTTACATCCGTGGATTTCTCTCCCAGCTGGAGCTTTAATGATCACCTCGATGTTGAGGGGAGCGTCGGCTTCAGCAAAGAATGGTTTCCTCACGGCAATACAATCCTCGATCAAGACACCTACATCAACGATGTCGCGCTTGGGATAAGCTCCGGCTGGGAAGTCCCCGACTTTGGCACCAAAGCGAGCATTGGCCTTGAGCTGGGGATCCCCACCAGCAGGTTTTCTCGCGCCGAGTCATTGCTCTTCAGCGTCACGCCCAGCGTCTCGCTCACGCAGCAGTTCAAGATCCTCTCAGGCTTGAGCTTTGGCCTCAGCGGCAGCGTGACACGCAGCGAGTACGAGTTCACGACAGGCAGCACCGACGGCGCGGAGATCAGCTGCTCCACGGCAGAGCAGTGCGAGCGCCTACAAAACACCGGCGTGCGCAACGCGCGCTATGTGCTCAGCGCCAGCGGGCGGATCAGCCTCAAGCCGGTCAAGTGGCTCTCCTTGGGCGTCAGCGGCGGGGTGGTGCGCTACCACCTCTACGGCTTGACCGACGGCGAGGCGACGGACTGGGACGAGCCGCTGCCCGCCGAAGAGGACATGCTGACCGTCGTCGATCCCAGCGACACCCGTGAGTACTTCACCTACGGGCTGAGCATGGGCTTTAACCCCATCGATGTGGTCTCTCTTGGGATCGGCGCATCCTCAACTGTCCCGCAGTTTACGCCTGATCAGGGCCGCTACACGCCCTTCTTCAACCGACAGACCAACTACTACGCAACCCTGCGGCTCGACGTAGCCGCCTTCGTCTCCAGAATCACGGAGCTTTAATAATGAGAGAGTGGATGAAAGCAGCTGCCGTGGCGCTGGCTGCGTTTGGCGCGCTGTTTACGGGCTGCGCCGAAGAGCGCGCGCCAGTGGACCGCGTTCAGCCGTATGCGCTGAAAAAGGCCTACTTCGTGGGCGATGACCTCATCAGCACCCACGACAACCCTGAGTTCTACTACCAGGGCACCCTGGTCGATGTCGGCTACGGCGCGGCGCAAGACGGCCTCTTCACCTCGACCTACGCTCAACCGCTGTCGCGGATTAAGTGGCAGATCACCGAGGAGCACCTCATCGGCCGCATCGCCTACGAGCGCATCGACGGCTCAGACGGCAAGGGCGTCGGTGGCCCCGTCGAGGACGGCATCATCGCCGTCGTCTTCCGCATTCAGAGTCACTTTGACATTGGCCGCCAGTACAGCACCGCCACTGGCGAACAGATGAACGTCTACTACGAGAACAACACCGATCGTCCTTGGAACGAGCGGGAGTTCTTCCGGGTGGACTTCTCTCAAAACCTGGCGACAGATACCTATGACTTTGACACGCTCTCGCTGTTGAGCGTCTACGGCGGCATTCGCTACGAGCCGCTGGCGTACAACGTCACCGATCCAGATGACCCAGACGCGCCGATCTTTGACTTAGAGAACGGCTACTTTGACGTCACCAACAAAGCCTTTGCTGCACCATTAGAGATTGACCTCAGCTACTTGGGTTGGGGCATCGACAGCTTCCCCGCCTGCTTCTTGCCCAATGACTTTATGGGTGGCTCCGAGCCTGCGGGTACATGTAACCCGGTTGAGCTGACGATCCGCCAATCCTTCAAAAAGGTCCCCAAGGACGACTACGAGCCC
>JAHJCH010000219.1 GCA_018813065.1 Myxococcota bacterium
ACCCATAAGAAGCCTTGCAGCAAGCACAAAGCCCCGGAGAGCGCGCCCACGACCGCGCCCGCCAGCGCGCCCGTCGTTGAGCAGCCCGCGCCCGTCGCCGCGCCCTGCCCTCACGCCGCCAAGCTGGATGCCAAAGAGGCCGCGCCCTGCCCCCACGCCGCCAAGCTGGACGCCAAAGAGGCCGCGCCCTGCCCCCACGCCGCCAAGCTGGACGCCAACAAGGCCGCGCCCTGCCCCCACGCCGAGGCGTGCGGCTGCCAAGCGGGCTGCAAAGGCGAATGTCAGCCCAACTGCAAAGGCTGCCCCCTCTGCCCCAAGAAGGCCGAGGCCGCCGCCCCGAGCCCCGTGATCCCGGGCGTCAACGTCGAGCACCAGATCGGCTTAACCAAGGCCTACCTCCAAGAAGCCCGCGCGCGCGCCATCGGCTACTTCTACGAACACGACCAGCGCTTCCCGCCCAGCGCCCCCTTGACGCCTGGCGCCCCCACCGAGGCCTTCTGCGCCCAAGGGGCCGCCGCGCCGCGCGCTGAGATCGCCTGGGACCACCCCACCTGGCAGGCGCTCAGCTTCAAGCCCATCGGCCCCCACTACTTCGCCTACAGCTTTGAGTCCAGCGGCCAGGGCGTCGGCGCCACCTTCACCCTGCGCGCCACCGCCGACCTCGACTGCGACGGCGTGCCCTCCACCTTTGAGTACAAGGCGCTCGTCGATAACCCCAACGCCATCTCCTTTGGCGAGGGCCTGCGCGTCGATCAGCCCACCGAGTAGATCAGCCCACCGAGTAGAGCGATCTAGCGCTTTGGCGCGGCGGCGGGCATCCTGGCCCGCCACTGCCCCCTCATGGAGCGCACCATGAAGCTCACCGACCTTGTCCCCGTGCCCATCCCCGATGACCCCACGCTGCCCCTTGAGGTCTACCTTGGCGTCGGCGCCCGCAGCGCCTTACCGCAGGCCGTCGCGCGCCACTGTGGCCCAGCCCCGATCTGGATCGCCGATGAGCGCACCTGGGCGGCGGCCCTGCTCGGCGAGATCAGCGACGCCCGGCTGATCTTCCAAGGCGAGATCCACGCGGACGATGAGCGCGTCGAGCAGGCCGCGCGCGCCATGACGGGTCACAGCGGCGCCGTGGCCGTTGGCAGCGGCACGATCAACGACATCGTCAAGCGCGCCGCCGCCCTCAGCGGCCTGCCCTTCGTCACCCTCGCCACCGCCGCCAGCATGAACGGCTACGCCAGCGCCATCGCCGCCATCCTCTCCGGCGGGCTCAAGACCACCGTCCCGGCGCGCCCCGCCCGCGCGGTGATCCTCGACACCGAGATCCTCGCCGCCGCGCCGCTGCGCCTGGGCCAAGCGGGCCTGGGGGATCTCCTCAGCAAGCCCGTCAGCGACGCCGATTGGCGCCTGGGCCACCTCCTCTACGGCGACGCCTACCATGACCTCCCCAGCCGGCTCGTGGACGCCGCCGTAGAAGCCGCCGCCGCCGCCGCGTCGGGCCTTTTAGCGCGCCAACCCGCCGCCTACGAAGCCCTCGCGCGTGCCTTACTCCTCAGCGGCGTGGCCATGGTGGTTGCGGGCAGCAGCAGCCCCGCCAGCGGCGGCGAGCACCTCATCAGCCACCTCTGGGACATGGAAGCCCACGTCCTCCACCGCCCGCTCAACCTCCACGGCGCCCAAGTGGGCGTGGCCACGCGGATCAGCGCCGCGCTCTACGCCCGACTCCTGCGCGAAGAGACGCCGCGCCTGACGCCGCTGCCGCGCTGGGCCGACGAGGCGGCGCGGATTAAGCGCGAGCATGGCCCGCTCGCCGAGGTCATCCTTGGCCCCGCCCAGGAGAAGCACGCCCGCGCCGAGGCTCGCCGCGAGGCGCTGACGCGGCGCTGGCCCGAGCTGCGCGCCAGCCTCCGGGCGCACCCGATCCCCGGCCCCCAAGACATCGGCGCGATCTTGGAGGCCGCGGGCGCGCCGCGCACCCTCAGCGCCTTGGGCTTCAGCGTCGAAGAGGGGATCAGCGCGCTGATCCGCGCCCGTGACATCCGCGCGCGGCTGACCGTGCTGGACATCGCCTTTGACATGGGCGTCTTACCCGGCGAGGCGGGCGCCCTCATCGCCGCCTCGGGGGTGAGCGATGCTTGAGGACCCACGAGGGCGGGTTTGGGTGGTCTTGGCCCACCCCTCGGACGTGCGCAACGTCGGGGTGTCGATCCGCGCGGCGGGCAACCACGGGCTGGCGGGGATACGCATTGTCAGCGAAGCGCCCTTTGACGAGGGTGATCTGATGAGCTTCTCGGCCTACACCGCCGCCAGCGTGGTGGTCACGCACCACGCCACGCTGGACGAAGCCCTCGCCGACTGCGGCCAGGTGATCGGCACGAGCCGGCGGCTGCGTGATCCCAAGGCCCCGCCCTTCTGGCCCGCCTCGGGGCTCAAGGCGCGGCTGGCGCCCGAGGGCCCCATCGCGCTGCTGTTTGGCAACGAGCGGGCGGGGCTCAGCCGCGAGGAGATCGACCGCTGCCAAGCCATCGTGGCGGTGCCGACGACGGAGGCGTGCCCCTCGCTCAACCTCAGCCACGCCGTCGCCTGCCTCGGCTACGAGCTGGCGCGCCCTGATCCAGAGGCGGTGGGGCCGCCAGTGGGCCAGGTGGAGGCGCCCAGGGCGGCGGCGGCGCATCGCCGCGCCTTCTACGACAAGGTGGAGCGGATCAGCGGCCTGCTGAGCTACCCACCGGGGCGCAACCCCCAGGCATTCTCGCGTCGGCTACGCGGCATACTGGATAGAGCCAACCCCAGCGCGGTGGACTACGGGCTCTTATCGGGGATTTTCAGCGAGATGCTGCGCTTGGGACGGCTGGCGGGTGGGGGGGGAGCGGCGCCGATGAGGGACGATCAGGCGGACGCACCGCCGCGCAAGCCATAGCGGCTTATTTTATCGATCAAAGTCACCCGACTGAGGCCCAAGGCCCGCGCCGTGGCGCTCTGATTGCCCCCATGCTGGGCCAGCGCCTCGACGATCAAGCGCTTCTCGAAGGCCGCCACCCGCGCGCGCAGATCCAGCTCCGTCGCCGACGGCCTTACGCCCCCCTCATCGTCGATCAGCGGCCCCTCAGCCATGGCCACGCGCGCCTCGATGAGGTGTTGCAGCGCGCGCACATTGCCCGGCCAGGGATCAGCCATCAAGCGCGCCAAAAAACGGGGGCTGAGGCGCACATCGGGGAGGCCAAACGAGGCCCCCGCGCGTCGCGCAAAGTGCTCCGCCAGCGGTTGAATGTCCTCGGGGCGTGTACGCAGCGGCGGGACGTGCAATGTGATGACATGGAGACGATAAAAAAGGTCCTCGCGGAAGCGCCCCGCCGCCACCTCGGCCTTGAGATCGCGGTGCGTCGCCGCCAAAACCCGCGCGTTGACCTTGACGGCGCGATCCGCGCCCACGGGGCGGACCTCACCCTCCTGCAAAACCCTTAAAAGTGCGCCTTGACTGCGTGGATCCAGCTCCGCGATCTCATCCAACAGGATCGTACCGCCGTCGGCCTCGCGAAACAGCCCGCGCCGCGCGCCTTGAGCGCCGGTAAACGCCCCTGCGGTGTGCCCAAACAGCTCAGCCTCGGCCAAATGAGGGCTCAGCGCCGCGCAATTAAAGCGCACATAAGGCCGCTGCGCGCGGGGGCTGGCCTTGACCAGCGCCAAAGCCACCAATTCCTTACCCGTGCCGCTCTCACCGGAGATCAAAACATTGAGATCGCGCCGCGCGGCGCGCTCAACCCGCTCCGCGAGCTGGCTCATGGCCTCGGACTCAAAGACCATCAGCCGTGACAGGGCCAGCTGCGCCCGCAAGCGCTGGTTTTCGACCCGCAGGCGCGTCGACTCCAGGGCGCGGCGCACCACGCGCGTGACCTCATCGTTTTCAAAGGGCTTGGCGAAGTAATCCAGCGCCCCGCGCTGCATGGCGCGCACGGCGGTGCGTTCATCCCCGTGGGCAGTGATCAAGATCAACCTGGGGCCACCCTCAGCGACGAGCGCATCGAGCAGGGCCAAGCCATCCATCTTCGGCATCCGCAGATCGCTGAGGACCAGATCGACGCCGCCGGCGCGTGTCCGCACCAGGGCGGCCTCACCATCGGCGGCCTCCTCCACGGCCCAGCCCTCCTCCTCCAGCAAGGCGCGCAGGGTGAAGCGCAGGGCGGGCTCATCATCGACGACCAAGACGCGCGGGCTCATAGGGCCTCCAAGGGTAAGGACAGGACGGCCACGGCGCCGCCCTCGGGGTGGGCGTGCAGTGTCAGGGTGCCGTGATGCTGGTGGGCGATGGCGCGGGCGACGGTCAAGCCCAAGCCGGAGCCCTCGGGGTGGGTGGTGAAGCCCGCCTCGAAGGCCCGCGCGGCCATCGTCGAGGTCAAGCCGGGGCCTTGATCGCGCACGCTGAAGCAGACGCAGGGCGGCGCGAGATACAAACACAGCGTCACCTCGCCGCCGGGCGGGCTATGACGCAGCGCGTTCTCGACCAAGTTGATCAGCACTTGGCGGATCTTGCGCGGATCGCAGTGGATCTCGGGGCAGGGGAGGGCCTCGACGCGCAGGTTCACATCGCGTTGGCGGCTATTGGGCTCATAAAGGCGGGCGATTTGGCGCAAAAGCGCGGCGGGATCTGTGCGGGTGGCGTTGAGGCCATCGACGGGGCGGGAGAGGTTGAGGAACTCATCCAAGATGCCGCCCAGGCGCTTGACCTCGCTGATCAAGACCTCCATCTGCGCCGCCTCGCGGCTGCCCTCATCGAGCTTACGCGCCACGAGGCCCGAGAGGCTGTGGATGGCCGCCAGCGGGTTCTTCAGCTCATGGGCCAGGGCGCTGGAGAGGGTCGCCAGCTCGCGGTTTTGGGCCTTGAGCGCCGCGAGGGTCTCAGCGCGGGCATCGGCGGCGGCGGCCTGCGCCTCCGCGACCGCCAGCGTGGCCCAATCCAGGCGCCCGCGCAGCTTCAGCCCCAGCACGCCGCCGACGCCCATAAAAAGGACGACACACAGCGCCGTCAGCCCCAAGAGGCGGGGATCGAGGGGCGGGGCGGCGGCGGCGCGCAGGGCGGCGGGCACCCCCACGCCAAGGCCGCTGATCCGCGCCATATACAAGCCCAAGATCAACAAGGCCAAGAGCAACACATTGAGCGCCAGCGCCTTACCGCGCCCGATGGCGATGGCCAAGACCATGGTCACGGGGATGTAGATGGGCAGCACGGGGCTCTCCACGCCGCCGGTGACGGCGATGATCACGCTATGAAGCCCGAAGACCTGCGCCGCATAGAGCGCCAACCTCAGCGGCGTCAGGGGCGCGCGGCGGCGAAGATCAACAAGGGCGATGATCAGGATCATCATCTCGGCGAGGAAGAGCAGAGAGAGACGCCAGCCCCGCTCTCCGCCGAGATAAAGCCAAAAGCTCAAGCCGGGGAGGAGCAGCAAGAGGGCGAGGATGCGCAGGCCGACGAGGAGGCGGGCGGTGCCTTCGAGGGCTTGAACCAGGGTGGCGCTGATCTGATCGCTGAGGGCGCGGTGTGACATGGGGTGCTCGGGGCTTTGGGGGGACATCACGCGCCTTCTGCAAGGGGTTGACCGCCATAAACGCGCCCATGATGGGCCTTGATTGTAAAGAAAACCGACAAGCCTGTCGGATTCACCGACACCCGCAACGGTATCGGCAAATAAAGTCAAGCGAAATGCGCGGCATAGCCATTGCGATACGCCTTTTTCAGCTTGAAGGAGGTGAGGATGCGTTGGCCATCGCTGTTCTTGATGGGTGTTTTAATCAGCCCTGCCCGCGCGGCGCCTCAATCGGACGAGGGATGGACCTTGGAGGTGGCGGTGGCGCGCGCTTTAGCGCAGCATCCCGCCCGACGCGCGGCAAAGTTGGAGGTCGAGGCCGCCCAAGCGGGGCGGGCGCGCGCAAGCGCGGCCTGGTTACCCCAGCTTCAAGCCGTCGGCCAAGCCTCCGCCCGAGGCCCGGTGCCTACGCTGAGCATCGACACGGGGCTGACCCTGCCCGGCGCCCCTGGACCGCTGACCATCGAGCGCGAATTAGGCCAGACCTACGCCGCCTCATTGGGGGCTGAAGCGGCCTGGCGTGCCCTTGATTTTGGGACACGCGGGGCGATGATCGAGGCGGCGGAGGCGGGCTGGCACGCGGCCCAAGCGGGGCAAGCGCAGATCGAGGTGGAGTTGGCCTGGGCCACCCGCCAAGCCTACGCGGCGGCGCGCTTCTTCGAGGCCGCCGCCGAGGTCAGCGCCAAGGCGGCGCGCACCGCCGCGCGGGATCTTGCCGACGCCGAGGCGCGCCTCAAGGCGGGCTTGGGCGACGCGCTGGCGGTG
>JAHJCH010000220.1 GCA_018813065.1 Myxococcota bacterium
GAGCCCGTCGCGGGCGAAGGCGGCTTTGGCGGCGAGCCCGTCGCGGGCGAAGGCGGCTTTGGCGGCGAGCCCGTCGCGGGCGAAGGTGGCTTCGGCGGCGAGCCCGTGGCCGGTGAAGGCGGCTTCGGCGGCGAGCCCGTCGCGGGCGAAGGCGGCTCCGGCGGCGTGATGCCCATCGACTGCGGCGACGGTGAGCTGCAAGAGGGCGAGCAGTGTGATGACGGCAACGTGGAGAGCGGCGATGGCTGCTCCGCGATCTGTCAGCTGGAGATGAACGTTGAGCCCGATAGCCGCGAGGCGCCCTTCCGCATGGTCTTCGACGAGACCGGCTTCGCCTTCGTGATCTTTACGATTGATCCCGAGTTCGATGAGGACTTCTTCCTCGTGGAATTGGATGAGCCCATCAGCCTGATGGTCGGCACCACCTCCGCCCTCAGCGAAGACGGCCTGGGCTGCGAGGGCGACACCATCATGGACTTCTACCTCAACAGCGAGGCGGGCGATCCCACCGCCACCAATGATGATCGCAATGGCACCTGCGCCGTGCTCTCCCCCGATGTGGACGAGGAGATGGTCATGGTGCCCGCCGGTGAGCACCTCTTCGTCGTCGGCGGCTATGACGGCTCCACGACGGGGCTCAACGTGTTCTTTGCGCAGAAGATCCTGCCCTTGGCCATCGGCGATGAGTGCCTCGATAGCCTCTCAGAGTGCCCCGAGGAGGGTTACTGTGACGCCGAGAGCGGCGTGTGCGTTGAGCACATTTGCGGCGACGGCGTCCTCGGCCCCGATGAGGCCTGTGATGACGGCAACGCTGAGGCGGGGGACGGCTGCGAAGCGTGCGCGATCGTGGCCCTGCCCATCGACG
This sequence comes from Myxococcota bacterium, assembly GCA_018813065.1. Classification (GTDB taxonomy): domain Bacteria; phylum Myxococcota_A; class Bradymonadia; order UBA7976; family UBA1532; genus JAHJCH01. The sequence continues at coordinate 866 of JAHJCH010000220.1, forward strand.
CCCCCTGCGGCCCCAACACGGTCTGCGTCGAGGGCGCCTTCTGTCACCCTGAGACGGATCTCTGCGCTGAGATCATCTGCGGCGATGGCATCACCTCCGAGGGTGAGCAGTGCGATGACATGAACGCCGATGACACCGATGGCTGCACCGCCGCGTGTCTGCTCGATCCCTTCAACGGCCCCCTGGAGCCCGACAGCGCCGAGGCGCCCTATGAGCTGATCCTCAACGAGCAGGGCATGGACGCCATCATCTTCGCCATCGAAGCGCCCGGCGACATGGACTGGTTCCGCATCACCCTTGAGGCCGAGACCGAGATCGCCTTCGTGGCCCAGGGCGTCGGCTCGGATTGCAACGGCGACGCGTACATGCACCTCTATCAGAGCGACGGCGTGACCGAGATCGCCACCAATGACGACGGCGGCCCCGGCCGCTGCCCCGGTATCTGGCGCCAGGGCGATAACGCTCTGCCAGCGGGCACTTACCTTGTCAAGACGCGCGCCTATAACGCCAACGTCACCCTCGGCGGCAACTGGCTAATCGCCCAGGTCCTCCGCGAGATGGTCGAGGGCGACGCCTGCGAGCCGGGCAACCCCGCGCTGCTGTGCCCCAACGGCACCTACTGCGCCGAGGGCACCCTCGTCTGCACCGCCCACAGCTGCGGCGATGGCGTGCGTGGCCCCGGCGAGGCCTGCGATGACGGCAACGAGGTCATGGGCGATGGCTGCGAGGCCTGTCAGCGCGTGGACATCCTCATCGGCGCCGCCTGCACCGGCGAATATCCCTGCGAGAGCGGCAGCTATTGCCCCGAGGGCGGCGGCGTCTGCACTGAGCACAGCTGCGGCGACGGCGTCGTCGGCCCCGGCGAGGACTGCGACGGCGGCGAGGGCTGCGAGGCGGACTGCACTTGGTCCCCGCGCGGCGTCATCACCCCCGGCGAGGTCATCATCGACGCGCTCGAAGAGGGCACCCGCCATGAGTTCTCCCTCAACCTTGAGCAAGACAGCCTCGTCGAGATCTGGCTCTATGGCCCCGACGGTGAGACCTGCCCAACGGGCATGGACAGCAAGCTGGAGCTGATCACCTACACCGAGGATGGCCGCCAGCGCGTCCTCTATAACGACGACAGCAACGGCCTGTGCTCCTTCGTCCGCGGCGCCATCATCGCCGGTGAGTACCGCGTGGTGGTCATGGACTTCGGCGACAACAGCGCCATGGAGTACAGCCTGCGCGTCGAGGTCACCCCGGTGCCCACCATCGGCCAGCCCTGCGATCCCGAGCTGCCCTGCGAGCACCTCGCCTACTGCGATGAGGCCACCGACACCTGCGTGGCCCACGTCTGCGGCGATGAGATCGTCGGCGCCGATGAAGAGTGTGATGACGGCAATGAGGTCATGGGCGATGGCTGCGAGGCCTGCATGATCATGCCGCTGCCCGTCGGCGCCGCCTGCTCCACCAGTTGGATGGCCGACTATGACTGCGTCGAGGGCACCTACTGCCGCACCGAGCCGGGCACCCAGGACGGCGTCTGCGCCGAGCACATCTGCGGTGACGGCTATGTAACCGCCGATGAAGAGTGCGATGACGGCAATGAGGACATGGGCGATGGCTGCGAGGCCTGCGTGCTGATGCCCATCGCCGAGGGCGATCCCTGCCCCACGGGCATCAGCCCCTATGACTGCGATGAGGGCCTCAGCTGCTTCTCCGCCGATCCCGAGGCCGAGATGGGCGTCTGTAGCCCCTTCTTCTGCGGCGATGGCCTCGTCACCGAGGGCGAGCGGTGCGATGACGGCAATGACATGATGGGCGACGGCTGCGAGGCCTGCATGTACAGCCCCTTCAACGGCGACGCGGAGCCCGATAGCAGGGATGCGCCCTACGCCCTGACCTTCGATGAGATGGGCCGCGCGGCGGTCATCTTCGCCATCGAGGAGGCCGGCGAGGCGGACTGGTTCAGCTTCACCCTCGACGCGCCCGCCGATCTGGGCATCACCTCATTCGGCGTCACCAACACCTGCGCGGGCGACATCAAGATGGATCTCTACGCGGTGGGCAACGCCAGCGCCCTGGCGACCGATGATGACGGCGGCCCCGGCAATTGCAGCCAGCTCGATCCCATCCAAGACCCGGATGAAATGGTCGCGCTGCCCGCCGGTGACTACCTGATCAAGATGTATGGCTACTCCATCCTCACGACCATCCCCGGCAACTGGCTGGTCGTGCAGCAGATCCGCGAGCTGGTCGAGGGCGACGCCTGCGTGCTCGACGATCCGCTCCTGAGCTGCCCCGAGGGCACCTACTGCGCCGAGGACGCCCTGGTCTGCGCGGCGCACGTCTGCGGTGACGGCATCGAGGGGCCGGATGAGGCCTGTGATGACGGCAATGCGCTTGACGGCGACGGCTGTGAGCAGTGCGCCATCGTCCCGATCCCCGTTGACAACCCCTGCCCCACGGGCGTCAGCCCCTATGACTGCGATGAGAGCGCCTACTGCGCCGCTGAAGAGGGCGCGGAGATGGGCATCTGCACCCTCCACGCCTGCGGCGATGGCGTGATCGGCGGCGGCGAAGAGTGCGATGACGGCAATGAGGACATCGGCGACGGCTGCGAGGCCTGCCTTGAGGTCGGCATCCCCATCGGCAACCCCTGTGATGGCACCTTCGACTGCGTTGAAGCGGGCTTCTGCCCGCCCGCTGGCGACGGCGAGCGCCTCTGCACGGCCTATGTCTGCGGCGATGGCGAGACAAACCCCAATGAAGAGTGCGATGACGGCAACGGCGAGGGCGGCGATGGCTGCGACGCGGCCTGCATGTTGGAGATCGCCGCCGATATCTCCGGCGGCGGTGACTTCGAGGGCCATGTCCCCGAGGGCTTCCCTCAGCGCTTCGCCCTGATCCTCGACGCGCCCGCCGCTCTCTCCGCCGAGACGGTGGCCTTGGAAGGCGATGTCACATTGTGTGCGTTCGAGGGCGGCACCGATCCTTATATCGACTTCTACCGCCTCGTCGAGGGCGAGTGGGTGCGCATCGGCTTTAATGACGATGGCGCCCCCGATAACGCCCGCTGCGCGCTCTTGGAGATCGGCCTCCCCGCTGGCGAGTACCGCCTTGATGTGCGTGACTTTGGCCGTGATACGCCCTTTGACTACATCCTGCGCGTGAGCCTGGGCGCCGTGGCCGTCGAGGGCGACGCCTGCGGCGCAGACATGAGCTGCATCTATGATCTGGAATGCGCGGATGCGGTCTGCGCGGTGCCTGTCGTCTGTGGCGACGGCGTCGTCGCTGGCGATGAGGAGTGCGATGACGGCAACACCCGCAGCAATGATGGCTGCGCCTGGGACTGCACCCTGGAGTAGCGGCCCGGCCCCCGCCCCTTAGCTCGCCTCTTCGCCTGCCCCTTCGCCCTGCACGGGCCTCACCCAATCATCCATCACGCCATAAGGCCGAAAGCCCGCCGCCCACACGATAGGCGCCGAGGTGCTCAGCCGCGCATAAAGACCCACCTCCTCGATCCCCCGCGCCGCGCACCAGGCCGCCCGCGCCCGCAGCAGGGCGCGATAGGCCCCGCGCCCACGCCACGCGGGGTGGACGCCGCCGCCCCAGAGCAGCCCCAGGCCCAGGCCGTTAAAGAGGGTCAGCCCCGCCGAGGCGATGGCGACGTCTTCTGCATAGACGACGAACCGCGCCACCCGCCCTTGGGGATCCGCGCAGCCGCCCAAGATCTGCTCAAGCTCTGCCTCTGTCTCCTCGCCCGACGATCCAAAGGCCGCCGCCGCCGCCGCTTTGCTGTCCTTGAGGCGCGCCATCGTGTTGACGTGGGCCACGCGCAGGGCCTCGGGGGCGGCCAAGCTCGTCAGCGCGCCGACCTCCAGGGCGTAACAGCGATGTTGATGCTCTAGGCGGTAGCCGGCGGCCTCTAAGCCACGCAGCAGGGGCGTGGAGGTGCCCAGGTTGGTGACCCGCCATGAGCTGCGCGTGTGGCGATGCGCCGCGCTGACCTCGGCGATCATCCCCTCGACCCGCGCGCCACGCGCGCGACAGCGGGTGACCACGTTGTAAAACGACTGAGGCCGTGGGCTATGGAGGTAGCTCAGCTGGGGGCGCTCGACGAGGTAGACGTCATCGGGCGTCCAGAAGGGATCGCCGGTGGCGCGCTCCAGCCGCTCATCTACGCTCAGCGCGCTCACCGCGCTCATCCGCGCAGCGCCTCATCGACGATGGCTTGGGCCTCGGCGTGGATCTGATCCAGGTGCGCCTCATCCTTAAAGCTCTCCATGTAGATCTTGTAGATCGCCTCGGTCCCCGAGGGCCGGGCGGCGAACCAGCCGTTCTCTGTGACGATCTTGAGCCCGCCGATGGCCGCGCCGTTGCCCGGCGCGTGGGTGAGCCGCTGAAGTATCGGCTCACCGGCGAGGGCATCGGCGCGGATCTGAGCGGGCGACAGCGCCTTGAGCTTGGCCTTGGCCGTCGCGTCGGCGGCGGCGTCGGCGCGGCGATAGATCGGCGCGCCCAATTCGGCGCGCAGGGCCGCCGCGTAGGCCCCCGGATCGCGCCCCGTGGTGGCGGTGATCTCCGCCGCCAGCAGATCCATGATGATCCCGTCCTTATCGGTGGTCCAGACGGCCCCATCGCGGCGTAAAAAGCTGGCCCCCGCCGACTCCTCACCCCCAAAACCGAGCGTCCCCGTGCTAAAACCCTTGACAAACCACTTAAAACCTACGGGCACTTCCACGATTTGACGCTTCAAGCGCGCCGCGACCCGGTCGATCAGCCCGCTGCTGACCAAAGTTTTGCCCACAGCCACCTGCGCACCCCAAGCGCGGGTCTTAAAGAGGTGATCGATGGCCACGGCCAAGTAGTCATTAGGGTTGAGCAAACCCGTCGAAGGGGTGACGATCCCGTGGCGGTCATAGTCGGCGTCATTGCCAAAGGCGATGTCGAAGCGATCCTTGAGGGCGATGAGGCCGCTCATGGCCCAAGGCGAGGAGCAGTCCATGCGGATCTTGCCGTCTTTATCGAGGCACATCGCCCTGAAGGTGGGATCGGGGTGGGGGTTGACCACCTCGATGTTGAGCCCATAGCGCTCCGCGATCACCTCCCAGTAGGCCAAACCCGCCCCGCCCATGGGATCGACGCCGATCCTCAGGCCGCTGGCGGCGATGGCCTCCATGTCGATGATCTGATCCAGGGCTTCGACATAGGCGGGGCGGGCATCGAAGCGCGTCACCGTGTCGGCGTTCAAGGCGCGTGGATAGGGCACGCGGGGGATGTCGCGCCAGCCATCGAGCAGCGCGTTGGCCCGCGCCTCGATCCAGTCGGTGATGGCGTCATCGGCGGGGCCGCCATGCGGCGGGTTGTACTTAAAGCCGCCATCATCGGGGGGGTTATGGGAGGGCGTGATGATGATCCCGTCGGCCTGGGCGGCGTGGGCGCGGTTCCACTCGATGATCGCGTGGGAGATCACCGGCGTGGGGGTGTAGCCCTCACAAAGCCGCACAGGGATATCCGCCGCCGTGAGCACCTCCAAGGCCACTTGCAGCGCGGGCTCCGAGAGCGCGTGGGTGTCCTTGCCCAAGAAGATCGGGCCGGTGATCCCATCCAGGGCGCGGCGCTCACACAGGGCGGCGGTGATGGCGACGATGTGCGCCTCATTAAAGCTGCCTCGCAGCGCGCCGCCCCGATGGCCCGAGGTGCCGAAGCTGACGCATTCCTCGGGCTGGCAGGGGCGCGGGGCGCGGGTGAAGAAGGCGGAGATGAGCTGAGGGATGTCGGTGAGATCCTCAAACTGAGCGGGCTGGCCCGCGCGGGGGTGAAGCGGCATGGGGCACCTCGATCGTGGTTGCTCCCTCTTACGACCTGCGCGCGTTGGGCTCAAGGATCATCCAGAGTGAGTGTGGGGCGGGTTGGACTTCTCGTTGTTTTGCGAATACTGTATTTTTACCAAAAAACTAGAAAGGCGCATCCATGACACTGAGGAAGAGGGGGTTGGAGCACATGGGTGACACTGAGGAAGACAGAGGAAGAGGAAGAGGAAGAGGAAGAGGAAGAGGAAGAGAGGGTTGGAGCACATGGGTGACACTGGAAGAGGAAGGCCTAAATCAGGTGTCCACTTTTTCGTCGCAAGTCCAGTGACCTATTCCGGTGGCCACCTATTCGGGTGCCACCTATTCGGGCCACCTATTCTGCCAGCTCAAGCGCGTCACCCTCGTCAGCGGAGATGTAGACCGCAGCGTTCAAGCTGAAACCCGCCGCCTGGAGTTGATTAGGGGTTGTCTTCGAACCCTTTGGTGAGCTCTGGGTGTTGGGTGAGCCAGTGTTTTATGGCTAAGGATTGAGTTCTAATTCTGTCGCTCTCTTCTTTTTCGCGAATCATATAATAAATAGTGTCTTCTTGGGTGTTTTTTGAGCAAAGCCAAACATCTTCTTGGAGCCAATCTGGAAGGCACCTCCATTTTTCAATGGAGGTGCCTCTATTTGCGAGAAATGCTATTGCTTTGGACCATAATTCGGCTTTAATAATGACTCCTTCATCGTAATACTCAAGATACTCTTGAAAGTCTTCAATCATGTTGATTTGAGTCCCTGGGGGTTAATGGCTTTGGTCATCTTGGGTTTTCCAAAATCACTGTCGATCGCCTCTGATGGAGGATAGGAAGTTCAAGCAAGCCATCGTAAGTAAGCGTAATTGCGACACTATCCCCATTGATGAGTTTTCTCGACGAGCCGAAGATAAACCTCCCCCCTC
>JAHJCH010000221.1 GCA_018813065.1 Myxococcota bacterium
CCTTCGGGGCACGTGCTCGGCAGGGGGACCTCGAAAGTTTTTTTGCACTTGAGACACACACAATTGTGATCGGTTGTTGATGGCGATTTTTCAGTGTTCATGTAGACCTGCGCAGCGTGAGCTTAGCAGCATCTTTCTACAATCGGCCTATGGATTCAATCATAAAAATCCATACTCCGGTCACTTTTTAGGAGCCATTGCAGGGGCGGGGCGGGGGCGGCTTGGCCGCTGAGCCTAGGCGGGGTTGACCGTGGATTGTGCGGGGTGAGGCGCGGGGCCTGCGGGCTTCGCCCCTGGAGGGCTCTGCTTGGGCTTCTCTTGAGGCGGCTCTGCTTGAGAAGGCTTTGCTTGAGAAGGCTTTGCTTGAGAAGGCTCTGCTTGAGAAGGTTTTGCTTGAGAAGGCGTCCCTTGAGGCCGCCGCTTTACGCGCGGCTTCTTCTCCTTGGGCGCCTCATCACGGTTGATAAACGTCCCCCCGCCCTCTTCATCGTTGAGATAGGTCCACTTTGAGCTTGATCCGCCTACACGCTGGCCTGTCTTGGGATCAAACGTCATGTATGTGGAGAGGCGGTACTTCACCGGCGCCCTGGCGCCTGCTTTTAGGGCCTTGGCCTGCGCAGCGCTGTTCATCTCAAGGCTCACGCTGAAGCGCTGGCCGGGCAGCTCTTTGCAGAAGGACTCGCTGCGGTTGATGTAGCGGTCGCAGCGCAGCACCAAGAGATCGACGCCACGCAGCGCTTCACCCGCCTGATGAGGCTTGACGCGCTCGATCTTGACCCAGAGCCAGGCTTCCCCCAGCCAAGAGGCCTCGGCGGGCCGTGTCCAGATGGCGGCGCATATCAGCGCCAGGGTGAACATGAGGTGTTTCATGAGGGACTCTCCTTGAGCCGTGCCTCCACGATTACTCATCAAGACAAGGCTTTATGTACACCTTTTTGCGTCAACGCCCCGCCTCAGACAGCGCCACGCTGAAGCGCGGCCAGCCCCGCGCGTCCAGCGATACGCTCAGCCGCCCGCCCTGCGTGGCGATGAGCCAGCGCAGCAGCCGCAGCGGCGCGGGGGCCTGCGGCGCGGAGATGTCCCCCTCCATCAAGTACATCAGCGCCTCGCTCTGCATCGCGTCGGCGCGCAGCGCCTCCACTTGGGCGATGTCGATCTCGACGTCCACGCCACGCCCCGACGTCGAGAGCCGGATCTCCACCCGGCCCGCCTCCAGCAGATCGGCCAGGAGCCCCGCGCCCAGCATCACCGCGCGGGCGGTGTAGTCGGGATCGACGCAGCAGGTTCGCCCCAGGTCAAGCCCCGGCGCGCGCACGATCTCAATGGCGAGAGCGCCGATCGGATCAACAGGGCAGGCGCGCTCCAGCGCCTCCAGGAAGGCGCCGACATGGGCCTCTCGGGCGCTTAAGGCGCCGCCGGGCGCCTCGATCGCCGCGCGATCCAAGAGCGCGAGGATAAAGCGCAGCGCCTGCGATCCCCGCCGCCACACCCGCATCACCTCCTGACGCTGCGCCGCTGTCAAGGGGCCGTCCAGCTCCGCCAGCAGCACCTCGGAGAAGCCCAAGACGCTGTTGAGCGGGCTCTTGAGCTCGTGGCTGAGGTGGGCCAGCAGCCGCGCCTTGACCCGCTCAGCCTCTTGACGCAAGCGCGTCGCCTCACGCAGCGCCTCCTGGCGCTTGGTGAAGCCACGCAGCGTCGCCTCATAGGCCACCTCCAGCGCGGCGGCCTCGCGCAGCCCAACCCCGCCCCCCTGCTCAAGCGTCGCCGCCCGCCGTAGCCGATCCAGCCCCTCGGCGACGGCGCGCATGTCATGGGTGATCTCCGCCGCCAGGAAGCGGCCAATGGCGGCGGTCAGGCCCACGATCAGGAGGAGCAACAGCGGCGGTAAGATCCACAGCGAGGGGGCGCGGATGACATCGGCGGGGCGATCCTCGGTCCGCTCCGAGGCGGCGTGCGTCGGGCGGCCCCGCAGCGCGTTGAGGGTCCCACGCAGGAGCCGCTCTTGGCGGGCCTCGTAGTAGCCATGGAGCCTTGAGGCGTAGCGGTTGCCGTGCTCCTGCTCGACGAGGACCATGCCCATCGAGCAGACGATGATGGGCACCTGCACCGCGAAGGCCAGCCGCATCCCCACCGGCTGACGCAGCCCCAAGGCCTCCGGGCGCCAAGGCCCCGCCTCTGAGGCCACGATCCATCGCCGCAGCCCCCGCCTTAGCAGCAGGTAAATCCAGAGGTTGGGCAGGATGAACATGAGGTAGGTGATGACGCCCGAGAGCGTCGCGTAGGCCAGATCACGCTTGAGCGCGTAGAGGAACAAGAGCGTGCCCAGCCCAGACAAAAGCGCGCTGATAAAGCTAAAACGCGCAAAGCGAAAGGGGTGCTCCGCCGCCGCGCGCCGCGCCGCCGCCGTCGCGGGCGCCTCGGTCAACGGGCGCAGCGCTTGCCCCGACCACCACAGCAGCGCCAAGGCAGCCCCCACAGAGAACACCACCCCCCAGGCCCGCCAGACCACGCGCTCCGGCCCCATGTTGACCAGCGCCGGGACCGAGAGGCTGACGAGGGTGGCCGTCGAGCCGAGCCCCAGCAAGGTCAGCAGGCGGGCGTAGATCAAGGCGCTCATGGGGCGGGCCTCGCGGCGGGCAAGGAGAGCGTAAAGGTGCTGCCCTGCCCCTCCACGGCGCGCACCGTGATGATCCCCCCCCAGCGGGCGGCCAGCCGACGGGCGATGGCGAGCCCCAGCCCCGTGCCCGGCACGGCGCGCTGCGCCTCGACGCGGTGGAACTCCAAGAAGATGGCCTCCAGATCGGCGGCGGGGATGCCCGGCCCGCTGTCGCGGACGCTGATCTCAACGCGATCGGGCTCGATGGGCGCGGCGCTGACCTCGACGAAGCCCTCGCGGGTGAACTTGAGGGCGTTGCTCAGCAGGTTGCCGATGACTTGATCGAGCGCCGAGGCGGGGATCAGCGCCTCGGGGCAGCCCGGCGCGATCTTGAGGCTGAGCGTGACCTCGGGCGGCGGCAGCTTGGCGCGGATCAGGCGCTCCAAGGCGGGCGCCAGCGGCAAGGGCGGCGTGGGGCCACGGGGCAAGGTCGGCGCGGCGTCGAGCTGGGCCAGATCGAGGATGTCAGAGACGTGCTTGAGCAGCTGGGCGTTGGCCTCCTCGATGACCTCGATGTCCTCACGCTGGGCGGCGGTCAGCCCAGGATCAGCGCCGAGGGCGCCGCCACGACGCAGGATCTCCCGCAGCGGCGCGTGCAGCTCATGGCTGACGTCGGTGAGGAAGCGCGCGCGGGCTTGATCGCTGTGGGCGGCCTGCTCCAGCTCCAGGCTGAGCCTGCGCGTGTCTTCGGCGAACTGGGCGCAGGTGCGGTTGACCTCCCAGATCAGCGCCCCGACCTCATCGTGGGTGTCGATGGGGATGCCCCTGGGCGCGCCGGTGATGTCTACGGCCTCCCCCGCGCGCCCCAGGGCCGTGAGGTTGCGCGAGGCGCGCCGCAGCTGGCCTTGGAGATCGTGGCCGATGGAGAAGGCGGCGATGGGCGCGCCCAGCAGCAGGAAGGCGAGCATCATCAAGGCGGGGGCCTCATCGGGCGCCCAGACCGGCGGGCGGGCGTTGGCGGGGGCGATGAGCCAGAGGAGATCGCCGCCCTTGAGGCTGCGGTGCGTGACGTGGAAGCGGCCCCCCTCGGGGCGCTGGACGATCAGCGTCCCGTCCCCCTCGGGGCGCACCAGCGCGTCGCTCAGCAGCGGGGGGGGGCGTCCTCGGGGCAGCCGCTCATGCCAGAGATCCACCTCGTTGCGCAAAAGCCCGAGTATCTGCGCGGCTTTGCGGGGCTCTTGGGTGGCCGAGAGCCCGCGCGCCAGGAGATCCGCCAGCGTGTTCAGCTCCACCCGCTGCTCTTGGTTGAGCGCGCCTGCGGCGCGCGCCGAGGAGCCGATCCCCAAGGCCGTCGCCCCGCAGAGCCCCAAGAGCACGGCGCTGAGGGTGAAGAGGGCGCGCACCCCAGGCAGCCCCTCCAGCCGACGCCGCGCGCGCCGCGCCCGCGCCCGCGCCCAGATGTAGAAGAGGAGCGCCGCCAGCCAACCCGAGCTGAGCTGGAGGCTGAGCAGCGAGAAGGACTCAACATAGGGGACACGCTCATCGAGCTGGTTGATCCGCCAGCTGATGAGCGTGACGAGCGTGACGACGAAGGCGACCCGCGCGCCCAGCCGCGCCGCTTGATCGCGCGAGGAGGCGAGGCCGCCACGGCGCCCGCTGAGGCTGCTCAGCGCCGTGAGGGCGATCAGCGCCCCTGAGACGCCGCCGGTGAAGGCGACGATCTCACGCGCCAGGGCGTCGAAGAGGAGGAAGCGGGGCCACAGCCAGCCATAGAGGATCGGCAGGCTGGCGCCGAGGGCGATGGCCCAAGCGGAGAGGGCGCGCATCAGATGTCGCTGATGTGGACCTCTTTGATGGCCCGCTCATTGGCGGCGCGGATCGTGGCCCGCCGCCCGTTGGGGAGATCGACGAACTCGCCCGGCTGGGGGATGTGCCTGAGGCTCTGTAACAGGAGCCCCGCCAGCGTTTGGTAGTCATCGGACTCTTGTAGATCAAGGCGCAGGGCCTCGTTGAGCGCCTCGATGGGGGCATGGGCGCGGATCAACCACCCCCCCTCCGAGGCCGCCCGCCATAGCCCCCCCGCGTCGTCGAACTCGTCGCGGATGTCGCCGATGATCTCCTCCAGGATGTCCTCAAGGGTCAACATGCCCACCGTCTCGCCAAACTCATTGACCACGAAGGCCGCCAGCGCCGCCTCGCGCTGGAGGAAGATCAGGAGATCATCGATCTCTTGCGTCTCGGGCACGAAGAAGGGGGCGCGCATGGCCTCCTCCACGGGGGCCTTACCCGACTCCGCCCGCAGCACGTCGCTCTGGTGCAGCACGCCGACGATCTGCTCAGGGCGATCACGGTAGACCGGCAGGCGAGAGAAGCCCCGCTCGGTGATGATCTGCGCCGCCTGCTGGATCGTGGCGTCGTGTGGGATCGAGAAGACCACCTCGATGGGGATCAGGCTGTCCTTGGCTGAGAGGTGGCTGAAGGCGAAGATCCTGCGGATCATCGCCCGCTCATCGTCCTCGATCTCCCCCTCGCTGATCTCGCTCTCCATCACCATGCACAGCTCCTCGCGGGAGATCAGCGCGCGGCGTTCATCGACGTCGATGTTGAGTAAACGATAAAGCTGGTGTGTGTAGCCTTTAATTAAGAACACGGGCAGCTTAAATAGCCGATTTATCATATAAAGTGGCCCAGAGAGGCGCAACGCCAGCTTTGTGGCGTTGCCTTGAGCGAGGCTCTTAGGCAACAGCTCACCGCCGATAAGGATTAACGGTGACATTAACAACATTGCCCAAAACTCTCCCGCCTCTGGATCAACACGCATCAAGACTAAGGACGCGATTGTTGATCCCGTGACGGTGCTGATGTTCGTGCCCAGGAGCGTGGTGCCGAACAGCTCTGAGGGGCGCTCGCGGAACCACAGCGCCCGCTTGGCCCGCGCGTCTTGAGCGCGCTTGGCCGCGTCGAGCTGCACACGATCCGCGGAGATGATCGACAGCTCCGAGGCGGCGAAGAAGGCCTCGCTGAGCACGCAGAGCAGGATGATCAGCCAAGGGAGCACGGTGAGGGTGATCTCAAGCAAGGTGTCCATGCTCACTCCAGCTCCATGCCCATCGAGACGGCCTGCGGATCATCGGTGATGGGGCCAAACAGCTCCTCCAAGAGATCCTCCATGGTGCATAGGCCCACGGCGTGGCCGAACTCATCGACGACGATGGCGATGTGGATGCGCCTGCGGCGGAACTCATCGAGCAGATCCGCCGCGCTCTTGGCGCGCGTGGTGAAGACGACCTTGCGCAGGAGCCGACGCAGCGGCGCGGCGGGGCGCACCCCCCAGCGGATGGCCAAGAGATCCTTGGTGTGTACCGCCCCGATGATCGTGCGCGGATCGCCCTCCCAGACGGGGATGCGGCTGTGATGGCGCTTGGCGGCCTCGGCGATCACCTCCGGGGTGGGGCGGTTGACCTCCACAGAGAAGACCTCATCGAAGGGGCGCATCACGCCCGAGAGGGTCTGATCTCCAAAGTCGAGGACGTTGTGGATCAGCTCACGCTCCTGCTCCTCGACGACGCCCTCCCGCGCGCCCGCGTCGATCAGCGTGCGAAACTCGCCCTCGTCGATGTTGTCGCGCTCCTGGGCGCGGGCGCGCAGGAGCGCGTCGGTGATCAGACGTAAGGCGCGCCTGATGGGGCGAATGAGGGCGTTGAAGACGCTCAGCGGCCAGACGATGAGCCGCGCAAAGCGCTCACCTTGGCGCGCCGCCAAGGTCTTGGGTGTGACCTCCCCAAACAAGATCAGCAGCGGCAAGACCACGCCGGTGGAGAGCAGCGTTTTCCATAAAAGCGAGAAGCCATCAAAGAGCCGGCTGGTGATCGAGGCGGCCACGATGGAGATGGCGATGTTGGTCAGCTCATTGCCAAAGAGGATGGTGATGAGCAGATCGCGGGGGTTGCTGAGGAGGTGGGCGATGCGGCGATCGGCGCGATCACCTTGCTCCAGGCGCACCCGCGCGGGCTTGCCGATGCTGAAGAGGGAGGTCTCCGCCCCTGAGAAGAAGGCGGATTGGAGCAGCAGATAGAAGAAGAAGTAGATGTCGATCATGGCTCGGCGAAGTGATCCCAGCCGCGCGGCGAGATCGCCGAGCCGTTGAGCGTGAGGCCCTCGCCCGCGACGCAGACGCCGACGCGGACGCCGATGGGCGGGGGCGTTGAGGCGGTGAACAAGAGCACATAGTCCTCACCGCCGCTGAGCGCCAGTTCAAGATCGTCGCCCAGGCGCGCGCGGTAGAGGGTCGAGGTGGGGATGGCCGCCGCGTCGAGATCGGCGCCGAGGCCGTTGAGGCGGCAGAGGCGATCCAGATCCAAGAGCAGCCCATCCGAGATGTCCATGGCCGATGAGGCGCCCCCCCAAGACACCAAGGCGGCGGCCTCGGCGAAGTGTGGGCGCCAGGCGTGGCGGGCCGCCTGCGCCATTTCATCTTGAAAGCGCAGGCCCAAGGCCGCCTCCCCCAGCGGCCCCGTGACATAGACGCCGTCGCCGACGCGGGCGCCTCGACGCCGCAGCGGCGCGGCGCCCAAGAGCGGCCCCCCTGCGGTGACGGAGAGGACCCCTGGGCCCTCCACGCGGGCCAGGTTGCCGCCGAGGATCTCCGCGCCCTGCGCGCGGGCCACCGCCGCCAAGCCGCCGGTCATCTCCTCGATCAGCGCGGGGCTCCAGCGTGGCGGGACGATGAGCGACCACAGCAGCCAGCCGGGGCCGCCGCCGCTGGCGGCCAGATCGCTGAGGTTGCACACCGCCGCCTGGGCGCCGACGCGCCGCGCCGAGGTGGTGGCGAGATCGAAGTGGACGCCCTCGACCAGCGCGTCGGTGGTCAACAAGGCCGTGGGTGGAGCCAAGGCGCAGTCATCGGAGAGATCGGGTCGCAGGCCCTCCGAGGCCAGCGCGCGGGCGATGGAGTCGAGCAGGGATGCTTCGTTCAAGCCATCCTCATGGGGTGGGGTTGAGCTGTGTCTGTCTGCGATCTCATCTGGATCATCATCAGACACGCGTGCGTGTGATGCGCGGGGTGCGTTCATGCGCGTCTGCTCTACTCGGGATCGAGGTCGAGCGCAAGCGCCGAGGCGCCGACGCCCCCCAGGGTGAGATTAGGCGGGGTCGTCGATGGCGCGCGGCAGCGTAAAGTGAAACCGCGAGCCCGCCCCCAAGGCGCTCTCTACGCCCACCGCGCCGCCGTGGGCCTCCACCAAGCTCTTGACGATAAACAGCCCCAGGCCGCTGCCCTCCACGGCCTCCTCCACGGCCTCGGCGCGGTAATACGCCTCAAAGATGCGGGCTTGATAGACCTCCGGCAGCCCAATCCCGGTGTCCTCAACGGCGATCCACAGCCACGCGCCGGCGTCCTGGCGGGCCTCGACGCGCAGGGTCACGCGGCCCCCTTGGGGGGTGAACTTGACGGCGTTGCCCAGGAGGTTGACCACGATCTGCGTCAGGCGCTCGGGGGGGATGGTCAGGCTGGGCGTGGCCAAGCGGGGCGGCAGCTCTAGGCTGAGGCGCAGCGCCTTGGCCTGGGCTTGAGGGCGGATGGCGTCGAGGGCGCCATCGAGCACGCTGTCGAGGGGCACGGGGGCGAAGCGGCGGGCGGCGTGGGCCTCGGCGCGGCGGGCGCGCAGCACATCGCTGACCAAGGCCACGAGGCTCTGGGCGCGGGCGTGGATGGTGGTCACGTAGTCGCGCTGCTCGGGGTTGAGCGGGCCGGCCAGCCCCTTGAGGAGCATCTCGCCATAGCCAATGATCGAGGTCAGCGGTGTCCTGATCTCGTGGCTCATCACCGACAGCGCGCGTTGAACCTCTTGGTTCTCATCGGCGAGGGCCTCGACCTCACGCGCCAGCTGGCGGCGGATCTGCTCCACGCGCCGATAGCGCGCGTAGAGCGCCAGGGCCTTGAGCAGCCCGCGCAGCTGTCGCTTGATCTCAACGGGGGTGTAGACGTCCGCCAGATAAGGGCCATAGACGAGGATGTCATCGCGGGCCAGCAGCGCCTTGAGGGCGAGATAGGCGTAGCTGAGCCCCTCATGCTCCAGGAAGTGAACCTCATCGCTGATCGAGGCTGGATCGACCTGCTCGATGATCTCAGCGCCGACCTTGAGGGGCTCGACGCCGTAGACGACGCGGTGATCTGAGGCGGCGTAGACGCGCAGGTCGATCTTGTAGATCGCGTAGAACTCATCCAGCCCTTTGTAGACGCCCTCGTCGATCTCCGCGCTCATAAAAACCTCAACGCCGGCGCGCTGGGCTCGCTCTATAAGGCTTTTCTTGGCCCGACGCGAGGGTTTTTCACGCCCCCCCGTGGTGACCTCAGGGGGAAAATTCATCGACAAATTCTATTGACGAGGTGCTTTGAATCGAACATAAGCCGCGACACGATGAAGATTGCGTTTGGAGGAATCATGAACAGGGCTGCCTTGGGCAAAAAGCACACCTGTGAGGAGTGCGAGACGCGCTTCTACGACCTCAATAAAGAAAACCCGGTCTGTCCTCGATGCGGCGCGCCCGCCTCCGACGAACCGAACCCCACGCTGAGGAGCCGCCGTCGCAGCCGCTTTGGAAAGAACAGCGATGAGACGGACTATGACACTGATGATGAAGAGACCACCAACGACGAAGACGAAGACGAAGACGAAGACGAAGACGAAGAAATCGAAGAGGTCGATTTGGACGAGGATAAGCTCACTTTGAGCACCGTCCAAGATGAAGAAGAGGATGATCCAAGCCTCACCGAGCTGGACTCCGATGAAGATGATCTCCCCGATGATGAGGTTGAGATCTCAGGCGGCACCAGCGATGACGATGACAGCGATGACGATGATGAGGCTCTTGAAGGCGAGGTCATCGTGGTTGGCGAAGAGGAAGAAGAGGAAGAAGAAGAGGAGCTCTAAGCTGAGCCCTCATGAAGAGCGAAGGCTTTGGCGCGGCGCGGGTTTATCGTAGACTCACGCGCCTCTGCCCAAGGACCTCTATGCGCTTTGGCTTCATCGTCCACCCCCTCCGCCGCCGCCAACAGGCCCTCCTGGGTGTGCGCAGCGCCGATCCGAGCTTGATGCTCCTTGGTCACAGCGCGCGCCGCCCCGCGCGGCTGATCTCCAAGCTCTCGCTGCGTGATCCCCATCAACACCACACCACGGGTTGGCTCGTCGCCACGCCCCAGCTGACCGAGTCGATGCTGATCGATCAGGCCAGCGCGGTGGAGGAGATCCTCGACGCGGCGCGCTTCTGCCAAGCGCGGGGCGCTGAGATCGTCGGGCTGGGCGCGGTGGCGGCGGTGGTCGGCGGCCAGGGCAAGGCGGTGGCCCGCGAGGCGGGGGTGCGCATCACCACCGGCAACGCCCTCACAGCCATCGCCGCGACGCAGACCTTGGCCTTATGGGGGCGGCTCAGCGGGCGACGCCGCGCGGTGGAGCTGCTCGGCCCGCCGGGGGCCGTCAGCGAGGCCATCTTGGCGCTGCTCATCGCCGAGGGCGCGCGAGTCGCCGTCGTCTCTGCCGCGCCACCCAAGCCGCTCAAGCGCAAGCTCGAGCGCCTCAACGCCGAGGGGCTGGGCCGCGCCCACTTCATCGATGCCCCCACGCTCGGCCCCGATCATGTGCTGATCGCGGCGTCCAGCACGGGCGGGCGCTTGCGCCAGAGCGCGTTGCCTCCGGGCAGCGTCGTCATCGACGTCGCCGCGCCCCTCGACGTCATCCGCGACGCGCCGCGCGCAGATGTGCTGGTGCTCGACGGCGAGCACATCCGCCTCCCCGCGCCGCTGGGGGGCAGCCATTGGCGCCGCGTCTATGGCCTCGTCACCGGCCAAGATCGCCACATCTTCGCCTGCTTCGCCGAGCCCATGCTCCTGGCCCTCTCGGGCCGCCTTGATCTCGCCAGCGTTGGGCGAGACATCCCCCTTGAGCGGCTCCAGGCGCTCTATGATCTCTCCATCAAGCACGGCTTTTGGGTGGATCAGCTCTACGAGGCGGGGCGGCCGCTGCGGGGGGCGCGGGCGCGGCGCTTCCTAAGCAGCCGGGGTGTGGCCCTTGAGGCCCAAGAGCAGGGGTAGGCAGCGCGCCTCCAACGCCTCCATCTCGGCGGCCTCAGCGGGCTCCATATGATCGTGACCCAGGAGGTGCAGCGCGCCGTGGAGGAGGAGGAAGCTGACCTCATCGAGCAGCCCCCAGTCATAGCCCTCGCCCACCAGCGCGCGCACGCGCGGCAGCGGCCCCTCCTCGACCTGCCGCGCCGCCGTCTCCAGGCTGACGATGATGTCACCCAGCACGCGCGGCACTCCGGGGATCACCACGGGCTCATCCAGCGGGAAGCT
This sequence comes from Myxococcota bacterium, assembly GCA_018813065.1. Taxonomy (GTDB): domain Bacteria; phylum Myxococcota_A; class Bradymonadia; order UBA7976; family UBA1532; genus JAHJCH01. The sequence goes on from JAHJCH010000221.1 coordinate 10,947, forward strand.
GAGCACGTCCGTGGGCGCATCCTTACCGCGATACTGCGCGTTGAGGGCTTGAATCTCCTCATCATCGGTCAATAAGAGCGACAGCTCAGCCTCAGCTTGATCCAAGATCGCCAAGAGCCGCGCCGCGCGCCGTCGCAGCGTGCTGGGCCACAGGCGCCCCTTCACGCTGGCGCGTTGACTTAAAGAGACGCTCATGCTTCAGCCTCATCATATGCTTGAATAATCGCCTGAACGAGCGGATGGCGCACCACATCTACACGCGTCAAGCGAATAATTCCGATGCTCTCGATCTCATCGAGGATTTGAACCGCTTGAACCAAGCCGCTCTTCTCTTTTTGAGGGAGATCGGTTTGAGTGACGTCACCCGTAACCACAGCCCTTGAAGCATAGCCCAAGCGCGTCAGGAACATTTTCATCTGCTCCCTTGTGGTGTTCTGCGCCTCATCCAAGATGACAAAGGCCTTATTTAATGTCCGTCCACGCATAAACGCGAGGGGCGCCACCTCGATGCTGCGCTCCTCGATGAGCTTGGTGGCGTGCTCAACCCCCAAGAGATCAAAGAGCGCGTCATAGAGCGGGCGCAGGTAGGGGTTGACCTTGTCCACCAGGCTGCCGGGCAAGAAGCCCAGGCGCTCGCCCGCCTCCACGGCGGGGCGGGTGAGGATGATGCGGTTGACCTCATGGCGGCGTAAGGCCTCCACCGCCGCGGCCATGGCCAAATAGGTCTTGCCGGTCCCGGCTGGCCCCACGGAGAAGACCAGATCCTTGGCCTGCATCGCCTCGATATAGCGCCGCTGATTGGGGGTCTTGGGCGAGATCGAGCGCCGATCGGCGGTGGTGAACAGGGGCTTGCCATGCAGGGCGTCGAGCCGCGCGTCCTCATCGCTGGAGAGCAGCTGGACAGCCTGCTCCACGTCCTTGAGGAACAGCGGCGCGCCGCTGCGGATCAAGGCCAAGAGCTCGCCGATGGCGCGCTCAGCGAAGGAGAGCTTGGCCGCCAGACCGGTGATATGCAGCCGCTTCCCTCGCGCGTTGAGGCGCACGCCGAGGCTGCGCTCCAAGAGGTGACGATGCATATCCTGTGGCCCCCAAAGCGGCGACAGCGCGACCTGGCCCTCAGGGACCTCGATATAGATGGTTCTGTGTTCGCTCATGGTCGAAGGGTACTTCGGTTTAGTTTTTAATATGCGGATGGGGGCGACGCTGGCGAAACCAGGCGTCATAGAGGTCGGGGGGAGAGAGGGCGGGTTATCTCAGATCATAATCATCACCGATGCTCGTATATCTCCACGAGATCTGCTTGGAGCCCCTCACCAGGAGAGACTCATCGATCAAGCCCTCTTCAAGGAGCAGAGAGAGCGACTCAGGGTAATCACCGTGCTCGATACGGTAGACCTCAAGGGCAGAGATGATCGCGGTCTTGCGGTTGTTCTTGAGGCGCCGGGTGACATTATTCATCACCTCTTTTGAGTTCAACTGAAATTCGCTCTTGCTCTGAGGGATGAGCAGGATAATGCCCACCAGCGAGGCGAGGATCAGGGCGTTGACGGCGATGGCCAGCGCCGTCTGATTGGCCACGCGCGCGCGCCCTGGCACGGCCTTGGAGCGCTTGACCTTGAGCGGCTCGATGAACCCCTCATTTTGGAGGGTGAAGAGGGCCTTGCAGGTCTCAAACTCGCCCAGCAGGCTGCGATTGACCAGCGCCTCGACCGTGACCTTGCCGTCGATCAGCTTAAGGAGCACGCGCTCATGGGCGCCGAGGTTCGCCGCCGAGCCGATCGCCTGCTTCTTGGGTGGCCCTGCGGGCGCCTCGGCGAACTCGCTGAAGGCGTCATCAAGGAGCCGCTCCAGCGCCTGCGCGTCATTCTCTAAATCACCGACGTCTTTGATCGCATGATAAACAATACCGTAATTATTCACCTTTGCTCGAATGAGAGGCCATTCATCTAGGCGACGATAGCCCTCCATGAGTACATTTTGAGGTGAAATTGGCTCAATATCACGGTAAATATCGTTTGGTAAAAGTGTATCAAATTGATATTTGCCCTCTTTCCATGAAAAGAGGCTGCAAATCAGCTCCTCTGTATATAAATTTTTAATTCTTACCAGCTCATCTGCGCTGATGACCTTCATCTCTGTGATTATTTGAAATTCGTCAGCATTATTATTTTTTGATGTTTTCTTGATATAAGAAAATTGTTCTTTTGTTAATAAATTTGCTTTTGATAAAATCATTGGCAAATCAACATTATTATCGCCATTACTTTGGCAAGCTACAATTTTTCCTGAGATAAAACTAATACTAATTTCAAGCTCAGCTAAGCTTACATATAAAACACCTGTTTTTTGTTGTGTTGATAGAAGTTGTAAAATCTCTGCAATTCCAAAATCGGAGAGAGAGCCTTGAAGGGCCATCTTAATTTAGCTCCTTATTCAATTTGTATGTTTGTAATAGGCTATAGAGCCAAAGCAGCCCAAATAGGATGGCAGACGACCAGAAAGAAAAACCTTTTGATGTTTCAAGCATATACGGGTCAAGAAGGATGCCATGAGGGAAGATGATCCGTATGATTAAAAATATGGTAAGACCGACTAAAAATATACCTTCTATTGTTCTTCCCCAAGCGATTTGTACCACTCCGGGGAAGAAGCTAAAGAGCATATTCGAAAACTTCTTTAAATTATTAAATTTTGAGATTGAATCTTCTTTGGCAAAACGTACAGCGCGGTCAATCGGCTTATTCTGAACAAATATCTCATGGCATTCATCACATAAACGATATTCTGGATGGCCATCAATTAAAGCATTTAGAGATGATTTCCCACATTTATTACACGGCCAGGTGAGGATCATTCTTTGACGCACCAAAGCTAATAAAGAGATCGCGAAGAGCGCGATCACCGCGCTGAGTGGCGCGGACATCTCGGGCAGAGGGCCTGCGATTAAGAGCCAAATTCGCTTAGCGAGCGGAGTTGAGTGAAATACGCCTCTAAATGTCCTTGAAGTAAGGTCTTCTGAGCTGATATCGATGTCAATAACATAGCGATTTAGGTTAATATCATCATCTTCGCTCCAAAATGCCACTTCTTGTGAATCTTTAATCGAAGCTGCTTGAATATACTTCTCCGAATCTTCAGAGTTGCCCATTCTTGCGGAGAGCCTATGCAAATTAAATAATGGAATCGCTGAATCAGGCAGCGCTTTCGATGATTTTTCATAATATGACTTCGCTGTCTCGGGCATCCCCATCGCGAAGTATGTATTGCCCAGGTTGTTATATATTAAACCTTTAGAATCACGACCTTTTGCGTCTTTTAGTGCTGAATCGAATAAAGACACCGCATTTTTAAGTTGACCTCGGCGTTTTTGAGCTAAGCCAAGGATTACTTTTGACTCCCAGTCGCGACTTCGCTCATTTACTGCCCCTTGAATCACATTAAAGGATCTTTGATTAAGTGGGTTTAGCGTCAATGAAGACAACTCGGAGATATATCCTGTTCCAGCCTCAGTCAGTCGATTGCCGAGCCTTAAACCCCAGGGCGCAAGCGCCAAAATAATTAACATTATGAGGCTAAAAAACCTCTCTTTTGTTTTTTGATAGTTCCAAAACAGAATAACCAATGGGAAAATCAAAGAAAATGGCCCAAAACCATAGAAAATAGGAATCGAGAACGAGATTAAAAATGTAAGTAAAATAACAATTTTTGCTATCGATGGAAATGCTCTACCTAAATCAAAATATACATTTAGGCTGTATCGAATAAGCTGAGTAAATACAAAAACAGCGATTAGTACAGAAAAAATCAACAATAGATTGAGCAACGCTTCACTTAAAAACAAAACTTGGGCTTGAAAGTCACTCATCGAGGCGATGAGCGCCTTGACCTTGACTTTAATCCACTTATGATAAGCAAACTTTTCTTTTTTTAAAATCATTCCTGCCTCAATATTATAGATATCTGGCAGGCCTGGGGCGATTTGCTCCACAACAGGGATTAAGGAAAAGTCTTGCCGTGAAGCAGCCTCATGTAAGAGGGCGCGAGCAACCGAATCAAGGCGCTTAATCCCTGCGTTGCGCTGAAAGGTCACGATTTTATCAAGCTGCTGCGCGGCTCGCTCCTCGTCCCCTCGCTCGATCGCGCGCTGCCGTCGCTTCCAAAAGGCGTGGAGGTGCGCCTGATTGGTGCTGGGGGCGATCAGCTCAATGTCCGCGCGCGGGGGCTCTGTGGTCGGCGGCGCCCCAAAGAGGAACGCGAGGAGGACGAAGTTCATAAAACCAAAATCCCTCAATATCTCCGCTCGGTAGTGTTTAACGCCTCTAAACCTCGGTTGGAAGGAGATTCGCGAACGCCGAGTGATTGAGCCGGAGCGCGGATGAGCGCGCGCGCGCGGTGAATGTGTGGTACATGAGCACCTTGTCTTGGGGTGCCCTGCGCCCTGCTCGGGTGAGCCCAGTCATTGGGTTTGCCCTCACCACACCCCGCTGGCGCCGCGCGCCAACACCCTGGTGGGGTCTCAAGAGGTCCGTGATGCGTTTCCCCAACGAGGTTGAGCGCCTCAAGCGCGCCAAGCTCATCGAGCTGCTAGAGGAGGGCCTCGTCTCTCTCTGGGTCCACCCTGGCGTCGAGGGCGTCGTCCTCCCTGAGCACCTCCGCGCGCAGCCGGTGGTGCGGCTACACCTCAGCCGCACGTTTAACCTCAGCGTGCTTGAGATTGGGCCGCTGGCGGTGCGCGCGGATCTCTCCTTTCAAGGTCAGCGTAGCCTCTGTGTGCTGCCTTGGGCGGCGATCGTCGGCCTCATCAGCGAGGTCAGCGAGGCCCAATATCTCTTCCCTCTCCACGACGAGCCTGATCAGGCGACGGCGCCACCCGTCACGCCCTCGCCTCAACCTCAGCGGCGACCTCACCTCAAGGTGATCACATGACGCGGCGCGCTTTTGAGATTTTCTACTGGGCGATGGCCATTGGCTTGGGCGTCAGCGTCTCCCTCTCCACGACCTATCACGTCTTCAAGGCCCCCGAGGCCTCTAAGGCCGTCGAGCATATGCCCGCTGAGATCTGCGGGCGGCGCCTCGACGCGCTCTACAAGGCGCTCAATGAGGAGGCCTCGGCGGTGCTCACCGACACGCAGCGTGGGCCTGAGAAGCTCAAAGCCTGGACGGCCTTCTCTGGGCCCTGGCGGCAGGATCTGCGGGCGCTGAGGGTGCGCTGCGGCGCCCGCCCACTTCAGCTCAAGATCTCCGATCTGGAGCGCGTCCACCTCTCCTTGAGCACGGCGATCAAGAGCTTCGTCGATCTCAGCAAGCCCTCGCTGGATCGCCTCGGCCACCCCGCCACGGCCCCCGCCACGATCCCCACGCCCGCCCAGGACGCGGCGCTGACGCCCTGAGGCTCACGGCCCCTTGAGCTGCTTGTAGCGGCGCTTGGCCAATGAGGCCATGTGATGCGTGTCAAAGCGAGAATAGAAGCCATAGTAAAGATCGCGCGCTGTGCGCTTCTCACCCATGCGATCGTGGGCGTAGGCGAGGTGATACATCGCGTCGGCGCGGGTGCGCCAGTCGCTGTGCTTGAACCCAAGGGCTTGGCGCAGGATGTCTGAGGCGCGGGGGAAGTCCTTGAGGCGCACCGCGCACATCCCTTGGTGATAAAGCAGGTTGCCCATATAAGGCGGGTCTTCTTTGTACTCAAGGGACTTCAAGAAGGCCTCATCGGCCTTATCGAAGCTGCCTTGCTTATAGAACTCTAGCCCTTGCTCGTACTTCTCGCGGGCCACCTCCGCGCGAAAGCGCACGATCAGGTCCTCAAGCAAGCCTGAGAAGCGCACGCGGCGCAGCGCGCTGAACTTGGCGACCGCCTGCTCCTTATTGCCAGAGCGCACCAGCCGCTCAAACTCCAATAGCTCACGCTCAATTTGATGCCAGCGGCTCAGCTCAGCCTTCAGCTCGGCGATCTCACGCTTAAATGTTGCCTCTTGGCGCTCAAACAGCGTCTTATCTGCCTTGCGTGTGTTCGTCCGTGCCTCAATCGTAAAGTAAGAGCCCACGGAGATCAGCGCCACGAAGAGGATATAGGCCGTCATGGAGTTGATCAGCGCCTTACGATCGCGCTGTGTCTGCCTTTGATTAATCCCTTTGACCTCATTGGAGAGGTTTTTGATGAGGTTATCGGCCTTGATGGAGACATTGCGGGTGTTGACGACCTCTTCGCGGAGGCGCGCCAGCTCCTCAATGAGCATGTCGGGGTGGTCGCTGGGCATGGGGTATCGCGTGGGGCTGAGGGGGCGGGTTACTGCGCGGCGGGTTACTGCGCGGCGTCGATCTCTTCGCCGAGGACCTCCATGTCGAGGCCGGCGTCAGGCGCGGCGGGCGCTGGCGGCGCGCCGCTCATGGAGACGGTGAACTCAACAAAGACCTCCGCGCCAGCGGGGGGGGGCTCGGTGAGCTTGATCATGGTGTTCCCCGGGCAGCCCGACTCGTTTAACCGCAGCTCCCACTCGCTCTCGTCCAGGTAGCGTGGCGGCTCCACGGTCTGGCAGTTGCCGCCCGAGTTGATGTCGAGGAGGCACTGTTGGCGCACGCGGATGCGGTAGTTGTGCTTGTCGTTGAACTCCTCCTCGGTCTCACAGGCGTGCTCTGGCTGGGACTCGCCGTTCAGCTCCAAGGCGGGCACGATGCACGCGGGGATCTTATCGAGGCAGTAGTTACCCAGGTGTCGGATGATGCGCTCTTTGATGATCCCCAGCGGCGTGCTGAAGTCATCGATGCAGATGTTGACGCACGTGAGGGATGTATCCTCATTGGGCGCGCCAGGCGTGGCGTCCTTGACGCAGCCGATCCCGGAGGTGTCGAAGAACTCGGCCAGCTGGAGGTAGCGGCGCCCGGCGAAGGCGATCCCGTTGGAGGAGGCGCAGGAGGGCTGGATGCTGCCCTTGCAGCGCCCCTGCGGGCAGCACTCATCGTAGGTCTTATCGTGCTGGGTGGGATCGTAGACGGCGGCGCTCTGGCCCGGCGCGACGCCCTGGCAGCCCTCATCGGCGTGGCCGGGGTTGAACGTGATCTCAAAGCCGCTCTCGGTGTACTGACGGTGGCCGACGATGGTGGCGACGATCAGCTGATCCTTGGGGCGCGCCTTGAGGCTGTCGAGGAAGCGCTTATAGTCCGTCACCGTGGTGAGGTCATCGCGGTAGTACTCGCAAGAGTTATTATCGTTGCGGTTAATCTCGCACTTCTGACTAAAGCACTCCTGCGCGGTGAGGTTGCCACATTCGCTGGCGAAGCAGGCGGATGGGGTGCGATCACCACAGATCGCCCGATCGTTATAGCCATCGGGGATCTCATCGCCGTTTTGATCGGTCGGACCATACTTGCAGATCGCGCGGGTGCTCTCGGCGGGGTTGGAGGCGGGATCAGAGCAGTCGTCCTCGTCGCTGACGACGACGATGACTTGCAGCGCGTCGGGGCGCAGGAACTCCGGCTGGGGGCCGCCCTCGGGGATCGTGCAGGCGGGGTTGTATGTGCATGAGCCAGGGGTGCCTTCATCGCAGCCACGGCAATAGCCGCCGATGCAGCTGCCGCCGCCGCACTGCTCATTGGTCGTGCAGGTCTGATCGCTGACGCAGCAGAGGCCAAAGCGCGCGGCGTTGGGGCCGTTGCAGGAGAGGGCCATGCGGATCGCCTCAAGGCCCTTCTCGAAGTTGTCCCCCGCCGTGCCCAGGGTGGAGAGGCAGCGGAACTTCTTCTCCAGGTCCTCTTGAACACAGTCCGTGTCATTGGCGGGGCAGTCACGGCCAATGTTGCCGTCGGGGCCGGAGCGCAGCACGGGGGCCAGCGCGCCGCTGCTGATCAGCTCCGCGCAGGCCCCGGTGTTGGGCACATAAGGCCGCCCATCGGCGTCCCGGCAGTTGGGCATGGGATCGAGGGCGGGCTTCATCAGGAACTGCCCCGCCTCACCATGATTGGGGTGCAGATCCGTGCTGATGACCGCCAGTCGATAATCCGCCGCTTCGCCGAGATCCTTGGCCAACCAAGTGGAGAAGGAGGAGAAGTTGCGCGAGAGGTTGTCTTGCTCCTCGCACATGGAGGCGGAGTTGTCGATGACGAAGAGGAAGTCGATCTTGGTCTTGGCCGGCAGCTCCGACTCTTGGCGGTTGGTGGCGGTGATCACCTGATCCAGCGGCAGGATGGGGTGCTCATTGCAGGCCATCAGCAGGGCCAAGAGCGAGGCGCCGATGAAGGCTCGGCGTGGTTGGGGCGGCGTCCTCATCTAAAACCTCATAAGGTAGGCGCGGGGTTGGGAGCGCGATTGGGCTGAGACTTTATCTTGAATGAGCGGCAGCGTCAATGCCGTGAGATTTACAAAAAACTAAAGATTTTAATTAAAAAAAGAATTTAAACGGCGCGATTATGAACACAATCGCGAAAATAAATTTAATCAAAGACTAAAAAGTATGAAATTTGTCTTAAAGGGACAAAGGTATATCGCTCATTTTATTCACTTTGTGTTTGTTGCTTCTCCGCGCGGCGACGCAGCGCGTGATCCAACATGCGCTTGCGGATGCGGACCTCCTTGGGGGTGATCTCCACCAGCTCATCAGGGTTGATGAACTCCAGCGCCTCCTCCAAGGACATCTTGCGGGCGGCGTCTAAGCGGGTGTCCAGCTCCTTGAACTGCACGCGCATATTGTCGAGCTTCTTCTGCTTGCAGGGGTTAACCACCAGATCATTATTGCGGCTGTGCTCGCCGCAGACCTGGCCGGAGTAGACGCGATCCCCCGGCGCGACGAAGAGGACCCCGCGCTCCTGGAGCGTCTCGATGGCGTAGGCCGTCACGGGGCCCTCGTCTGAGGAGACGAGCACGCCCGCCGCGCGGCGCTGAAACGCGCCCTTGTAGGGGCCATAGTCGGAGAAGGTGCGGTAGATCGTGCCCGTCCCGCGCGTCTGCGTCAGGAAGCGGCTGCGGTAGCCGATCAGGCCACGGCTGGGCATCCGGTACTCCAGGCGCACGTTGCCATCCGCGCTGTTGCGCAGATCCGTCATCTCACCGCCCCGGTTATTCAGCTCCTGGATGACGGCGCCGCTGAAGGTCTCCCCGCAGTCGATGGTGACGTCCTCGTAGGGCTCTTGGCGCCCCTCGGGGCCATCGCGGAAGATCACCCGAGGCATGGAGACCATGACCTCATAGCCCTCTCGCCGCATCGTCTCGATCAAGATCCCCAAGTGCAGCTCGCCGCGCCCAGACACCTTAAAGACCTCAGGCTTGTCGGTGTCCTCGACCCGCAAGGCCACGTTGGATTGCAGCTCGCGCATCAGCCGCTCGCGCAGCTTGCGGCTCGTCACCCACTTGCCGTCCTGGCCCGCCCAGGGGCCATTGTTGGCGATGAACTCCATGGAGATCGTGGGCTCATCGACGGCGATGGGCGGCAGGCCCTCGATCCGAGAGGGCGCGCAGATCGTCTCACCAGGGAGGGCGTCGGTGAAGCCGGCGATGCCCACGATGTCGCCCGCCTCGGCGACCTCGATCTCCACCTGGTTGAGCCCATCAAAGCCGATGATCTTGGTGACCTTGCCTCGGCGCGGGTGCCCCTCGATGTCCAGGCAGATCAGGGGCTCGCCCTTGCGCAGCTGGCCTCGGCGGACGTTGCCGATGGCGATGCGGCCGACGAAGTCGTCGTAGTTGATCGTGGCCACCTGCATCTGAAAGGGGCCATCGGGCTCCGTGACCACCGGCGAGGGCACCCGCTTGAGGATGGCCCTCAGCAGCGGGGTGAGGTCTTGGGGCTCATCCGCCAGATCATTGACCGCCCAGCCCTCGCGCCCAGAGGCGTACAGCACAGGGAAGTCGAGCTGCTCGTCATTGGCCTCCAGCGAGACAAATAAATCAAAGACCTGATCGAGGACCTCCTCGGGCCGACTATCCGGCCGGTCGATCTTATTGATCACCACCATGGGTTTGAGCCCGTGGCCCAAGGCTTTGCGCAGCACAAAGCGCGTCTGCGGCATGGGGCCTTCAAAGGCGTCAACGAGCAATAAAACAGAGTCAACCATCCCTAAGACCCGCTCAACTTCGCCGCCGAAGTCCGAGTGCCCAGGTGTATCCACGATGTTGATCGTCGTGTCCAACCAGCGGATCGCGGTGTTCTTTGAGAGGATGGTGATGCCGCGCTCGCGCTCAAGATCCATCCGATCCATGGCGCGCTCTTGGAGATGCTTATGCGCGGCGACGGTGCCCGAGTGGCGTAAGAGCCCGTCAACTAAGGTGGTCTTGCCATGATCGACGTGGGCGATGATGGCGATGTTGCGTATATCTTCTCTTTTCATAGCGGCGCACTTTGCACAAGGGCCTGTAGGGGGGCAATGGTCTTGAGGGGCGGGCCCAAAGATGGCTTGGGCGCGGCCCGCTCAGGGCGTCGGCAGGCGAACCTCGAAGGTGCTGCCGACGCCCAGCTCAGAGTAGACGCTCACCGCGCCGCCGTGGGCCTTGGCGATGCGCTCGACGATCGCCAGGCCCACCCCCGTCCCTGGGCGATCGACGCGGGCGCGCTTAAAGAGCTGGAATATCTTGTCTTGATCCTCGACGGCGATGCCCACGCCCCAGTCGCGCACGGAGAGGAGCGCCCAGCCCTCCACCGTGGCCTCGACGCGGATCTCCACCTTGGGCCTCGGCCCGTCACAGTAGCGCAGCGCGTTGCTGATGAGGTTGGTCAAGAGCGCCGACAGCGCCACACGCTGCCCCAAGAGCGGGCCATCATCGTGGGAGATGTGGATCTCAGCGTCTACGGCTTGGATCTCGGCCTTGAGCTGAATGGTGGCGTCCTCAAGCAGCGCGCGCAGGCTGACGGGCGTGTGATCCTCGTGGCTCTCCGTGGCCTGGGCGAAGGCCAGCAGCCCCCCGATCAGCTCGGCGCTCTTCTCCGTGGCCTGCTCGATGCGCTCGGCGTGCTCGCGGACCTCCTCGGAGATGCCCTCGGGGAGATCCTCCAGCAAGAGATCGGTGAAGCTGGCGATGGTGCGCAGCGGCGCCTTGAGATCATGGGCGATCTGATGCGCGAAGGCGGTCAGATCCTCGATTCGCCGCTGATCCTCCTCCTCACGCGCGAGCTGATCGGAGACGTTCCACAGCGCCAACATGCAGGTGCTGGGGGGGTGATGCTCGTCCTTGAGCCAGCGCGCCTCCAAGGAGAGCGGCAGCCGCGTGGAGTGGGCGGTGATCAGATCAACGCGGAACTGCCCCTCGACCTCACCGATGACGATCTGCGCCCAGAGGCGCTGAAAGCGCTGCACCCAGGCGGGGTGGACCAGCCAGGAGAAGGGCATCCCGCCGACGCCCTCCTTGACGCCGATCTCCGCGCGGAAGCGGTGGTTGGTGCGCAGCACGCGCCCCAGCCGATCCACGGCGCACATCATATTGGGCGAGGCGTCGAAGAGATCATCGATGGTGGCCTCGGCGCGGCGCAGCGCGGCGGCGGTCTGTTGAAGCTGGATGTGCGGCGCCAGCAGCGGCGTCAGCTCACGCAGCCGCGCCTCCAAGCTCTGGGGGGGGGTCAGCGGGCGGCGATCCCCGATGAGGATAAAGCCCACGACCTCTGAGGCCACCCGCAGCGGCCAGAGCTTGACCTCGTGATAGCCCTGGCCTTGCAGCCAGGAGAAGGGCGGCTCATCGATCTGCCTCAGCGTCTCCAGCCCCTCCACCTCCAATAAGGCCGTCAGGGCTTCTTCGGGGAGGCTGAGGCGCGGGGGCGGCCCCTCGCGGTTGAGGTTGGAGCCCAGGTGCTCCAGCTCAAAGCCCGACAGCCCAAAGATGGCGCAGAAGCTGACATCCAGCTCGGTGGCCATGCGCTTGCTCAGCGCGCCGAAGACGATGTGGGGCTCGCCGCCGCGCTGGAGGATCCGCGCGCACTCATCGAGGGCGAGGGTGGAGGGCTTGCGTTGGCGATTGAAGCGGGCGCTGAGCACCCCCGAGACGGCCTCGGCGAAGAGCAGCCCCAGCCGCGTCAGCAGCGCCGCGCGCTCCTCCTCATCGGCCTCCATGGCGTGAAAGTAGCCGTGCAGCATCCCATAGACCGCCAAGGCCGCGTGGGCGAACTCAACGGGGGACTGCTCGCGGTAGGGCGGCGGCTCGACGAAGCGCAGGATCTGCGGGGCGGGGAGCTGACCATGGGTCAGCGCGTGCTGGAAGATCTGAAGCGTGCCCGCCGCCAACGCGCGCCGCCCAGAGGGATCCATCATCCCGTAGATTGAGCCTTCCAGCTTGAGGGCGTCGGCCCAGCGCGCGACCAGCGGCGCGTTGAGCGGCGAGATGTGCGCCGAGAGGGGCTTATCGTCCAAGGGTCAATCCCAACGGCAATCGAGCCGGCCGGAGGTGATCTCATAGAGGTCGTCGAGGATCGGATCGCGCGCGGCGGTGAGATCGAGGACGCAGTCACGCGCCAGGCTCACGGCGGGGTAGTCGAGGCTGAAGGCCTTGAGGCGCGCCGTGGCCCCCAGGCCCTCAAGGGCTTGGAGCCCCGGCGCCTGGGACAGCGCCACCCGCAGGCTCAGCCGCCCGGGGTGGCGGGTCTTGATCGGGGCGTGGAGGATCACCTCGCGGACGCGCGCGCTGAGGAGCGGATCGCTGTCATCGGTGTAGGTGCGCGCCCCTTGGCCCTTGAGATCCGCGCTGAGGAAGGCCTCCTGGCGGCCTAAGTCGGCGTGACGGACCTCGATGTAGAGCTGGGGGAGCTTGCCGAGGCCAGCGGGGCTGGTCAGCTTGAGGTTGACGCGCAGGTGAAAGCCCTCATTGGGCTTGACGGCGTAGGCGGACAGCGCGGCGAGGCTGCGATCTGAGGCGCCGGCCTTCTTGAGCCGGATGAGCGTCTGCGCGTCGGCGAGGGCGAGGACCTTGCGGGTGCGCATCATCTCCATCAGCGTCTCCTCCCCGACGCCCGCCGCGGCCAGCTGCTCCAGGTCTTCGAGGCGCAGCGGCGGGCTCTCGCTCTGACGCTGCGCGCGCTCCAAGGCCGCGAGATCCTCAGCTTTAAGCTCCACGAGGCTGATCAGCTGGGGGGGCGGCGAGGGGGGCGAGAGTAAAAGCGTCAACAAGATCCACATAGGCGCTCCTGACAGCGTTCAAAGCAACGTGAGGTGATCCTCGGCGAATATAGCCGCTCAGCGCCCCGCCCACAAAGCCCCGCGTCACCCTCGACAAGTGGCGGTTGTCTTGGGATTCTGGGCCGTCTATAAGGAAACCCCCCAAAGCGCGGGAGGCCCTTAATCTCAAGGGGATCTCGTGATGGGGCTCCTCCCTCTTGGAGTCTGGATGACTGCGATGGTGATCTGTCCGAAGTGTGGCGCGGATGTCCCCGTGGCGCATAAGTTCTGCGGCAAGTGTGGGCAGGCCATGCAAGGCGCCCAGCGCGCAGCGGAGAGCAAGACGGCCTTCTTCGCCGATCCGCCCAAGGTGGGGCGCGCCCGCTTGGCCTTGGTGCGCGGCGAGGGGATGGAGGAGATCGGCTATCGGCTCAACGCCGTTGAGCACGTCGCGGGGCGCAAGACGGGCGCCCTCCTCTTCGCTGAGGACAACTTTATGTCCCCCCGCCACGCCACCTTCTTCTATGAGGGTGAGCGGCTCTTTGTGCGCGACGAGGAGGCGCTCAACGGCGTCTTCATCCGCATCCGCAAGCCCACGCGGCTGGCCTCGGGTGACAGCTTTTTAGCGGGGGAGGAGCTGCTGGTGGTTCACCTGGGCAACCCCGAGGGGGCGATGTTTGATGCGCAGCGCACGCACTTCTTCGCCAGCCCTCGCCCTACGGCCTATGGCCGCGTCAGCCAGATCCTGGAAGGCGGCCAGCAGGGCCTACAATACCTCGCCCCCAGCGAGACGGTGAGCATTGGTCGAGAGGCCTCAGACATCTGCTTCCCGACCGATCGCTTCATCAGCGGGCGACACTGCCGCTTGACCTTTGAGCCCAGCCAGGTGGTCCTCACCGATCTGGGCTCACGCAATGGGACTTTCGTTCAGATCAAGGGGACCCACGCCCTTGAGCATGGTGACTTCCTCTTCGTGGGTAAGCAGCTCCTCCGAGTGGAGATGACCGATCAGCCCTGAGTGGAGGCACCCCCTTTGATCATCTGCCCGAACTGCGCGCGCGAGAACGAGAATCACTATAAGTTCTGCCTCGGTTGCGGCACGGAGCTTTCAGGCGCCTCGCCCCAAGCGGCCGCCGAACGTGAACGCGCGCCTTCCCCTGCGCGCACGGTTGTCCCGCAGCTCAACCCGCTGGCCGGGGGCGCCAAAGGCATCGGTCGCATCAACTTCGTCAAGCGAGCGGTCCCCTTGGGGGGGTTCTCGTTGCCCACGCGCGCCGCCAGCGCGCCGCCCGTGGCCCCTGACGCCGAGGCCCTCGCCAGCGAGCGCGCCGCTGAGCAGGCCGAGGACTGGACGGAGCTGGTGGCCTTGCTGGAGCGCCGCGCGCGCCTCACCGAGGACCAGACAGAGCGCCACCGTGTCCAGCTCCGCCGCGCCTCGATCCTGAGCGCCAAGCTGGGGCGAGAGGCCGCCGCCCTTGAGGTCTACGCCCAGATCATCGCCGAAGATCCCCTCAACGACGCGGCGATCTTGGGGCGCGACACGCTCCAGCTCAAGGCGAGCATGGAGCGCGAGGGCGCCCTTGATAGGCCCGCCCGCCCGCTGGCGCCGCCCCTTGAGCCCGCGCCGCCCCTTGAGCCCACGCCGCCGCCTTACTCCGCGCCGCCGCCTTACTCTGCGCCGCCGCCTTACTCTGCGCCGCCTTACTCTGCGCCGCGCAGCGGGCTCCCCGAGGCGATCTCCGAGAGCAAGCTGGATTTACCCGCCTCCAGCCTCCCGCCGCCGATGGAGAGCGCCAGCTTTGATCTGCCCTTTGATCCGCCCGATCACAGCGTCGATGAGGACGACGACATCAGCTCCGTGGAGTTGGCGGAGTCTCAAGCCAAGCGTGTCTGCAACACCTGTGGGGCGCCCGTGCCGGGGGGCTTTAAGTTCTGCGGCGCTTGTGGGAGCCGCTACGAGGAGCCCATCTCTGCCACCAGCAAGGTGCCCACCTTCGCGCCCAACCGCCCCCCCGCCGCGCTGGTCTTGATCCACCCTGACGGCAGCGAGGGTGTGCGCGTCTCCTTGAGCCAAGAGACGCCCGTGGGGCGGATCGACAGCCCGCCGATCTTCCAAGAGGACCCCTTCCTCTCGCCGCGCCACGCCACGTTCTACTTCGTCAAGGAGCAGCTCTACGTCCGCGACGAGGAGAGCCTCAACGGGGTCTTCCTCAAGATCAAGGGCGAGGCGGAGCTGAGCCACGGCGACATCTTCCGGCTGGGCCAGCAGCTCCTCCGCTTTGAGGAGCTGAGCCAGAGCGCGCCGGTCATCCGTGGCAAGGGCGACGGCACAACGGTTTTGGGCTCACCGATCCAGGGTGTGTGGGGTCGTGTTGGCGTCCTGATTGGCCTGAACACCGTGGCCAACGTCTGGACTTTGGGCAAAGAAGAGATCTTCCTTGGCCGCGAGCGGGGTGACATCCTCTTCCCCATCGACGGCTTTATCAGCGGCGCCCACTGCAAGCTCACCCAGCGCAACGGGCGCTTCTTCATCACGGATCTGGGCAGCACCAACGGCACCTACCTGCGGCTCAAGGGCGAGGGGCTCCTCGTCGAGGGGGATCACCTCCTCCTGGGTCAGCAGCTCTTCCGAGTGGACCTGCGCGCTTAAGCCCGGATTTATCCCCGCCGACATAACACCCCCCAGGAGGATCCATGACGCATCAGCGACAACATCAGCGCGTCCCCGCCCAGCTTGAGGTTGAGGTCTCACAGAGCAGCGATCACAACTTCTACACCGGCTTTACGCACAACATCTCCGAAGGGGGGCTCTTCCTCGCCACGAACATGATGATCCCCATCGGCTCGGAGCTGACCTTTCGCTTCAACATGGAGGGCTTCCCCGAGGCCATCATGGTGCGTGGCGTGGTGCGTTGGCTGAGGGAACCCCACAGCTTTATTGGGGATCTCCCGCCGGGGCTGGGGGTGCAGTTCTTAGATCTGCCCGCGCCGCACAAGCGGTTTGTTCAGAGCTTTATCAACCGCAACCGCGAGAGCATCTTCTTCGACGACGACGACTAAGCCCGCCGCGTCAAATCAAGCATGACCATGATGTTGGGGCGGGTGGCCTGGGGGCGCATCACCCCTTGGGCTTCACCGCCACGGCCTTCTCCTCCACGCCATCGGGGGGGAGGGGGGGCTCAGGCTCCAGCGCCACCTCGGGCTCGGGCTCGGGCTGGGGCTCGGGGCGAGCGGTGGTGCGGCTGCGGGTCGTCGTGGGCGTGGCGCGCCCGGCGCGCGTGGGGGTGCGGCTGGAGGGGGTCGCCGCGGCGGGCGTAGAAGCGGGGGTCGTGCGTCCCTTTGGCGCGGCGCGGCTGGGCGAGGCGGGGCGCTCCCCCTCGGGATCGGTGCCCTCCACCTCGACGCGGCCTTTAAAGAGCGCGCCGCCGTGGACGATCACCCTGGGGGCGTAGAGATCGCCGATGACGCGGGCCTCGCTGAACAGCTCCACGCAGTCCTTGGCGGTGACCTTACCGACCAAGGCGCCGCGGACCTCAACGATCGCCGCCTCGACCTCCGCCTGGATGACGCCCTCCTTCTCCACCAAGAGCGCGCTATCGGGGAGGCTGATTTGCCCTTGAACGCTGCCGAAGACCTGAACATCCTCAGCGCCCTCAAGGCGCCCGGAGATGCGCACGCCGGGGCCGATGATCGTGCTGGCGTCGCCCATGTTTAGCGCTCCACGTCCATATCGATCTGACCCTTAAAGATCGCGCCATCGGCGATCTCGATGCGGGGTGAGCGCACGTCGCCGATCATCTTGGCGTCGGCCTTGAGGATCACGCGGGTCTGAGCGCTGAGGTTGCCCGTGACGCTGCCGCTGACCTCGATGGTGTTGGCCTCGACGTCGGCCTCCAGGGCGCTGGAGTTCTCCAGATACAGGTTCTCAGAGATCGCGATGCGGCCCTTGACGGTCCCCTGAACGACGATGGCCTCCTCGCCGGAGATCTCGCCGTCGATCACGATCGAACTTCCGATGACGGTGTTCGCCATTTTCTCTCCAGGCTCGCGTACGCGGCCCATCCTTGCCCTCACGGCGCGGACGCGCGGGGCGTTACACTCTGTCAACGACGACGAGGCGACGGCGCGGGCGTAGGCGCGGGCGTAGGCGCGGGCGTAGGCGCGACCTCAAGGCCGGGGATCTCAAAGTCCATCTCGACGCGCCCACGAAAGCGCGCGCCATCTTCAATGACGAGGTGGTCGGTCTTTAGATCCCCGATCACCACGGCGTTGGCGTCGAGGAGGGCGCTATCGGGGGCGGAGATGTCACCCTCGACGCGCCCTGAGATGGCGACGCTTTGGGCCTCGACCTCGGCGATGAGGGCGGCGCCCTCCGCCACGGTCAGCGCCCCGGCCAAGCGCACCGCGCCCTCGATTCGACCCTCTACGACGAGATCCTCGTCACCCGAGAGTGTCCCTCGGATCACGATCTTCTTACCGATCATCGCCTCTCCTCAGTCTCGCGTTTGGGGCACCTTCATAGCCCGCGCGGCGCGCACTGTCAACGCGGGCGAGCGCGGCGTGATCACGGCTCAGGGGCGGCGGGGGGGGTGAGGGCGGGGGCCTCTGACGTGGGCGGCGTGGGCTGCGCGATCAAGGCCGCCCCGTGTGGAGCGAGGCCCTCCTCTGTGGGGCGCAGGGCCGCCAGGGACGAGGGGGTGATCCACAGCCCGCGCTGCCAGGGCTTGGTGAAGAACGTGTTATGGATGAGGGCGGCGTGCTCATCGGGGGCGGCGTCCTCTTGAGGCGCGGCCAGGAACCAGCCGAGGATCTCGCCTTCGGGGAGGTGATAGCGCTGAGCATCTTGAGTGCTCTTCCAGCGGCTGCGCAGCTCATGGATAAAATGGATCGGCGCGGTGACGTGCGTGGCGCCGACGAACCCCTCCACCTCGAGATAGACGCGGCCCCACTCATCCTCGAAGGCGCGCCCCACGATCAAGCCCATGGCCACCTCAGGCGCGCGCCAGCCGCCGTTGAAGCGCAGCTCATCGAGGACATCGCGGTAGATGTAGATCTCTGGCAGGGGAGGGGAGGGCGCGGGCGTCGCGGGCCGGGTCTTTATCTCAAGCACGGGGGGCTCACATGGTTGGGGTCGAGCTTCGCGCCAGCCCGCACATCATGGCGCGTCTGAGGGTGTGTGGCGCAGGACAGGCCTCTTTTAAACACCGAGAGTGCCGCTGTCAAGGCAGCGCTGGGGCACCGACAGGGCAATCACCGCCTCCCCGAACAGGTGACAGGGTGACAGATCCCAGGGTGACACCTCCCCAGAATCCGCCATCATAGCGAGACAACCCGAGGTGCCCTATGCCCCATCGAAAGCCCGCGCGCGTGCTCCTCTGCGTGCTCCTCCTCAGCTGTAGCGATTCAGGCGAGGGCTCGCCCGCCTCATCTCCCCTTGAATGGGGGGACGCCGCCCAGTGGGCTGAGGCCCCCGCAGGGGCGACCTCTTGGGAGTGGATTCTCATCACCGAGGCCCTCCCCAACCCACCGCCCGCCGTGGATTACCTGGGGATCGACGGGCTTGAGGCCAGCGCGGCGTATGTCGAGGCGGCCCAGGCGGGGGGCGCCCAGGTCTGGTGCTACATCAGCGTGGGCACCGCTGAGGATTGGCGCGCGGACTACGCGGACTTCTTGGCGGTGGACGCAGCGGAGCGTGAGGCCGGGCGCGAGGGCGTGGTGGGCGAGATCTACCCCGAGTGGCCTGATGAGCGCTGGCTCAACCCGCGCCAAGAGGCGCTCTTGCCGCTGATCGAGGCCCGTCTGGATCACTGCGCAGATTTGGGCTTCGATATGGTCGAGTTTGACAATATGGACGGCTATGACAATGAAACGGGGTTTGAGATCAGCGAGGAGGATGAGATCACCTACCTCACCGCGCTGGCTCAGGCCGCGCGTGATCGAGGGCTGGCGCCGATTCATAAGGGGGCTTCTGGACTCGCCGAGGCGCTTGAGCCCCATTTTGACGCGATCTTATTGGAGGATTGCTTGCTTTATGACTTCTGTCAAGACGCTCAGCCGTATGTAGAGGCGGGCAAGCCCGTCTGGGATGTGGAGTACCCCGAGGCGTACGCGGATGCAGGCCGTGCGCTTGATTTAGATGCGGTCTGTAATCGTTCAGTTGCCCTGAGCGTCTCGACGTTGATTAAGCGGCTTGATCTGAACACAGACACGATCGTCTGTGAGGCGCGTTGACCGAAGCCCCCTGGATCTCGGTTCTTCACGGCGTCGCCTCATTGGATCGAACACCTCTGCTCAACAGCGCACCCCCACGAGGCGCTTCATGAAGATCAGAATCATCGTTGTCTACGCCGCGCGCTATCGACGCGGCCACCGCTGGCACTTCGTCCCGCCCGTGACGGGCATTCACCTGGCGGGGATGACGCCCGAGGGCGTGGAGGTGGAGGTCATCCATGAGCAGGTGCGCCCCGCGCCCATCGATGAGGGCGCGGATCTGATCGCCCTCTCCTTTTTCTCAGGCTTCGCCACGCGCGCCTATGCGATCGCCGACGCTTATCGCCGCCTCGGCGTGCCTGTCGTCGCGGGTGGCCCCCACGTCACCTACTGGCCCGAGGAGGCGCTGCGCCACTGCGACGCCGTGGTGCTGGGCGAGGCGGAGGCGGTCTGGCCCAAGGTCATCGCTGACGCTGAGCGAGGATGCCTCCAGCGCGTTTATCAAGGCGCCCCCGCTGATATGCGCTTGATCAAGCGGCCCCGCTACGATCTCTTGGAGTCGCGCTTCATCGTCCCCCGCGTCTTGCAAGCCACGCGCGGCTGCCCATACTCATGCAGCTTCTGCTCAGTGCCCGATCTCAACCCCGGCTTCCGCGTCCGCCCCGTCGAGCACGTCCTGGCCGATATCGGCGAGGCTCACTTCAAGCGCGGCTGGCAAGAGCGCGTCGCCTGGTTCTGGGATGACAACCTCCTGGTCAACCGCCCCTGGGCCAAGCGCCTGCTCAGCGGGCTGGCCGAGCTTGATCGTTGGTGGTTGACCCAGGCCTCTATCGACATAGTTAAGGACCGCGCGTTGCTCGATCTGATGGAGCGATCAGGCTGCATTGGGATCTTCTTGGGGATCGAGAGCTTCGAGGCGGAGGATCTCGCCCACGTCGGCAAGCGCCAGAACCGGGCCTCGGCCTACCGCGACGCGGTGCGCGCGCTGCATGATCGTGGGATCTGCGTGATGGCTGGGTTCATCTCCGGCTTCGACGGTCAAACGCCCGAGGCCATCGCGCGGGTGGCCGATCAGCTCCAAGCCCTTGAGTTCGATGTGCCCTTCCTCAGCGTGTTGACGCCCTTTCGAGGCACGCGGCTCTATGACACGCTCAACGCCGAGGGGCGGCTGCTGCCCGATCGAGGCTGGGGGCACTACAACGGCTATAACGTGGCCTTTCAGCCCAAGGGGATGTCCGCCGAGGCGCTCCTGGCGGCG
>JAHJCH010000222.1 GCA_018813065.1 Myxococcota bacterium
TCCACCACGGGCCGCTGTAGGCGCGCGGCCAGCTCCGCCGAGGGCGAGGGCGAGGCGCCTTGGGGGAAGCCGACGCCGCCCACTGGCGTGAGGTTGGCGGCGAGGTTGGTGGAAGGGGATGCGAAACTGGACATCATCGGCGCCGCGCCGCGCCGCGCCATGGCCTCCCCCAGATTCACCGGATCGACGACCGCGCCGAGGGAGGTCGGATCGTCATCGAAGATCTCCTCCGACTCGTAGGTGGTCTCGGCGTTGAGCCCCATCGGCGGCCCGATCTGCGCCGCGCCGCGCTCCACGCTCTCATTGGCGCCCCCCCACAGGGCATAGGTGATCTCGTCGAGGCGGGCGAGGAAGGCGGAGGCCGAGGCGGGCCGCTGGTTGGGATCGCGCGCCATCGTCTCATAGATCAGCGCCTCGATGGCCGGCGGCACGCTCAGATCGTGGATGTCGGTCAGCGGCAGGGGATCGCGGGTGCAGGCGTGGATGATGATGCGCGTGTTGCTGCCGTCGGGGTAAGGCGAGATCCCCGCCACCAGCTCGTAGAAGATGACCCCCAGCGCGTAGATGTCCACCCGCGCCGTGACGGGCTGCTTCTCCCCCCCGTCGATGCCCGCGCTGGAGAGCACCCAGGCGGGGACCTGCTCGGGGGCCAAGTAGCCCGGCGTGCCGCGCAGGGCCATGGGGTGTGTCGAGGCGCGCCCGCTGGGGCCTGAGATGTCCTTGACCAAGCCCAAGTCCACCAAGGTCAGCCGCCCCCCGCCTCGGGGATCGAGGATGACGTTGGCGGGCTTGAGATCACGGTGGACGAGGCGGCGCTCATGGAACGCCTCAAGGGCCTCGGCGATCCGCCGCACGACGTTGAGGGCCTCCTCCAGCGGGAAGCGGCCCTGGTTGGCCAGCATCTGGAGCAGGGAGGGGCCGGGGACATACTCCATGACCAGGAATGGCAGCCCCTTGAAGTCGCCAAAGTCGCTGACGCGCACCACGGCGTCATGGCGGATCAGCGAGGCGACGCGGGCCTCTTTGAGGAAGTCGCGCTGGTAGTCATTGCGCTGGCTGTCGCTGATCTCGGGGCCGAGCGTGGAGAGATCGAGGAACTTGACGGCGAGGAGCTGATCCAACGTCAGGTGTCGAGCGAGGTAGACGGTGCCCAGCCCGCCTTGCCCCAAGCCGCCGATCAGGTGGTAGCGATCCCCGACGACCTCGCCCAGCAGCGGATAGCGACTCTTGGTTTGGTGGGCGAGGACCTCCGCCACCTCCACGCCGTCACGCTCACAGACCACGAGGGGTGAGGTGTAGGTGCTGCGACATTCAGGACAAATCCACACGAGGATGACCACCCTTCGCGCTCGGCGCGTTGCTCTCTGCGCTCTTTTAGAAGACTTTGAAGCGCAATTAAAGCACCCCTTTAAGAATCCAGCGTTTGACTTATCTCAACCGCGGCTCATCAGCTCAAGGATCAAGTCATGGACGGCGGTCATGGGCAGCCGATCTTGACTGAGCGGCAGGGATGAGAGGAGCAGCGGGCCTTCGTCCGGGTGGGCCGCGGGGCGACCATGCGAGCCTCGGATGAGATCCACACGCGAGGTGGAGATCACGTCCATGTAGTAGCGCATCCCCAGGCCCTTCTTGAGCAGCCGATGGGCCACCCGCGCGGCGGGCAGGCGCAGCGCGGGATCGATGAACAGCTCCAAGGGGTCATAGCCGGGCTTGCGGTGGATATCAACGGTGGGCGCGAAGTCAGGGCGGCGCGCCTCATCGAGCCAATAGTAATAGGTGAACCAGGCATCGGCGGCGCTGATGGCGATCAGCTCTCCGGCGCGGGGGTGATCGACGCCCAGCTCGGCCTTGCCCGCCGCGTCCAGCACGCGATCGACGCCTTCGAGGGCCTCCAAGCGCGCCTTGACGGCGGGGACATCGGCCGGATCGCGCACATAGACGTGGGCGATCTGGTGATCAGCGACGGCGAAGGCGCGGCTGGCGCCGGGATCGAGCAGCTCCCAGCCCAGGGCGACCTCTTGGGCGCGCAGCCAGCCCGCCTCGCGCAAGGCGCGGTTGATGTGTACGGCCCGTGAGACGCCCGTGATCCCGTACTCGCTGAGGGCCACGACCTCATAGCCCAGCGCGCGCGCCTCCTCGATCAGATCCCCAGCCACCGCGTCGATCTCCCCCGTGGCCTTGATCGCCTCGGGGCCATCGGGGCCGAAGCGTTGGAGGTCATAGTCGAGGTGGGGGAGATAGGCCAGCGCCAGCGCGGGGCGTTGGGCGCGCATCACCCGCAGCGTCGCCGCCGCGATCCAGGCGCTGGCGGGCAGCCCCGCCTTGGGGCCCCAGAAGCTGAAGAAGGGGAAGGCGCCGAGGGCCTGGGTGAGATCGGCGCGCAGCGCGGGGGGCTCGGTGTAGATGTCGAAGATCTTACGCCCATCGGCGGGGTAGCTGGGGCGGGGCGTGGCCGACCAAGCCACGTCGGCGTACATGTTGTACCACCAGAACATCTTGGCGGTGGTGAACGCCTCGCCGAACCGCGCCCGCCCCGCCCGCCAGAGCCGCCCCCCTTCGATGAGGTGGTTGGACTGTCGCCAAAACAAGATCTCACTGAGATCGCGGAAGTACCAGCCGTTGCCGACGATCCCGTGCTGGCTGGGCGCGAGGCCCGTCAGGATGCTGGCCTGCGCGGTGGTGGTCACGGCGGGGAAGACGCCGTCGAGGGTGGCCTGACCGCCGGAGAGGCCCAGCGCGGCGAGGCGCGGGGCGTGCTTGAGCAGGGCGGGCGTCAGCCCCACCACGTTGAGGAGCAAGAGCGGGCGCATCGTCTTAGCCTCTGTGCCGTGACCGCAGAGTGTGGCATATACCAAAACCGCGAAGAGAGAGGGTCCAGATGCGAGTCTCCGTTGTTTTTTTATGTCTCCTGGGTGGCTCAATGCCAGGGGCTCAAGCCGCGCCATCGAGCGGCCCCACTCAAGATCCTCAGCGGCTCGCGCCCGACGCGCGCCTCATCGCCGCCTACGCCGCCGAGCGACGCGCGATCTTCGCCGCGCAGGTCGATCAGCCCCTCCATCCACACCTCAAGCCGCTGCGCCTCGATGCGCTGCGCCCCCCCAAGGGCAAGCTCATCACCCAGACCTTTAGCCAAGGGATGCGCGCCGCGCTGGCCGCGCCGGGGGCTGTGGAGGTGTACCTGCGCTTCTTGATGATGGAGCGTGGCCCTGAGCTGGAGGCGACGCTGGAGGCCCAAGCCGCCGCCTGGGGCTGCGTCGAGGGCCGCGCGCTGGCGGCGGAGGGCTGCGCGCTGGCGGCGGGTGGGCGGCTGCGGGCGGAGATCGAGCGGCCCTTGGAGCGACCCTCGGAGGCGCGCTTTACGCTGACGGGGCGCGCTTGGTCAATCGGCGAGGTGGCGCCCGACGGGCTCCTCTCGGCGCCCATCGATGGCCTCTCTCACCCCGCCTGTCGCGCCATCGGCTATCACTATGGCCGCTACACCTTCCATCGCCCCCAGGGGCGCTTTGATGGGCTTGAGCACCTCTCCATCGTGCTGGACTGCGCGGCGGCGGAGGCGGCGGAGGCGGCGCTCTACGCCGCGCGCCGCGCCAAGGGCTGGGCGCCACTGAAGGAAGACGCGCGTGTGCTGCTGGCGCCTGGCGCGCCGCGCCTGACCTTCACCACGCGCCGCGCCGAGGGCGCGCGCGAGCAGCTTATCCTCCATCACCAAGCGCAAGAGGCGCGGCGGTGAAGCGCCCCCCCCTGCGCTATCGAATCCGACGGATCATGGAGCCCTATAACGCTGAGCCGGATCAGACCAAGCTCAGCCTCTGGGTCGATCTATTTATTCTTTTTAGCATCGTCAGCTCATGTTTGCTGATTCCATTTGAGCATTTATACTCAACAGATACACACCCATTTCTTCACAAGGTTCTTTGGGTTGGCGAGGTCTTCTTTAGTCTTGTCTTTACAATCGAATATGGGTTGCGCTGGTTTGGCTCAAAGAATCGCATTGCGTTCCCCTTCACGCCTTACGCGCTGATTGATCTGGCGGCGTTTCTACCCACGCTTCTGCTGCTGATCTATGGATTATGGGCGGGTCAAGGTTTCTTCCTCCTCCGGGCGTTTCGTGGCGCGCAGCTCTTGCGCACGCTGCGCATCTTGCGGCTTTTGCGGATACTCAAGTTCCTGCGCCACGGCTACGCCATGTACCGCCTCGCCGTGGAGCTGCGCATCTGGTCGGGCGCGATCATCTACCACTATCGCCTGGGGCGGCTGGCGCGCCTGCTGGTGATGACCCTCATCGCTTGGGTCTTGGGCGCCAACATCGTACACCTCACGGAGCGCATGTTCGGCGGCGACGCGGGGACCTACGCGGACTACTGGCGCAGCTACTGGGAGATCATCGTCGTGCTCATCTCGGGCATGGACGCCTCTCGCCCCGTCACGCTCTTGGGCAGCATCGAGATCGTGGTGCTGCTCTTCGTGGGGATCGTACTCGTAGGGATGCTGACAGGTGAGATCGTCGGCGTGGTGATGCGCTCCATGGATCGACACGGGCGTGTGCCGCTCAAGCCGCCTGGGCTCGTCTTAGAGCAGCACATCTTGATCTTGGGCTGGAATGGGCACCTCGATAACGTCATCCGGCAGATCCGCGCCGCGCTGCATGGGCACCACTACATCCTCATTGTCAGCCCTGACGCGGATCAGATCCCGATTATCAACCCCGAGGTCTATCGACGCGTCTTGGTCTTGGTGGGTGAGCCGACGCAGGGGGAGGTCTTGGATGAGATGTCGATCCCGCGCGCGCTGCGGGCGATCATCCTCTCAGGGGATCGCTATGGCGCGGCGCAGGATCGCGACAACCACACGCTGATGCAGGCGGTGGCGATCACCGCGCGGCGCAAGGACATCCCGTTGACCTTGGAGCTTGAGGATCGTGAGAGCCTGCGCTACGCCCGCGCGCTGCGTGGCGCGGAGTGCATCGTCAGCCAGCCTTATGGGGAGCTGATGCTTTGCCAAGCGGTGCTCAACCCTGGCGTCACCGAGGTCTACGACGAGCTGCTGACCTTCACCGACGACAGCAGCGAGATCTACGCCGCGCCGTGCCCCGAGGCGCTGGTGGGCTTGAGCTACGCGCAAGCCCAGCTCTACTTCCTCGACGCCGACGAGGAGGCGCTGGTGCTCCTTGGGATCGATCGCTCCCCCGCCGACGAGGTCTACACGCGCTTCTACCTCCACCCCACCGCCAGCGCGGGGTTCTCGGAGGAGGAGCTCAAGCTCAAGGCGGAGGATCGGTTGATCTTCATCGCCTATCAGCGCCCCTCCTTCGCCAAGCCCGATGAAGAGGATCTATGGAGCGGGAGAATCCTGGTCAGGCCCTGAGCCGCCATGTCGTCATCTGCAACGTCAACGCGAAGATCCCCATCGTGGTCCAAGAGCTGCGCGCGGCGCGCGGCGTGCCGCTGGACGTGGTGTTGATCATCCAGGACCGCGCGCTGTGGGAGGCGCACCCCAAGTGGCACCCCCCGCGCCATGGTCGGGGCACCTTGACGCTGCTCTACGGCTGCCCCAGCAACCGCGCGCTGCTGCGCCGCGCCAACGTCTCTCAGGCGCGGGCGGCGATCATCCTCTCAGATCCGCTCCAGGGCAAGGAGGCCGACGCCCGCAGCACCCTCGTCGCCGTGGCGATTGAGCGAGAGAACCCACAGGTCCACACGGTCATTGAGCTGATCCTCTCCGCGCACCGCGATCACCTCCGCGCGACGAAGATCGATGAGGTGATCTGCCTGGGTGATCTGGCGGAGAAGCTCTTGGCGCAGAGTTGCATCACGCCGGGCAGCAACGAGGTCTTCGCGCATCTGCTGACCACGGCGAGCCACACCAACCAGATCTTCTTGCCCAGGGTGCCGTTGCCCTTGGTGGGGCGCTCATGGCGAACGATCGCCCGTCGAGTGATCGAGTGTGGGCTGCCCTTTACGGTCTGCGGCTTTGTGCAGCGCCGTCACGACGAGCGCCCGCGCTTCGCGTTGAACCCGCGTGGCCTTGAGGCGCACCCCAACAAGGACACGATCCTCAAGTCCAAGGACCAGCTGATCATCATCGCGCGAGACGCGCGGCTGCTCGACGATCTGGTCAAGTGCGCGGGCGAGCAGAGAGAGGGGCGGGGGATCCTCTAACCGCGCGCGGCGTGCGCGGCGATGCCCTCGACCTTAAGGATGGGGGTGGGGGTAGAGATCAAGCAGCTGCCGTTGGGATCATTGAAGTTCGCCGCCCAGATATCGGCCTCTTGGCGAATCGCCGTCCATTGATCATCGGGTATGCGCATAAAGGCCGCCACGCACACGGGATCGAGCTGCGATCCTGAGACACGCTCGATCTCATCCTTGGCCGCCTGATCGCTCTGCGCTTTGCGATAAGGGCGATCGGAGGTGATGGCGTCGAAGGTGTCGGCGACGGCGAAGATGCGCGCTCCGATATAGATCTCCTCGCCGACCTTACCGTTGGGGTAGCCCTTACCGGTGAAGCGCTCATGATGATCACGCACCACGCGCGCGGCTTCGGAGAGGAAGTCGATGTGGCAGATCATCTGATAACCGATCGAGACGTGGCGGCGCATGATCACCCACTCTTCTTCGGTCAAGCGCCCGGGCTTGAGCAAGATGGCATCGGGGACCCCGATCTTGCCGACGTCATGGAGCATCGCGCCCCACTCGATGTCGATCAGCTCACGGCCACGGATGCCCATCTCATAGGCGATCCGACGCGACATCAAGCTGACGCGTTTACTGTGGGCCATCGTCTCTTCATCGCGATAATCGAGGCAGGTGATCAAGCTGGCGATGACCTGCTCGGTGCGGTGCTTTACCTTCGCGTCGAGGTTGGTGTTGAGCGCCTCCAGCTCCTCGATCTTGACCTCAAGGAGCGAGTTCAAGCGATCATTCTCGCGCTTGAGGGAGACGCTCGCGACGCCCTCATTGAGGGAGCCGATGAGCACCTCGCGCTTCCACGGCTTTGGGATCAAGCGATAAACACCGACCTTCACCGCATCGACGGCCACCTCAAACTCATGGTGAGCGGTGATGAGGATGCGCACCGCATCGGGGACGATCTTGCGCGCCTCATCAAGGAAGCTCAGGCCGTTCATGATCGGCATTCGATAATCGCTGCAGATGACCTCACAGGGGTGGGCCTTGAGCAGCTCTAGCGCCTCAAGCGGATCGACGCAGGTGATCACCTCAAAGCGGCGCTCCAGCGCGACGACGCGCTTAAAAGCGCTGAGGAGGTTTTCCTCATCATCCACATACATGATCTTGGGGAGCATACCATCTCCTTGATCTTGATTGACCCTGGGTCGGTTGGGGTGGGGGTGAACTTAAGGCGAGAGTGATCTTCACCCTGCCTATGGTCTAACGAGGCGAGGGCAGTTATTCTTGGGCGGCATAAGACTCAAGGCGTGCATGGAGCGAAGCGAGACCCTTGCGGACCCCTGAACCATTCGGGAACTACATCCTCCTCGATCGAATCAGCGTGGGGGGGATGGCGGAAGTCTTCAAGGGCAAGATGTTCGCCCCCGACGGCAGCGCCCAAGCCGTCGCGATCAAGAAGATCCTCCCGCACCTCGCAGAAGACAGGCGCTTCGTGGAGATGTTCATCGCCGAGGCCAAGATGGCGATGCAGCTCAACCACGCCAACATCGCCCAGACGCTGGAGCTGGGCCGCCATGGAGAAGACCACTTCATCTCGATGGAGTACATCAGCGGGCGAGATCTCTTAGCGCTGCACAATCACTTTCGGCGCACCAAGAGCCTGATGCCCACGCACCTCGTCGCCTACGTCGCCGCGCGGGTCGCGGAGGGGCTGGACTACGCCCATCGCAAAAAGGACGGGCGGGGAGAGCCGCTGGGGATTATCCACCGCGACATCTCCCCACAGAACGTCCTGATCTCCTTTGAGGGGGCGGTCAAGCTCATCGACTTTGGCATCGCCAAGGCGCGCAAGCGCAGCTACGAGGCGACGCGCGCGGGGGTGCTCAAGGGCAAGTTTGGCTACATGTCACCGGAGCAGGTGGGCAAAGGCGAGGTGGATCAGCGCTCTGACATCTTCGCCTTGGGGACGGTCATACACGAGCTGTTAACCGGGCAGCGCCTCTTCTTAGGTGAGAATGACTTCGCGACGTTGGACTTAGTGAGGGAGGCGCAGATCCCGCCACCGAGCGTGGCCAACCCCAACGTTCATCCAGAGCTTGATCGCATCCTCCTCAAAGCGTTAGCCAAGCACCCAGATGAGCGTTATCAAACATCGGGCGAGATGGCGGATGACTTGGAGCGTTATCTCCACGCGACAGGCAACAGCCTTTCACGCAAACCGCTATCCGATTGGATGAGCGCGAATTTTCAAGATGAGATTCAAAAAGAAATTGAAAGCAATCGACTCTCAGCGGGTATTTATCTAGAAGATGGCCGTGTATGTTACATGGAAATCGATGATGAAGATGACGACACCTCCTTATGGGATGGCAAAGAAGCGAGAGTTGCCGCTTGGATTGACGCAGATACAGCGAAAGAGCACCTTTTAAAAGATAGTGTGATTAACTCTAAGTCGGAAGAAGATCTTGCTCATGATCTTTTTGGAGAAACAGACCCTCAAGCAGAGACTAACCGCTCTATAGTTGAGAGCGCAAAAGGGGTTGATGAAAAACTGCCCATTAAAATCAATGCTCCACCCGAGAATTACGCTGTAATTGCATCCAGAGCAACGGTTGACTATATACAAGAACCGGCAGTAAACAATAAGATAACAAGACGTCAAATTGTATTTACAATTGCGATTATTTTTATGGCGATCATATGCGGTATTCTTGCGTTTAATGCAACGCAGAAAGTAGAATTGAAGCAAACCGGCATTATTATACAAACTGAGCCGAGAGAAGAGATTTCAATTTACATAAATGGTCGGCTCGTCTCTGAAGATAGCCCTTATGTTGAAAAAAATATTGAGCCATCTAAATACGAAATTGTAATTGAAAAGCCTGGATATCAAAATTGGATTACAGAAGTTGACCTAAAAGAAGGCGTAATAGAAAAAATAGACGCCAAACTTATTTCAGACAACGCAATCCCAGCAAAGATAAAATTAAGAATCTATCCTTTAAATGCGGAGCTATACATAAACAGCAACAAAATAGAAGACAATAACAGCGATAAAATTTATGAGTTTAAAGGCGGTGAGAATGTATTATTTGAGCTAAAGTCGAATGGTTATGAACCTTTCTCGAAGAAAATTATTACAAAAGCAAATACAGAAGAGGTGATTGATCTCCATATGATCGCGACATCCGGCACGCTCTTCATTGATTCCACGCCGCCGGGTGATGTGTATCTCAACAACAAGAAGGTCGGGCGCGCGCCTTGTCGCCCCGAAGGGTTGGACGTCAACCAAGACTGGGCGCTCAAGATTGTCCGCAAGGGCTACAAAGACCATGAGGAGACGATCCGCTTTGGGGCGAGGCGCTTTATCCATGTTGAAGCGCAGCTCACCAAGCGCTGAACTGCAACCCTCACGATACGGTGTAGGGAAGCCCCCTACGCACCCCGACGCGCCGTTGCCTTGAAGCGCGGTGATTTCTCCCGATTGACATGTTGGCATCATTTTCGCTGAGAGCGCGGCTCATCAAGCTCTACGGGGAAAAAAGATGCTCAAGCGCAAGGCCATACAAGAGGCGCAGCGACCCAGAGAGGGTCGAACCGCGGTGATCCTCAACGCCAACGCCAAGCGGGTCAACCAGGGGGTCAAGGAGCGCGTCAAGGCGGCGGCGCCGCAAGCGGATATCTTCTTCACGGAGACATTAGACCAGGCGGCGTTCATCACGCGTCGGATCGTCGATTTAGGCTACTCCACGGTGGTCACGGGCGGAGGAGATGGCACGATCGTCAACACGATCGACGCGGTGCTCAACCGTGCGATTGAGACGGGCGTGGAGACGCCGAGGTTTGTGATCCTCAAGCTGGGCACGGGCAACGGCATCGCCGACCACCTTGGCGCGAGGGACTACCTGACGGATCTGGCTGAGCTTGACCAAGCCGAGCCCAAGAGCGTCGATCTCTTAAGGGTCAACGGCCAACGTCGAGCGACGTTCGCGGGGTTTGGTTGGGACGCGTTTATC
This sequence comes from Myxococcota bacterium, assembly GCA_018813065.1. Lineage (GTDB taxonomy): Bacteria > Myxococcota_A > Bradymonadia > UBA7976 > UBA1532 > JAHJCH01. Next base: position 10,145 of record JAHJCH010000222.1, read on the forward strand.
TTGGATCGCTACCAAGAGATTAAAAAATTCTCCAACCGTTTTCGGATCTTCCGTTGGTTCCTCCAAAGCAGCGTGGGCTATGTCCTCTCTGCGTTGGGCCGCACGGTGCCTGAGCTGCTCATCAAGCGCCCTCGGTGGAAGATTCGCATCACGAACACGGGTGGGATTGGCCGTCGTTTAAGCGCGGATGGTCGAATTTTAGAGCGCTACGCGCCAGGCGCGGTGGTCTACGAGGGCTACAGCAAGCTGGTTTGCTTTGGCACCACGCCTTACTACGGCTTCAAGTTCAACATCATGCCCTTCGCGGCCAAGACGCCGGGGATGTTCCACCTCCGTTGCATCGACAGCAGCCTGCTCAAGGCGGTGAAATCCTTCCCCACGACGTGGCGAACGGGGCGCTTTGAGGAGGCCTTTGACTTCCAGCTCTCGGGTTGTCGAGTGGAGGTCTTAGATGGCGGCGAGGTGCCGCTTCAGATCGCGGGTGACGCGGAGGGGCATCATCGTCAGATCGACGTAGAGCTGAGCGAGGCGATTGAGTGTGGGGGCTTTAACTAAAAAAAAGCGAGGGCGCTGAAGAAAGAGCTTGACCTTGATATGAGCTGCGGCTATTTTTCCCAGCCGAGAGCGCGGGACTAACTCAGTTGGTAGAGTGTTAGCTTCCCAAGCTGAAAGTCGCGGGTTCGAGTCCCGTGTCCCGCTCCGCTCAAAAGCCCCCGATGATTCGGGGGCTTTTTTTTTATCTAACGCCAAAAAACAGAGTTGGGATCTCTTCGCGA
>JAHJCH010000223.1 GCA_018813065.1 Myxococcota bacterium
CGATGAGGCCATCGCAGTCATCGTCCACGCCGTCACAGGTGGCGTCATCGGCGGCGGCGACGCCGGGTTGACACGCCTCGACCCAGGCGCCCGCCTCGCAGCGCCGCGCGCCGAGGGCGCGGCAGGCGCCCACGCCGCAGCTGATCGGTGAGGCGACAACCTCCTCGTCGATCTGGCCGTCGCAGTCCTCATCCAGCCCGTCGCAGCGCTCATCGATGGCGCTGGGGGGGGGCAGCGGCGTACAGCGCGCGTCGAGGATGCCGCCGACGCAGCGCGTGGTCGTGGCCAAAAAACACTCGCCCTCGCCGCAGCTGATCGGCGCGCCGATAAAGCCCTCATCGGTGGCGCCATCGCAGTCATCGTCCACGCCATCGCAGTCCTCGTCCAAGCCGGTCGGCGCGCCCGGCGCGCAGTCATCGACGGCCACCCCCGCCACGCAGCGCAGCTGCCCCAGCGCCGCGCAGGCGCCCACACCGCAGGCCGTGGCGCGTGGCAAGAAGCCCTCATCGACCTGGCCGTCGCAGTTGTCGTCGATCCCGTCGCAGCTGCGATCCTCTAAGGCCGGCAAGCCCGGCTCGCACAGCTCCACCCAGCCCCCTTGCCAGCAGCGGCGCTCCCCCACCGCCGCGCAGGCGCCCACGCCGCAGCTCAGCGGCTGGGGCGTCGTCTCCTCATCCGCTTGGCCGTCGCAGTCATCGTCGATCCCGTCACAGGTGAGGTCGCGGGCGGCCAGGGGCGCGCCGGGCAGGCAGTCATCGACCCAAGCGCCGCCCAAGCAGCGCCGCTGCCCCGTCGCCGCGCAGGCGCCCACGCCGCAGGCCGTGGCTTGAGGGGCGGCGTCCTCGTCGATCTGGCCGTCGCAGTCATCGTCCACGCCGTCGCAGGTGACATCGTTGGCCGCCAGCGGCGCGGCGGGGGTGCAGGTGTCCACCCAGGCGCCGTGGCTGCACGCCCGCTGGCCCGTCGCGCGGCAAGCGCCCACGCCGCAGCTGATGGGGCGCGGGACGGCGTTCTCATCGGTGAAGCCGTCGCAGTCATCGTCGATCCCATCGCAGGTGGCGTCGTTGGCCGCAGGCGCGCCGGGGACGCAGGGCGCGTCGGCGCCGTCAAGGCAGCGCGGGGCGGTGCGCGCGCAGGCGCCTACGCCGCAGCTCTGCTCGCCCTCGTCGGTTTGGCCGTCGCAGTCATCGTCGATCCCATCGCAGATCTCGGCGCGGGGGCTGAACAGGAGACACTCCAGGCCCGCGCCGTCGGCGGTGCAGACCAAGGCGCCCAGGCCGCAGCGCCCCACGCCCACGCCCACGCAGTCGCCGCCGACCTCGGCGATCCCCTCGTCGGTCTGGCCGTCGCAGTCATCATCCACGCCGTTGCAGATCTCCGCCGTGGGCAGCACCGCGCCTGCGCAGGCCCACCACGCGCCCGCCACGCAGCTCTGGGCGCCGTCCTCACAGCGGCCCACCCCGCGCGTGCCCGCCGGGCCGTTGTAGCAGGGCCGCGTAAGGTCATCGTCGATCCGCCCATCGCAGTCATCGTCGAGGTTGTTGCACACCTCCGCCACGGGGATGCAGGCCGGCGGGTTGAGCGGATCGGTGCCGTCGATGAGCACCTCCTCGCCGTCGGTGCGGCCATCGCCGTCGGTGTCTTGATCATCAGGGTCCGTGCCCAGCGACGCCTCGGCCTCATCGGGCAGCCCGTCTTGATCCCCGTCCTCGGGCCGCCACAGGCAGGTGACGCTCTGGGAGGGCTGGCCGAGGTAGGCGCTGCGATCCTCGATGCTGGCGAAGACCGGCAGATCAAAGGGGCCGTGGGCGACGCGGGCGGCGCGGACGAGGATCCGCTGGTCCCCGGAGCCGTTGCTGAAGAAGTACTCGGGGGTCATGAGGTCGTTGGTGTAGATCAGCAGCCCGTCGCTGGAGCCGAAGAGGGCGCTGCGTGAGAGCTGGCGGGTGATCAGATCAAGGCGATCCCCGGCGCGGGCGGCGTCGAGGGCGCCGCCGAGGTTGTTGGCGAGGATCTGATCGGTGACGTACGGGCCGCCGAGCGGGCCGCGTGTCTCTAAGACGAAGACATCCGAGGTGACATTGAGCGTGCTGGCGGCGACGGCGTGGTAGACCGACACCTGATCGCCGTCGAGGATCAGCGCCGGCTCATGCCCAGTGTTGCTCAAGCTGTGCGGGGGCGTCTCGCTGAGCCAGCTTGCGCCATCCCACCAGGTTAAGCGCAGCGCGTCGCCGCCCGCCCGGTGGGCCACGGCCAAGCCCAGGGGGGTCACGGCCAGATCGGGCATCTCGCCGACGGGCTCCTCGGTGGCGTCGATGGTCTGCGCGTGCCAGCCGCCGTCGCGGTAGGCCAGCCGCAGCACGCCGTCGGCGGCGTAGGCGATGTTGAGCGTCGCCCCATCAAAGGCCAGATCGCAGCCCTTGGAGACGATCCCCGACTCCACCACCACCCGCGCCCAGCTGCCGCTGCGCAGGGAGGCGACCTCCACGCGGCTGGCGAGGGCGTTGGGGAAGCAGACATCCACGCCTTGGCTGTGGGTGATGATCCCGAGGTGGCGCACCTCAAAGTTGGAGGAGCGGCTGATGTTCTCGGCGATGATCGCCTCGCTCATCACCCCGCCCGGCGCCCAGGTGCCGTAGTAGAGCGCGCCGTCGAGGCGCCCCACCCGCGCCCAATGGATGACGCCCATCGCGTCTACGTCCATCGCTAAGGCTAAGCTGGACTGCCCAGGTAAACACGCCTGCTCCCAGCCGACGGCGGGCGTGCTGGTGAAGAACAACGCCAGAAAGATAAACAACGCTCGCATACCACCTCCGCGACGAGACTACCAAGATTCGGCGTGGGGCGCGCGGAGGTTGATTTTTGGGTCTTTTAGGGCAGGCGAGCGACGGTGGGCGCGCTGATCTGGACATGGCCGTTGGCGTCGATGTGGCCGCTGATCTCCAGCGCCGAGGCGTGACCATCACAGCGCGGCTCAGACACCGCGCGGGCCGTAAAGCGCGCCTCGGCGCCCTCGCCGCTTGAGGTGAAGCTGTATTGAAAGAGGCTGGGCGCCTTGACCTTGAAGTCAAGCGTTGTCCAGCCCTCGGAGGTCCACAGCGTGGGATCAGGCTGAGCCAAAGCGCGCCCCTCTACGCAGCGCTTTGCGGGGCTTGGACCCACGCTTGGTGGGAATTTTTGAGGTAGAATTTGGCCGTCTTCGCTTGTTTTAGGGTTGTTATAGTAAAACTTTGCGCTGTTGGCGATGCGATACAGCCGAGACTCTGCCTGACGGCGCCTCTCTGATGCCTGACCATCGAGGTACATCGGCACGCCGACGCCGCTGAGGAGGGCCATCAAGGCGTTGAGATCCCCACTCCTCATCTCCACGCCCTGCTCATCGAGCTTGATGCTGAGCGTCAGCGCGCCCGCCTCGGCGTAACGCTTGAGCAGGGCGGCGCTGCCCGGCTGCGCGCTGAGGCGTTTGATCAGCGTGGGTGTGTCCAGGGTCAACGCCAAGATGGCGTCGCCATCGATCAGCGCGGCGCCAGGGCCACGCAGCGGCTCATCTTGGCTGAGCGCGGCGACGATCCTGGCCTCCTGGCGCGCCAAGAGGAAGACGTCCCCTTCGCGGATGATGATCGCCGACTCCCCCCCGAGCCGGACGCGGTGGCCCGCGTGGCCTTTGATCTGGACCGCCTCAACGGCGCCTGGCGGGAGCTTGGACTTGGCCTGCTCCATCAGCGCCTTGATCACCGCGTCGGCCTTGGTGGGCTCCCCGGCGCCGAGCAGGAGGAGCACCTCATCGGGGTTGAGCGGCGCCAGCTCGCCGTCCTTGATCTGAGGCAGCGGCGCGGCGAGGGCGAGGTGCCCCGTGAAGGCCGCTTCGAGATCCTCAAAGGAGACGCCGAGCATCACCGGCAGCATGTTGACCCCGAAGAGGAATTGGCCCTTCTCAACCTCCATGGAGGGGGGGAACAGCGCGGCGAGGCCGCTGAACATCTGCCTGAGGTTGAGCGTGAGCCGCAGCGCCGCGCCGCCCTCATTGGGCAAGAAGCGCGAGAGCTTGGGCGGCGGCGCGGGCGGTGAGAACAGCTCACGGAGGGCCTTGAGCGCCGCCGCGTCGGCCAGAAGGCGCGCCCCGCCCTCATGGAGCGCCACGGCGGGGAAGCGCTCGGCGTAGAACTTGACGTCATCGTTGAGCGTCTCGCCCTTGATGGCCTCCGCCAGCTTCACGGCGGCCCAGCCATTGAGGTAGATCCACAGCCCCTCATCGGCGCGCTCCGCCAGCGCGCGCTTAAAGAAGCCGTAGCCAGAGAGGGGCTCACCTTCATCCTTGAGGAAGGCGTTGAACGCCTCATGGGCGGCCTTGAGATCCGTGGCAGTACGCAGCGGGTAGAGGGCGGTGAGATCGCCGCGCGGCCCCATCAAGATCCGGCGCTCCCCCAGGGTGATGAGCGCGCTGTCGCCGACCTGATCGCCGCGCTTGATCGGCCGCTTGCTGGCCTCGCTCAGCGTGCTCAGCGCGGCCTCAGCGTCGGTGACGGCCAGCAAGATCACCGGCGCGGCGCGGCCCCCTTGGTGGAGGGCGGCGTCAAAGCCCACGCTCACGCCCACGGCGGGATCAACGCCCGCCGCGCGCCAGGCCTCAAGGTCGGTGGGATCAAAGCCCAAGCGGGCTTGGAGAGCCTCGACGCTGAGATCGGGCGGCAGATCCGCGCGGAGATCAGGCGGCAGCGCTTTGAGGAGGCCGTCGAGGGCCTCTAGGCGGGCGTGGATCTGCTCTAGGCCGAGGGCGCCGGCGGTCATGGTGGCGCGCAGCCCACGGCTGAGCTGAGGCGCGCCGCCATGCGGGGGCGTCACCATGAAGTACCAGTAGGCGACGCCGACGAGGACGGCGAAAGAGAAGAGGCCAAGCTTCTTCATTGAGTGCTCCGTCTCAGACCTGCTGTCTTAGGCAAGATGGCGTGTTGTGATCGCCGCGCGGCCACGGGGGGCTCATGGCGAGGCTTGGAAGATGATGGGGTACTCGACGGCCTGGGGCTCGCCGTCAAAGGCGGGGAAGCGCCAGCGCCCCACCAGCCCCGTCAAGCACTGCTCAAGCACGCTGCCGCTCAGCGCCTTGCTGAGCTTGATCTGGGTCGTCTCCCCGTCGGGCTTGATCTTAAAGCGCAGGGTGGTGCGGGTGCTGCGGATCGAGTCATCGCGCTTGAGCTGGCGCTCATAGCAGGCGCGGATGCCGCGCTGAGAGCCACGGATGACCCGCATGATCTGCTGCTGGGTGAGCGCGTCGGGGAGCGCCTCGGCGCCCTTGCTCCCGCCCAGGGCCGTGACATCCACCGTGGGCTTCTTGCCGCGATCCAGGGCGCTGAAGCGGCTGGGGCGCTCGGGCTTGGCCGTGGCGTTGTCGGGCGCCCCGTCCTTGATCGGGCGGGGGCGACGTGGGCCGCGCTTCTTGCTCACCTGCGCATCTGGGGTTGAGGCGGCGTCGGCGAGCCCCGCGTCCTGCGGCGCGGCGTCCTGCGGCGCGGCGTCCTGCGGCGCCGGGGCGGCGATCTCAGCGTCCGGGATCGGCGTCGCCTGCCCTGGGGCCAGCTTGATGCCCAAGGCGACGCCGCCGCCCAACAAGAGCAAGGCGAAGAAGCCCAGGACGAAGTGCTTGCCGAGGCTGCGAGAGGCGGGGCTGTAGTGCGGAAGATCCAGGCCATGAGGATCGGCGGTGGGCGCCTTGAGGGCCTCAAAGCCCGGCATCTCCACGCTCTCATCGCGCAGCGCCTCTAGAGACTCAAAGCCCGGCAGCGCGTCGAGGCTCTCGCCCTCCTCGTCGGGGAAGATCAGCGGCAGCTCAGAGTCTTGGGGCTCCAACGCCAAGGGCGGGGCGCTGGGCTGTGACGGGGGCGCGGCGCGCGCGCTGGGCTTGTTGAGCTCAAAGACGGGCGCCGCCTTGGGCTGGGGCGTCGCCTGCTGGGGCGCCAAGCGCGCGGAGAGCATATTGGGATCGAGGGGGAAGAGCGGCTGAAGCAGCGTCTCATCCTCCTCGATGGGGGCGGGGGGCTGGGGCGAGGCGAGCAGGGGGCGGCGCGGCCCCGCGCGCTCATCACGCAGGGCGGGCCGGTCGCCGACGCTGGGCAGCGCGTTCGTGTCGGCCTCATCGACCTCGGCGTGTGGCATAAACTGAAAAAGATCGGGCAGGTCTGAGAGGCAGGTCCAGTCGCCGAGGTGCTCATTCCACAGGACATCATCCGCCTCAAGCTCGCCGGCCTTGATGAGATCGCGCAGCCGCTCAAAGGGCATCGGGCCGACGGAGGCCCCCTCGCGCGCGTAGTGCCACTCCACCTCGGGGGGGCGAGAGAGCCCGCGCAGATCCAACGGCTCAGCGATGCGCGGCCCCACCTCGCTTTTGCTCGCGTTCATCTTCGGATCGCGGACAACGATGGTGTGCTCACAGTTTTTACAGCGAATCTTGAGCACCTTTCGGTGCACCTTCTCATCCGCGATGGTGTATCGGGTGTTGCACTTCTCGCATCTGAACTTCATGCGGTTGGATCAGCTCCTCGTGTTAACGCCCGATAGGAGGCGGGAGGAGGCCATCCTAACAACCCCAGGGGCGATAAACAATCGACCGTTTGTGAGGCGACGCGGCCACGGCCTGAAAACACGCTCGCCGCCCCTCAGAGCCTTCGATAGAGTGTCGCCACGCACCCACCAAGACCCGGAGGCGCCCATATGAGGCTCATCCTCGCGCTCGTGATCTGTTGGCCGATGCTCGGCGCCGCGCAGCTGCAACGCGCGGACGCAGACGCCCTCCTCGCCGCCTGGCTCAAGGCTCAAAATGAAGGCGACTTCGCCGCCTACAGCGCCCTCTATGCGCAGAAGTTCTCAGGGGTCAAGCGCGCCGGGCGGCGGGTCAAGCGCTACGCCCGCGCGGGCTGGCTCAAGGATCGCGGCGCCATGTTCAAGGGGAAGTTCACCGTCGAGGTCGAGGATGTCACGGCGCGGCTGAGCGGGGCGACGGCGCGCCTGAGCTTTGTCCAGACCTGGGCCTCCAAGCGCTACAAGGATCGCGGCACCAAGCTGCTGTTCTTGGTCTTGGAGGGCGGCCAAGCGCGCATCGCGCGGGAGGAGATGGTGGACTCAGAGGTCTTGGCCGACGCGGCGGAGGCGCCGATCGATCCGCTGCGTTGGGGCTTCGTCGTTGAGTCTGGCGGCGAGCCGCTGTTGATCTTCAAGCGCGGGATCAAGGGCGCCTGCGCCAGCGCGCCCAAGCTCATCAGCCGCAGCCCCGCCGAGGCCCGCTGCCCGCTCCAGCCCCAAGCGGAGGGCGATCTGCGGGGCAAGGCCGTGGATCTCTACGGCGAGGATGGGCGTTTGTGCCGCGCCACGCTCAAGGCCCCGCAGCGCCTCGTCAAGTTTCAGCCGCACTTCGGCCAAGTCCAAGCCTGGAGCGAGCGCTACACCGAGCCGCAGATCATCGAAGAGCTGATGGAGCAGGCGGACACCTCCGATGGCTTCCTGGCCTACACCATCGAGGATGAGGGCAGCTGCACAGGCGCTCATTGGTTCCGTGAGGCCAAGCGCCCCCCGGTGATCTTCGCCTCCGCCCAGCCCCTCAGCGGCCCCGAGGCCGACGCCGCGCTCAAGGCCCTGCGCGCCTTAGAGGGCTGGCGTCTCCGCCAAGCGGACTTCAAGCGCTTTAAGGCGGAGGAGGGGCACAAGGGCGGGGCGAAGAAGTGGGACATATACAACCGCAACGACCTCAGCGCGACGCGCTACCAGCTGGGCGGCGAGGCCTTCACCGCCGTCAGCGTCAGCGCGGGGGCGGGCTGCGGGGACTTCGGCGAGCGGCTGTGGGGGCTATGGCGCGACCAGCGCCTGATCTCCGATCCCAAGCACCCGGGGGATCTCTTCACCCCCAAGGGGCTCATCAAGATCGACGGCGAGCTGTTCTTCTTAGAGCACGAGCGGCTCTCTCGACCCCTCCGAGGCGTCTATGAGATCCGCGAGGGCGTCAAGATCAATGACTACGACTGCCCCTGCTGATCCGCCCCGAAGAAGCGGGCCTCGACGCTCTCATAAAAATCAATAATCTGGCGCACATAGCGCCGCTTCTCCAGGTACGTCCCCGGCATGAAGCTGCGCTTAAAGCCATAGACCAGGATCGACTTCAGATCTCCGTGATCGAGCTTGAGGTGCTCCACCGCCAACATCAGCTCTTTGGTCACGGTGGTGTTGCTGATCGTGCGGTTATCGGTGCAGATCGTGGTGGAGAGGCGGTGCTCACGCAGCCGCGACAAGGTGTGATCGGCCAGCGTCTTCATCTTGGGGTTCGTCTGGAGGTTGCTCGTGAGACAAACCTCCAGGGTGATCCGCCGATCCGCGATGTATTGACCGAGGCTGCGGACGTAGCGCTCAGGATCAGAGATGTCGGGATCGGTGATGGCGTCGGGCTCCAACAGATAGGTCCCGTGGCCGATGCGATCAGCGTGGAGCGAGGTGATCGCCTGGAAGATGCTCTCGGGGCCATAGGCCTCACCGGCGTGGACCGTCTTCTTCATAAAGTTCTGGTGAACGTGATGATAAGCGGCCGCGTGATCCCCGGCGGGGTAACCCGCCTCCTCGCCCGCCAGATCAAAGCCGACGATGGGCAAGCCGTACTCATCGCGGGCGATGACCGCCGCGCGGGCCAACTCCAAGGAGGCTGCGGCGTACAGCTCCTTATCGGGCGTGAACTGATGGCCTTGGATCAGGGTGGCGAAGTACTCGCTGAAGTTGGCGCGGAACATCCGCATCGCGCAGACGATGATCCCATAGCCATAAGCGGGCTCGCGCCCCTCTCTGACCGCGGGGCGGCTATTGTACTCATTCTGAGCCCGCTGAAGGCCGCGATTGACCGCCTTCATGACCATGATGGCGTTCATATGATCATGAATGTGAAGCTGAGGCGCGAAGCGCACCTCCAAGTAACGCACGCCCTCCTCATAGTTATCGACGGCCAGCTCATATGAGGTCCGCTCCAGCGCCACCTCAGTTTGAAGAACCTTGACGGTATAAGCGAAGCCGTGGAGGTACTCGGCGAGGTTCGCGTAGCGATCTTTAAAGACCAGCTCACGCAAGCCCTCCTCGGTGTAGCTCGGCATCTTGACGTTGTACTCTCGGGCCAGCTCAATCAGCGTCTTAATGCGCAGGGAGCCGTCGAGGTGAACGTGTAGATCGGTCTTGGGCAGCGCCGCGACGAAGGCTTCGGTGATCTTGGCAGGCATAGCGCCTCCTCATTCTGCGAGGCGGCGAGAGAGAGGAGCGGCCAACCTGAGGGCGCGGCGTCTACCCGTTACAGGCCGCCGCCCGTGGAGGATCGAATAGGGAGGACGGCAGGCCAGCACGCCTCGCGCCGCCCCCTCGGGGCTCGCCACAGTCCGCGCACCGTAGTGAGCGTCCCCAAGCCTGTCAATCGGAATATCGGCTCGTTAAGATTCCGCCGCGGACGCACAAGCTCAAGAGGAGGCGCGCCATGTTTGAGGGGATCTACACAGCCCTCGTGACCCCATTTACGCAGGACAACCAGCTCGACGAGGCCGCGTGGCGGCGGATCATCGACGATCAGATCGACGCGGGGATCGACGGGCTGGTCATCTCTGGCACAACCGGGGAGTCAGCGACGCTCAGCGAGGCGGAGAAGCTGCGGCTCTTTGAGTGGGGGGTTGATCAAGCGCGCGGCGCCTGCAAGATCATCGCGGGCGTGGGCACCAACGACACCGCCCAGAGCATCCGGCTGCTGGAGGGCGCCCGGCGTGTCGGCGCGGACGGCGGGCTGGTGATCACGCCCTACTACAACAAGCCCACGCAGGAGGGCCTCTACCTCCACGCCGCCTTGATCGCCGAGGCGGGCGAGGGCTGGCCGTTGATGCTCTACAACGTGCCGGGGCGCACCTCGGTGAGCTTCACGCTGGAGACGATCCAGCGCCTCGCCGATCTGCCCCCCATCGTGGCGATCAAGGAGGCGACGGCGGACATGCAGCTCGCGGCGGAGATCGCCGCCACCTGCGGCGATCGCCTCACCTTGCTGTCGGGCGATGATGGCACCGCGCTGCCGATGTGGGCGGTGGGGGGGCGCGGCGTCGTCTCGGTGACGAGCAACCTGCTGCCAGGCGCGATGGTGGCGCTGTGGCGGGCCTTTGAGGCGGGCGACTGGGCGGGCGCGCGGGCCAGGCACGCCGCGCTCTTGCCGATCTTCCGGGCCATGTTCTGGGAGACGAGCCCGGGGCCGGTCAAGGCCCTGCTCGCCGCGCGGCTGGGCTTCAGCGAGGCCATGCGCCCACCGTTGGCGCCGCTGATGACCTCCACGCGCGCCCGCCTCAACGATCTCCGCTTGAGCGACGGCGAGGGCCGATGAGCGCGCCGCTGCGGCTGGGCCTCTTCGGCGCGGAGGGGCGGATGGGGCGAGAGATCATCGCGCGGTTGGCCCAGCGCCCCGCCTATCGGCTCGCGGAGGCCATCGACGCCCACACCGCGCCGGAGCGGAGCTTTGAGGGCTGCGATGTGGTGATCGACTTCTCCTTACCGGCGGGGACGACGACCCTGTTGGCGCGCCTAAGCGGGGCGCCGAGGCCGCTGGTGACGGGCGTGACGGGGCGAGATGAGGCCCAACAGGCGGCGATCTTGGCCTACGCCGCGCGCGCGCCGGTCTTTATCGCCACCAACTTCAGCGTCGGCGTCGCCGTGCTCAACCACCTGGCGCGTCGGGCGGCCCAGGCCCTCGGGCCAGAGTTTGACGCTGAGATCTTTGAGATCCACCACAAGGACAAGGTAGACGCCCCCAGCGGCACGGCCCTCAGCCTGGGCCAAGCCGTCGCTGAGGGGGCGGGGCGGGCGTGGCCCTCGGCGCGGGCGCTGGGGCGGGAGGGCCAAGCCGCCGCGCGTCGCCCCGGCGAGATCGGCGTCTGTGCGGCGCGGGGGGGGCGGGTGATTGGCGAGCACACGGTTTACTTCTTTGGCGAGGCGGAGCGCCTGGAGCTGACGCACCGCGCCAGCGATCGTGGCCTCTTCGCCGAGGGCGCGCTGCGGGCCGCCGCGTGGCTCCATCAGCGCCCCGTGGGGATCTACGGGATGGACGATCTCCTCAGCCTCTAGCCCGCCTTCCCGTGCTAAATCACGCTCTGATTTGAAACTCTTGAGGCAAGTCAGTAGGGTGAAACGCGCTCAAAGGGGGAAAATCGTGAGGCTTGAGACACCAGAATCTGTGGGGGGACTCCCCCGAGCACTGATCGAATTAGGCAAGAGCGGATACCATCCCCTCTTCTCTAATCGAGCGATCCGTCGGGCCTTTAAAAAGATCGGCAATGGCCTCTTAAGAGAAGAACGACTCCTCGCGGCCCATAAAGCGCTCAGACGCATCTCGCCATTCACAGAAATCCAAGATATAAAAGATGATTTGCTCGCGCTCGAAGAAGACACATATGATCTGATCATTTATTTCTACTTTAGATCCCTCGAAAAAATCATAGAATCAGACAATCAGATTGATTATCATTGACATATATTTCAATTTGTCACTCAAGTATGTGAAATAAATACACTCAATATCTTTAGAAGCCTTACGCTTGAGCGAGAAAAAAAGGCGCGTCACGCTCCAGAGGGTTGATGGCTCTAGCGCCGTAAACATCGTCCACCTTTGGAGCGCCCATGCCCCTCTTCCGCTACACCTGCAAAGAGTGCGATCACCCCTTCGAGGCTTTCATCCAAAGCTCCACCGTGCCCGCCTGCCCCAAGTGTGGCAGCCAGAGCTTACAAAAGCGCTTTACGGCTTTCGCCGTGCGCAACGCCGCTGGGGGCGGCGGCGCGACGGAGAGCGGCGGGGGCTGCTCTACGGGCACATGCTCAACGGGCACATGCCCCTTTGTTTAGAGCGGCGTGAACCGACGGTGACGCGCGCAGGCATAACCCACGGCCACACCCCCCTTGCGCCGCCTCACCCGCCTTGTGGCCTTCATCTTGCTCGGCGGCCCGCCTCGCGAAACCCTTGATCTACGCCTCCAGATATGAATGAACTGGGCCTCATAAGGGAAAATACGATGCGCGCGGCTCTCTGGATCATCACCCTCTTCTTCAGCCTGACCGCCCTCGCCGAGGCCAAGCAGGTGACGATCACCCTCGACGATGACAGCGTCGTCGAGGGGCGCCTGATCGACCGCCTCCCCGATGGCTATCTGCTGCGCGTCGGTCAAGCCAACCGCCTCATCAGCTATCAGTCGGTCAAGTCGCTCCAAGACCAAG
>JAHJCH010000224.1 GCA_018813065.1 Myxococcota bacterium
CGCGTGGAGGGCGGCGCGGTGGAGGGCGGCGCGGCGCAGGCCCAGGCCAGCAGGCCAAGCCACAGCGGCCCAACGCGCGCGCGTCGCCCGCGCCAAGGCGACGCCTCCTTGATCTCCTTGACGCTCACGCGATTGCTCCCCCCTCGCTCAGGCCTTAGAATGCGGCGTCCGCGAAACTCTGCGCTGCCTCCCATCGGGTGTCTATCGTGAAATTCCTAACATCGCTCCTCGCCGTGCTGCTCGTCGGCCCCCTGGCCCTCGCCGCGCCCCCCAAGAAGGATGACGCCACGCTTCATACGGTGCTCTATGACTACGCCAAGTGGTCGCGGGGCGATCAGCCGCGCTATGTGCTCATCCCCAAGCCCATCGCCCTCAAGGAGGAGGACTTCGAGGGCCGCCTCAAGGCGACGCTGTCGGCGCTGAAGTCGGCCAAGAAGAGCACCTATGGCGCCACCAAGGTCGCCTTCAAGCCCGACTCGGCCCAGACCGGCAAGGTCTGGGTCTACCTCGACGAGCAGAAGCGCCAGTATCACCCGATTGTCATGGCGGAGGTGGTCTACAGCTTCACCGAGGTGGGCGCCTCGCGGGTGATCTTCCCCAAGGTCGCCGAGCAGGGCTGGACCCGCCAAGACGTCAGCTTCCCCGCCTTCCAGCTGGCCTTGGATGCCTGGGAGGGGCTGCCCCCCGATGGCCTGGAGGGGGTGCTCTTGCGGCTGCCTGGCGGGGGGCTGATGACCGCTGAGGGCCTGCGCGCAGGGCTGAAGGCCGGTGAGCCTAAGCTGATCGACGCGCTGTGGGCGATCCTGGATCAAGGACAAGAGAGATCGGCCATCGCGGTGATCGCCGCCGCCAAGCACCTCAAGCGCCCTGAGCTGAGCGACAAGCTCCTGCCGGTCCTGCGCTCGGCCAACCCCGCGCTGCGTCAGGCGGCCTTGGAGGGCCTCGACGGGCTCGACGAGGCCAAGACCAACGCCGCGATCCGCCAGATCATGGACAAGGACAGCGAGGCGGGCCTGCGCGATAAGGCGGCGGTGCTGCTGAGCCGCTCCAAGGACCCCACCTTCGCCGTCGCCGCCCAGTTCCACGCCCTGCGCAGCGAGGACCCCAAGACCGTCGCCGAGGCGGCCAAGGCCCTGGGCGAGAGCAAAGAGAAAGAAGCCAAGGACCACCTGCTTGAGCGGCTCAGCCACCCCAACGCCGAGGTGCGCGCGGCGGTCATCGCCAGCTTGATCAAGCGCAAGGAGGACGCGCCGTTGCTGCAAGCCTTACGCGGCGGTGATCAGTCGGCGGAGGTCAAGGTGGACATCGCCCGCGCCTTCGTGGCGGGCAAGGACGCCAAGGCGCGGCGGCTGGCGTTGACCTACCTGGTGGTCCGTGGCCCCGTCGCCGACGCCGTGGCGGCCGCTGAGGCGCTCGCCGATGAGAAGGGCCGTGACGTCCTTGACGCGCTGGGCGAGGGGCTCAAGCACCCCAAGGCGGAGGCGCGGATCGCGGCGGCGGAGGCGCTGGTGCGTCGAGGGGACAAGGGCGGGCTGAGCGCGCTGGGCGAGGCCGACGTGGACAACCCGGAGTCTGGGGCGCAGATCGAGGACGCGCTGCGCCGCCTCTACGCCAAGCAGAACCTCAACTTTGTGCTCAAGAGCGCCCGCAAGGAGCAGGGCGTCTTACAGCGGGCCGCCGTCGCCACCTTGGGCGAGATGGTCCTGGATCAGAAGAGTGGCCGCGCCAAGAAGGACACGCTCAAGGCCCTAGAGACGCTCGCCCAGGCCAAGCAGGCTGAGATCCGCGCGGCGGCGGCCCGCAGCTTTGAGAGCGTCGGCGATGAGAGCGTGCGTGAGCAGGTCTATGAGTTAGCCAAGGACAAAGAGATCATCGTGCAGCGCGCGGTGGCGCGCGCCTTAGGCAAGCTCAAGGGCGATAAGAGCGTCGCCTTGCTCTTGAGCTACATCAAGACCCAAGACACCCAGCTCTTAGCCAACAGCCTCCGCGCGCTTGGGGATCTACAAGACCTCAAGGGCCTCCAGCCCATCATTGATCGCATTGGGCACAAAGAGGTCGAGGTGCGTCGGGCGGCGACATCGGCCTTGGTCAAGATGGGCGAGGTGGTGGAGAAGAAGAAGCCCCTCTTGGCGCTCTTCAGCGAGCGCCTCTTTGAGTCTGATGTGGAGGTGCGGCTGCGGGCCATTGACGGGCTGCTGATCACCCAAGACGCCAAGAGTGTGCAGCTGATCGCCGCGCTGCTCCAAGATCCCTCTGTGGTGATCCGCAAGGCGGCCTTGGCGGGCTTGGGCAAGACGGGCGAGGCCTTGGCTCTGGATGACATCAACGCCGCCTTGGAGGATGAGGATGTCAGCGTCCGCGCGGCGGCCATCGAGGCGATGCGTGTCTTGGGCAAGCGTGACGGCGCGTCGCGTCTGGAGGCGTACTTGAAGAAGGAGAAGGACAAGGCCCTGCGCGCGCAGGCCCAGGCGGCCCGCGATCACCTCAAGAAGCAAAAGGGCTAGCCGCCCCCTCGAAATCAAAGGTCGCCGACCTCTAAATTGACGCTCACCCTCGAAATCAGAGGTCGCCGACCTCTAAATTGACGCTCACCCTCGAAATCAGAGGTCGATGACCTCTAAATTGGCACTCACCCTCGAAATTAGAGGTCGCTGACCTCTAAATTGACGCTCACCCTCGAAATCAGAGGTCGCCGACCTCTAAATTGACGCTC
>JAHJCH010000225.1 GCA_018813065.1 Myxococcota bacterium
CGTCTTGAGGCGGCGGGCGCCAGGCGTCCACCGGCGGCGAGCCTGCGTCTATGGGCGGCGGCGGGCGCCAGGCGTCCACCGGCGGCGGCGGGTTGCCCCCACCCCCGATGTCCGGGGGGAGGCCCCAGTCCAAGATCAGCGGCGCGGCGTCATGGATGAGGGCGTCATAGACCCTCGGTGGCGCCGAGGCGGCGTCTCTCTGAGGTGTTTGTTGGCCCAGGCCCGCTTCCGTCGAGAGCGCGTCGCGCGGCGGATCGGAGCAGGCGAGGAGGCCGAGGAGCAGGGCCAGGGGAGGAGCGCGAAGGGGCATGGTCAATCGCCTAGAGGGTGCGTCGCCCCTAAGATAGCCACACCCGCCCCGCCCGCGCGCAAAAAGACCAAGGCGTTGACCCAGGCGCTGTTGAAGACCGCCATGAGCCCGCGTCAAGCGTGAAATGATCAATAGGCCTAAAAAAGCGCCGCCCGTTTCTTTACACACGCGAAAATGCTAGACAAAAGCCCTGGCTGTGCAGGAGGTTACCTCCTCGGCTTTGGAGCGCCCATGAAGACCGCCCGCCTACCCCTCCTCCTCGCGCTGTCCCTGACCGCCCTCGCCTGTCAAGAAGCCGAGGAGGCCCCCGCCTTCGAGGCCAAGGGCGCGCGGGTGAGCCGCGCCTGGGAGAGCAGCCGCGATCCGGCCCTCGCTGGCGGCGGGCGCGCCGCCATCCACTTCACCCGCCCAGGCAGCGCGCGAGGCGAGGGCGAGGTCTTCGCCGGGGAGGCCGCCGTCGTCGAGGCCCTCAACGCGGCGCGCTACAGCCTCGATGTCTGCCTCTATGAGTTCAACCGCGCCCCCTTCATCGACGCGCTGCTGGCGGCGATCACGCGGGGCGTCTCGGTGCGCTTCGTCGGCGACGGCGATGAGCTGATCGATGAGGGCTATCACCGCCTGGAGGGCGCGGGCCTGGCCCTGTCGCTGCGCCCCGCCGGTGATCGCATCATGCACAATAAGTTCATCGTCATTGATCACCGCGCGGTGCTGACAGGCTCGATGAACTTCTCCGATAACGGCGTGGAGCGTAACAATAACCACCTCATCCATCTCCAGGATGAGGCCATCGCCGCGCTCTACGCCGAGGAGTTCGAGCAGCTCTACGCCGGTGACTTCGGGCGCGATAAGGCCCGCCTCTCCGCCGCGCGCGGCGCGGCGACGGGCGAGGGCCGCGTGGAGGTCTACTTCGCCCCCGCCGATGATCCCATCGAGATCGTCCGCCGTGAGCTGTCCCGCGCCCGCGCCCGTGTTTTCTTTATGGTCTTCTCCTTTAGCCACACAGACCTCCGCGCCGATCTCCTGCGGATGCACCGGGCGGGCGTCCAGATCGTGGGCCTCTTTGATGAGAGCCAAGCGGAGCAGGGCTATAGCGCCGATGACACCTTGGCCGAGGCGGGCGTGCCCGTCTATATCGATGGCAATGACAACCGCAGCGGCTTCGCGGGCGGCAAGCTTCATCACAAGGTTATGATCATCGACGGCGGCGAGGCCGAGCCCGTGGTCATCGCGGGCTCTTTTAACTGGTCCAACGCGGCAACGCGCTATAACGATGAAAATCTGCTGGTTCTGCGCGGCCGCGCCTATGCCACCCCCTTCCTCGATGAGTTCTGCGCCCTGATGGAAGAGGCCGTCCTGCACCCGAGCTTTAGCGGGCGTGAGCCGACGCCCTGCGATGACTGGGTGCAGCCTGCGCGGATCAACGAGATCCTGGCCCTCCCCGATCCCGATGATCCCGAGGGCGCCTTTGTGGAGCTGATCAACGCCGGGCACCGCCCCCTCGATCTCGATGGCTGGATCATCGCCACGCGCCTCGGCGCGCCCAAGACACTGCGCGGCGTGACGCTGCCCCCCGGCGGGGCCTATGTCGCGCGCGGGCTGCGCCTCGACGCGGAGGCCGATGAGGTGGCCCTCAGCGATCCTTGGGGTCGGCTCATTGATCGCGTCACCCTGCGCCAAGCCCGCCTCGGTGTGTCCTTTAACCGCGTCGATGAGGGGGGCCGCGCTGGCCCGTTTGAGGCCCACCCCGCGCTGGAGGGGCGCTTCAGCTCGCCCGGTCGCCAGCGCAGCGGCGCGCCTTGGCTGGCCCACGCCACGGCGCGGCTCTTGATCAATGAGATCATGCCCAACCCCGAGGGGGATGACACCGGCGGGGAGTTCGTGGAGCTGCTCAACGTCAGCGACGCCCCCCTCGATCTGACGGGCTGGCGCCTCGGTGATAGCTATGAGCCGACCCGTCACCTCTTCGCCGAGGGGGTCTTGCTGCCCGGCGAGGTCATCGTCGTCTTTGACAGCGGCGTTCACCGCCAGATCCCCAGCGCGATCAACGCCTCCTCCGGGCGGCTGAACCTCGGCAACGCCGGTGATACGGTGCGCCTCCTCGATCCCAGCGGCGCGCTGCACGATGAGGCGGGCTATGGCTTGACCCGCGCAGGCGTCTCCAAGAACCGCGCGGTGGACGGGCAGCCCGCCTCGGGGCTGCGCGATCATGATGAGCTGGCCCCGGCGCCGTCCTCGCCCGGCCTGCGCGTCGATCTGCGCGGCTGGGATGAGCCCGCCACGGCGCCCAAGCCCATCGAGCCCGATGATCCCGATGATCCAGAGGGGCCGGTCAAGCCCACCGACCTGGAGCAGCTCGGCCCCCGCGTGATCATCAATGAGCTTTTGCCCAACCCGGCGGGTGATGATCTCGGTCAAGAGTTCATCGAGCTGTTCAACGCCGGTGACGCGCCCGCGGATCTCTCCGGTTGGCAGCTCGGCGACGTCACCGATCCCGCTCGCCACACCTTCGGGGCCACGATCTTGGCGCCCGGAGAGGCGCTGGTGGTCTTTGATCGCGGGGATCACGGCCTGGACAACGCGCACGCCGCCTTGACGGGGCGGCTGTCGCTCAATAACGCCGATGATGTCGTGACGCTGTTGGACGCCGAGGGCGCCTTGGTGGACGCGGCGGCCTACTACAGCAGCCAAGAGGGCGTCAGCCTCAACCGCCGCGATGATGGCCGCCCCGATGTGCCCTTCGTGCCCCACACCGACCTCAGCGATCTGCCCAGCTCCCCCGGCGTCGCCGCCGACGGGGCGGCATTTTAGGTCCCGCCCCGCCCACACACGCCGCGCGCTCTAAAGCGGTTTCAACCGCCCCCTCTTTGGGTTAGTTTGCCTCGAATTCTGAGCCCCTGAGCGTCGAGGATGAGAAGAGATGTCTGAGCTGCGCCGAGATCCGATCACCCACCGCTGGGTCATCATCGCCCCCGAGCGGGCGCTGCGCCCGCTCAAGCCCGCGCCGACGCCCCCCGCCCCCCTCGATCCCCTCAGCGGGGGCAATGAGCACCTCACGCCCCATGAGATCCGCGCCCGCCGTGAGGGCGCTGGCCCCAATCAGCAAGGCTGGCGCGTGCGCGTCATCCCGCATCGCTCGCCCGCCCTGCGCGTCGAGGGGGATCTGAGCCCCAGGGAGCACGGCCCCTATGCGATGATGCGCGGCGTCGGCGCGCATGAGATCATCCTCGACACGCCCGAGGCGCACAGCCGGCTCAGCGGGCTGGGCGTGCCCCAGCTGACCGAGGCGCTGGAGGTCTATCAAGAGCGGATGTTGGATCTCTCGCGGGATCATCGCCTCAAGGTCTGTCAGCTCTCACGCATCGAGGGCTCAGGCTGGGGCGTCACCGCGCGCCACGCCCACGCCCAGCTCATCGCCCTGCCCTTCGTCCCCGAGGAGGTCAAGGGGCTCATCGAGGGCGCCCGCCGCTATCACCGCGAGGTGGGGCGCGATGTCTTCGAGGACATCCTCAAGGCCACCCTCGCCGACGGCCAGCGGGTGATCCGCGAGGCGAGCTATGTCACCTTCGCCCCCTACGCCAGCCGCGCCCCCTTCGAGGTCTGGATCGTGCCCACGCGCAACGTCGATCGCTTCGCCCGGCTGGATCGCGGGGATCTGGAGGGGCTGGCCGAGGCGCTCATCGACGCGGCGCGGCGCTTGGAGGCGGTCCTCGGCGACGTGGGCTATCAGGTCGTGCTGCGGGATCTGCCCTGCGCCCACGCCCCCGCCGCTTACTTCCGCTTCTTTATCCAGATCACGCCTCACCTCCAGCGCGCTCACCCGCTGGCGGAGGTGGGCGTGCCCATCAACCCCATCGCCCCCGAGGAGGCCGCCGGGCTGCTGCGCGCCGCTGCGGGGCTTGAGCGCCCCAGAGAGAAAATGGAGACGAGATGAGCAAAGCGCAGATCCAACGCCTTGAGGAGATGAACGCCCGCGCCCTGGCCGGCGGCGGCGAGCAGCGCATGGCCCGGCAACGGGCGCGCGGCAAGATGACCGCCCGTGAGCGCATCGAGGCCTTCGTCGATCCAGGCACCTTTGAGGAGCTTGATCGGCTCAAGACGGCGCGGGGCGCGCGCGTCACCGATGAGGGCGTCTACCCCGGCGATGGCGTCATCACCGGACACGCCCGCGTCGAGGGGCGGCGGGTCTTCCTCTTCTCCCAGGACTTCACCGTCCACGGCGGCTCGCTCAGCGCCGCCTACGCGGAGAAGGTCTGTAAAATCATGGACATGGCTATGAAGGTCGGCGCCCCCGTCGTCGGCCTCAATGACAGCGGCGGGGCGCGGATTCAGGAGGGCGTCGCCTCCTTGGCGGGCTACGCCGACATCTTCCTGCGCAACACCCTCGCCAGCGGCGTGGTCCCTCAGATCAGCGTTATCCTCGGCCCCTGCGCCGGCGGCGCGGTCTACAGCCCCGCCATCACCGACTTTACGATCATGGCCGAGGAGACGAGCTATATGTTCATCACCGGCCCCGACGTGATTAAGACCGTGACCCATGAGGAGGTCAGCCAGGAGGAGCTGGGCGGCGCCCGCGCCCACGCCACCAAGAGCGGCGTGACGCACCTCACCGCGCCGGATGAGCGCGCCGCGCTGGAGATGGCCCGTCAGCTGCTCTCCTTTATGCCCTCCAACCGCGCCGAGGACCCGCCCTACACGCCCACGGAGGACCCCTCAGATCGCCGGGTCGAGGTGCTCAATGAGCTGGTGCCCGACAACCCCAACAAGCCCTATGACATCCGCGCGGTGATCGAGGGCGTCGCCGATGACAACGACTTCTTCGAGGTGCAGCCCCAGTACGCGCAGAACATCGTCATCGGCTTCGCGCGCCTGGCCGGTCGCAGCGTGGGCGTGGTGGGCAATCAGCCGATGGCCCTCGCGGGCTGCCTCGACATCGACGCCAGCGTCAAGGCCGCCCGCTTCGTCCGCTTCTGCGACGCCTTTAACATCCCGCTGATCACCTTCGTCGATGTCCCCGGCTTCTTGCCCGGCACGGCCCAGGAGTGGGGCGGCATCATCAAGCACGGCGCCAAGCTCCTCTATGCCTACGCCGAGGCCACCGTGCCCAAGATCACCGTCATCACGCGCAAGGCCTACGGCGGCGCCTATGACGTGATGGCCAGCAAGCACATCCGCGCCGACATCAACTACGCCTGGCCCAGCGCCGAGATCGCCGTGATGGGCTCTGAGGGCGCCGTCAACATCATCTATCGCCGCGAGCTGGCGGGGGCCAAGGACCAAGAGGGCAAGCGCGCGGAGCTGATCAGCGCCTACCGCGAGGACTTCGCCAACCCCTATCGGGCCGCAGAGCTGGGCTTCGTCGATGAGATCATTGAGCCTGCGGTCACCCGCGCTAAGCTCATCGCCAGCCTAGAGATGCTCAAAGACAAGGTGGACACCAACCCCACCAAGAAGCACGGCAACATCCCACTCTGAGGGCTCAATATGAGCGAGACGACGAAGCATTTTATCCAAGAGATCATCGACGAGGAGCGCGCTGCGGGCAAAAATGGGGGGCGCTTGCACACCCGCTTCCCCCCTGAGCCCAATGGCTACCTTCATATCGGCCACGCCAAGGCGATCCACATCAACTTTGGCCTGGCGTTGGCGAATCATGGCCTGTGCAACCTGCGCTTTGATGACACCAACCCCGTCAAGGAGGACACGGAGTACGTTGACTCCATCCAGGCGGATATCCGCTGGTTGGGCTATGACTGGCAGGACCGCCTTTACTTTGCCTCAGACTACTTTGAGCGCCTCTATGACTACGCCGTGCGGCTCATTCACAAAGGCTTAGCCTATGTCTGTGAGCTGAAGGATGAGGCCATCGCCGAGAACCGGGGTAACTTCTACAAGACCGGCATCGACAGCCCCTATCGTGAGCGCAGCGTCGAGGAGAACCTTGATCTGTTTACCCGGATGCGCGCCGGTGAGTTTGAGGACGGCTCCAAGGTGCTGCGGGCCAAGATCGACATGGCCTCGCCCAACATGAACATGCGCGATCCGGTGATCTACCGGA
The DNA here is from genome assembly GCA_018813065.1 of Myxococcota bacterium. Classification (GTDB taxonomy): domain Bacteria; phylum Myxococcota_A; class Bradymonadia; order UBA7976; family UBA1532; genus JAHJCH01. The sequence continues at coordinate 6,366 of JAHJCH010000225.1, forward strand.
TTCGGCGCGCGCACCATCACCGCACGGGCGACGCGTGGTGCATCTACCCCATGTATGACTTCGCTCATGGGCTCAGCGACGCCATCGAGGGCATCACGCACTCCCTGTGCTCGCTGGAGTTTGAGGATCACCGCCCACTCTATGACTGGTTCCTCGACGCGCTGGACATCCAGCTGCATCGGCCCCGGCAGATCGAGTTCGCGCGGCTGGGCATCAACTACACGGTGATGAGCAAGCGCTGGCTCCTGCGGCTGGTGCAGGAGGGCCACGTCCGGGGTTGGGACGATCCACGGATGCCGACCTTGGCGGGGCTGCGGCGGCGGGGCGTGCCCCCCAGCGCCGTGCGCGCCTTCGCCGAGCGCGTGGGCGTCGCCAAGCGCAACGGCACCTCGGACATCGCCCTCTTTGAGTCGATCATCCGCGATGACCTCAACGACGCCAGCCCGCGCGGCTTCGCCGTGCTGCGCCCCCTCAAGGTGGAGATCACCAACATGGAGCCGGGGCGCGTGGAGTGGATCAAGGCGCCCTTCCACCCCGATCGCCCCGAGCTGGGGGCGCGGGAGGTGCCGCTGACGCGCACGCTGTATATCGAGGCCGAGGACTACAAGGAGGAGGCGCCGCGTAAGTGGCATCGCCTGGCGCCCGGCCAAGAGGTGCGGCTGCGCTATGGCTGCCTCATCACCTGCCAAGAGGCCGTTTATGACGACGCGGGCGCCCTGATCGAGCTGAAGTGTACCTGGGACCCCGACTCCTTGGGCGGCGTGGCCCCCGATGGCCGCAAGGTGCGCGGCACGCTGCACTGGCTCTCCGCGCCGCACGCCGCGCCCGCCGAGATCAGGCTCTACGATCGCCTCTTCGCCAAGGAAGATCCCTATGACTTCCCCGAGGGCGCCGACTTCTTGAGCAACCTCAACCCCGACAGCCTGGAGATCATCCAGGGCTTCGTGGAGCCCGCCTTAGCCGAGGCCGAGCGGGGCGCTCATTGGCAGTTCGAGCGCCAGGGTTACTTCGCCGTGGATCTCGACAGCGCCCCGGGGCGGCCTGTGTTTAACCGCACGGTGGGGCTGCGCGACTCCTGGGCCCGCGTGGAGCGGGCGACAGAGCAAAACAATGAGGAGCAGCTCAAGCGCGAGGCGGCTCGCGCGGCCAAGGAGGCGCGCAAGGCGGCGCAGCGGGCGGCCTCCGCCCAGGCCAAGGCGGCGCGCGAGGGCTGAACCGGAGACGTAAACGCCGCGCTTTGCGCCCCTGAGCGTTTGCGATTAGGCTGACGCGGCTGAATGACCAAAGAGGGAGCGCGCAGATGCGGCGTGCGTTTTTAATTTTGCTCTTGGGCGCGCTGGCGTGGGCCTGCGATGACGACGACGATGACACCAGCGGCGCCCAGGACGCGGCGGCGGGCGCGGGCGGCGGTCAAGCCGGTCAAGCCGGTGAGGCGGGCGGCGGCGAGGCGGGCAGCGAG
>JAHJCH010000226.1 GCA_018813065.1 Myxococcota bacterium
AGAAGGACGCGGGGCGTCGCCGCACGGGTCGCCCAGTGCGCGGCGGCGGCGCGCCTGGCGCGGCGAGCACGGATCGCTCCGCGCGGCCTCAGCGCCCCAACCAGCGCTCACGCCGCCAAATGGTGGGCCGCGATGAGATCTACAACGGCGCCCAAGGCCGTAACCGCAAGCGCCGCGTCTCCTCGCGCAAGGGCGCCAAGACCCAGCTGACGCGCCCCGCCGCCCACAAGCGCGTGGTGCGGGTGGACGGCACGATCAGCGTCGGCGAGCTGGCCAAGGCCATGAGCGTCAAGGGCAACGAGGTCCTCGCCAAGCTCATCCAGCTGGGCGTGATGTGTACGCTCAACCAGCAGATCGACGCCGAGACCTGCGCGCTCGTGGCCACCGAGTACGAGTACGAGATCAAGGACGTCGCCTTTGACGAGGACGAGGTCCTCTCCAGCGCGCAGAGCGATGCGGAGATCGAGAAGGATCCCGACGCGCTGCCGCGCTCGCCCATCGTCACGGTCATGGGCCACGTCGATCACGGCAAGACGACGTTGTTGGATCACATCCGCAACGCCCAGGTCGCCGCGGGCGAGGCGGGCGGGATCACCCAGCACATCGCCGCTTACCGGGTGAAGGCCAAGGATGGCAATGAGCTTGTCTTCCTCGACACCCCCGGCCACGCGGCCTTCACGGCCATGCGCGCGCGCGGCGCCTCGATCACCGACCTCATCGTCTTGGTGGTCGCCGCCGACGACGGCGTGATGCCCCAGACCGTGGAGTCGATCAACCACGCGCGCGCGGCGGGCGTGCCGTTGATCGTCGCCATCAACAAGCTCGACAAGCCCGGCGTGGACCCGGAGCGGATCAAGCAAGAGCTGACCAAGTACAACTTGGTGTCTGAGGAGTGGGGCGGCGAGACGATGTTCGTCAACATCTCCGCGCTCAAGGGCACCAACATCGACGCGCTCTTGGAGGCCCTCGCGCTCCAGGCGGAGATCTTGGAGCTGAAGGCCAACCCCAAGAAGGAGGCTTTTGGCACCGTCTTAGAGGCGCGGATCGACAAGGGCCGAGGCTCGGTCTGCACGATCATCGTCCAAGAGGGCACGCTCAAGAGCGGCGACTACGTGGTCACGGGCCAGAGCTATGGGCGTGTCCGCGCGCTCATCGACGACCGCGGCAAGCGGATCAAAGAGGCGGGCCCCGCGACCCCTGTCGAGGTCCTCGGCCTCAACGCGATCCCCGCTGCGGGTGACACCTTCCACGTCGTCGCCAACGAGCGCGACGCCAAGAAGGTCGTCAGCCGCCGCGACACCCAGGCCCGCGCCGCCGTGATGGACAACTCACGGCGCACGGACGCGGGCGTTGATCTGCTGGCGGCCATGGGCAAGCCTGCGGCTCAGCGCAAGGCCTTCATCCTCAAGACCGACGTCGCGGGCTCCTTGGAGGCGCTCAAGGCCACGATCAACGACATCTCCAATGATGAGGTCGAGGTCCACTTCATCCACACGGGCGTCGGCCAGGTCAACGAGTCGGACATCACGCTGGCGCAAGCGGCGGAGGCCACCGTGTTGGCCTTCAACGTGGGCGCGGACGCCAAGGCCAAGAGGGCGGCGGACCAAGCGGGGATCAAGATCCTGACCCACAAGGTCATCTACGAGATCGTCGATCTGGTCAAAGACCTGCTCAGCGGGATGCTCACCCCCGACATCGTCGAGAGCTTCCTGGGGCGCGCCGAGGTCCGCGCGGTCTTCAGCATCAAGACGGGCCAGGTGGCCGGCTGCTATGTCCAAGAGGGCAAGATCCTGCGCAACGCGCGGGCCCGCGTCTTCCGTGGCGGCAACAAGGTCTACGAGGGCAAGCTCATCACGCTCAAGCGCTTCAAGGACGACGTCCGCGAGGTCAACAGCGGCTATGAGTGCGGCCTCTCCATCGACGGCTACAAGGAGATCGCCGAGGGCGACATCGTTGAGGTCTTCGAGCTCAAGGAGGTCCGGCGCAAGCTGGGCGACAGCTGATGGCCCGCACCCCCTTCAAGCGCGCGGATCGCGTCGCCGCGCTCACACGGGAGATCTTGGCTGAGCTGCTCCTGCTCCACGTCAAAGATCCGCGCGTCCAAGGCGTGGATCTGACCGACGTGGAGCTGTCGGGGGATCTCAGGGAGGCCAAGGTGTTCTTCTATGTGAGCGGGGACGAGGCCGCGCAGGCCAACGCCCTTGAGGGGCTCAACCGCGCCAAGGGCTACCTGCGCCGCGAGCTGGGCCAGCGCCTCACGGCGCGGGTCACGCCCAACCTGCACTTTCGGTTCGACGGCTCCATCGACTATGGCGCGCGGATCGAGCGGCTCTTAGGCGACATCCAGCCTGCTGCGGCCCAGCCCGCCGAGGGCGCCGAGCCTGAAGACGCATGAGCCGTCGGCGAAGGCAGGGCCGCGCCCTCTCGGGGCTGCTCCTCATCGACAAGCCCTTGGGGCTGACCAGCTTTGACGTCGTGGCGCGGCTGCGCCGAGCCTTAAACGTCAGCAAGGTCGGTCACACCGGCACGCTGGACCCGGCGGCGACGGGGCTATTGCCGATCTGCCTCGGCGACGCCACGCGGCTGGTGCCCTATCTCGTTGACAGCCACAAGGTCTACGAGGGCACGCTGACGCTGGGCGTGGCCACCAACACCTACGACGCCGAGGGGGAGATCACCGCGCGCGCGGACGCCAGCGGCGTAGGCGCCGAGGCGGTGGCGGCGGCCTTGCCGGGCTTTATCGGCGCGATCACGCAGCGCCCGCCGGCCTTCTCGGCCATCAAGGTCAAGGGCGAGCGGCTCTACGCCAAGGCGCGGGCGGGCGAGATCGTCGAGGCGCCGCTGCGGACGGTGCAGATCGACGCCTTGGCGCTGATCGAGGCCACGCCGCCGCACTTCCGGCTGCGGATCGCCTGCGGCAAGGGCACCTACATCCGCAGCCTCGCCGTGGACCTCGGCGCCGCGCTGGGTCTCCCCGCCCACCTCTCGGCGCTGCGCCGGGTGGAGGTCGCGGGGCACCATGTAGACGCGGCGTTGAGCCTGGAGGCCAGCCCCGAGGCCTTAGAGGCCGCCGTGATTGACCCCGCCCAAGCGATAAGCCACCTCCCCTGCTTGCCGGTGACGGCCAAGCAGCGTCGAGACATCGGCGTGGGGCGGCCGATCGCCGCGCCCGAGCAGCCCCAGGGGCTCTACCGCGCGCTCGACGAGGCTGGCGCCCTCCTGGCGATCCTCCAGATCGAGGCGGGGGTGGCGCGAGTAGAGCGGGGGATGCCCACGGGCTGAGGCTCAGCCCGCCTTGGCCGCCCCCAGCGCGTCGATCACCCGCTGACAGATCCGGTCATAGCCCAGCCAGCGCGCGGCCTCGGCCCGGCGAGCGCGCGCGGCCTCATCGCCGAGGCGCTCCAGCGCCGCTTCGAGGGCGCGCGCCATATCCTGCGCGTCATCTCGCCGAAAGAAGCCCCCCTGATCAGCCCCATGGATGAGGTGATCCATCGATCCATCATCGGCCAAGAGGGTGTAGAGGCCGGTCCCGAGGGCCTCCTGACAGGAGATGCTGGGGCGGGCGAAGAAGGCCACGTCCGAGGCGTGATAGAGGGCGCTGAGGCCCACCCGATCCGCGAAGGGGCGGAGGCGAAAACGGGCGGCGTGGCGGGAGCTGATCAGGCGTTGACGGGCGCGGTCGCTGACGGGGCCGTCATCGAAGCCGATGAGCAGCCCATAGATCGCGTTGGAGGCGTCCATCGCCGCCTCCAGCGCCTCGATGGACACCTGGATCGCCGCCTCTTTATTGGGCGCGAAGCGCGAGGAGTAGACGCACAGCCGCGCCTCGGGGGGCAGCGCCAGCGCGGCGCGGGCCGACGCGCGCCGCGCGGGCTGATAGGCGAAGTCGCGCGGGCTAAAACCCAGCGGTAACTGGATGATCTTGCGCTTGATGGCGCGTCGCCGCGCGCCGCGCGGGTAGTAGAGCAGGATCTCCGCCGTCTCGGGGGTGTTGGCCACGACGATTTGGGAGCGCAAGCAGCCCAAGACCGTGTCGGCGCCGCGCAGCGCGTGGTACGCCAGCGCGTGGAGGCGGTCCTTGAGGCGCAAACCGGGCGCGGTCCAGTCAAACGCGTGCATCCCCCCCACGTTCTCGCTGAAAAAGGAGGCCGTTGGGATGGCGCCCAGGCGCGGATCGCGCACCAAATCACGCCCAAAATAGGTGGCCACGGCGCCCCAGAAGATCAGATCGGGGGCGAAGGCGAGGACGGCCCCGCCCAGCCCGCGCTCATAGTAGATCTGACGGGGCAAGATCAGGCTCTCGATGGCCTGGATCTCATAGATCCCCTCGGCGCACTCGATGGGGCGAGGGGGGGCGGCGGTGGGCGCGGCGTAGAACACCCGGATTTGATGCCCCATCCCCGTGAGGATCTCCGGCCAGATGTTCTCTTGATAGGAGAGGCCCTGCTGATATGGGCCGCTGACGACGGCGATCTTCACCGCGCTACACCCTCTTGGCGTTGATAAGCGGCGCGCAGCGCCATCAGGAGCGCGCCGAGGCGGTTCTTACCCCGCCCATCATGGCCCTCGCCCCAATACGCGTCGCGCTGCGCCGCCTCGATCAGCGGCTCAGCGCCGGTGGACAGCAGCAGCGCCTTGAGATCGGGGTGGGCGTCGAACTTGGCTTGCAGCGCGGTGGCCATGACCTCCTCCTTGACGTGCTCCCAGTCGCGCCGCAGCGGCTCGGCGCGGGAGCGGCCCAGCTTGGCCGCCGCGCCTGGCCCCTTGGCGCGGCGGATCTTCTCCTCGCGGGGCCTCCCCTCGAACTTCTTGGCCTGAAAGTAGTGCTCGCTGGTCGGCCAGTACTTGTCCTCCAGCGTGAAGCCGTGCGGGGAGAAGTTGGAGAACGCGCCATACTCTTCACCGACGGCGTAAAAGCGGATCGCCATGACGTGACCTCGCGTGATGGGGAGGCGATCCAGCTATCACATCAGCGCGCGACGCGAAACCCCAGCAGGCCACGCCGCCGATCCGCCCTCTCCTTGCCCCGCGCGGTGGTCAAATCACGCCCCACAGGGCTGTACCAGGCCCCGCCGCGCCGCACCTTGACCGCGCTTGAGGTGATCAAGGCGCGGCCATCCTTGGGGGTGGCCTTGAGATCGGCCATATAGTCATCCTCGACCCACTCCCAGACGTTGCCGATGAGATCACACAGCCCATCCTGGGTTTGGGGGGGCTTGGCGCAGACGGGCCAGGCGCCCCGGCGACCACAGCCGCCGCCCTGCTCATCGCTCAGGACCGCGCCGAGGCAGGCCTTGAGGGCCTGGGGGTGGCTGATCCGCGAGGCGGCGTAGGCCCACTCGGCCTCGGTGGGCAGCCGCCCCCCTGCCCAAGCGCTGAAGCGGCGGGCCTGATGCCAATCCACGCAGTTGATCGGGCGCGTGTCATCGGGCGCGAGGTGCTCAGGCCCCCAAGTGCAGTGCTCATCCTCATCGGCGCCCTTGGGCGGCGTGCAGGCGCCCGCCGCGACGCAGCGGCGATACTGCGCGACGGTGACCTCGGCCTTGGAGAGCGCGAAGGGGGCGAGGCGGATCATCCGCCCCTCGGCGATCTCAAAGGGGCCGCCGGGCAGGGCCACGGCCTCCAACCCGGCGGCGCGCCAGGCCGCCTCGCGGGCCGCCGCAGCGCGCCGCTCTTGGCTGAAGAGGTAGACGGCCAGCCCCAAGCACAGCGCCAAGACCACGCCCGAGGTGATCAGGGCGGCGACGGGGCGCTTGGGCTTGCTGGCGCGCTTGGGCTTGCTGGCGCGCTTGGGCTTGCTGGGGCGCTGGGGCTCGCTGGCGCGCTGGGGCTTGGCGCGCGGGATCGCCTCAGTCACGCGCCTGGGTCAGCGCGGCGAGGCACTCATCGAGGATGGCCAAGCCCGTGTCGATGTCATACTCATCGACCACCAGCGGCGGGGCCAGGCGGATGACGCTCTGACCGCAGGGCAGCAAGAGCAGGCCGCGCTTAAAGGCGGCCATCTCCAGATCGGCCACGAGCTGCTTGGCGGGCTTCTTCGTCTGGCGGTCCTCGACGAACTCCACGCCGATGAAGAGGCCAACACCACGCACATCGCCGATGACCTCATATTTCTGCGCCAGCGCCTCCATGCCCGCCTTGAGCCGCGCGCCCATCACGCGGGCGTTGTCGATGAGGCCGCCTTCGAGCAGATCGAGGGTCGCCAGGGCGGCGGCGCAGCAGACAGGGTTGCCGCCATAGGTCGAGCCGTGGGAGCCGTGGGGCCACTTCATCACCGACTCCTTGGCGATGATGGCGCCCAGGGGCATCCCCGAGGCGATGCCCTTGGCGGTCAGGAGCACGTCGGGCTCCACATCGAAGTAGTCCGCCGCCCACATATGCCCGCTGCGGCCCGCACCGGATTGAATCTCATCAAAAACAAGCAGGATGCCGTGCTGATCGCAGAGGGCGCGCAGCGCGACCATAAAGGACTTGGGCGGGATGATGTAGCCGCCCTCGCCGAGGAAGGGCTCGATGAAGATGGCGGCGATGTCGGTGGGGGCGACGTGGCGCTCAAACAGCTCGTTGATCTGCTTGATGACGTAGGCGCCGACCTCCTCGCCTTGGGTGTTGAGCCGGTAGGCGTTGGGGTAAGGGATGTGGTGGACGCCCGGCAGGAAGGGGCCAAAGCTGCCGCGCTGCTTGGCCTTGCTGGATGTGAGGCTCATCGCGCCGTAACTGCGACCATGAAACGCGCCTTTAAACGCGATCATATCCTTACGGCCTGTGGAGTTGCGCACCAGCTTGATGGCGCCCTCAACCGCCTCAGTTCCTGAGTTGGTGAAGAAGACGCGCTTCTTGCTCTGCCCCGGCGCGACGTGCGCCAAGCGCTCTGCCAGCCGAGAGAGCTTGTCGTAGTAAAAATCAGTGGCGCACATGGAGAAAAAGTCGCCCGCAGCGTCTTGAACGGCCTTAACGACGCTCGGCGCGGCGTAGCCTGTGGAGGCGACGGCGATGCCCGCCATAAAATCGATAAAACGATTGCCGTCCACGTCCTCAATCATCGCACCACGCCCGTGGGAAACCACCAGCGGGTACTCCTTAATATAGGAAGTGGAGGTGTACTCGGCGTCTTTAGCGACGATCGCTTGGCCCTTGGGGCCAGGTGGAGGCGTAACAATGCGTGGGTAATCGCGGGTGCTCATGATCAGCTCCGGGGGGGCAGGTCCAGGGATATGCTAGGGGAAAATGCGCTGTGAGAGGAGGATGATTGAGCGGGCGAGGCCCTTAGTCTCGAATCACAGTCCGGTTCTGCTCGCGCATAAACTGAGAGACGTAGTAGGGGCCGCAGCCGCCCTTGCCGGAGCCGCCGGAGCCCTTCCAGCCGGTGAAGGACTGGGCGCCGGGCCAGGCGCCGGTCGTGGCGCCAGTGCGCTTGTTGACGTAGAGGACGCCCGCCTCGATCTCATTGAGGAAGCGCTCCACCTCGGCCTCCTCGCCGCTGAAGAAGCCGGCGGTCAGCCCATACTCCACGTCATTGGCCTCGCGCAGCGCCTCATCGAGATCCTTGATGACGGCGACGGCGAGGAAGGGCACGAAGAACTCCTCTTTAAAGAGATCGCTGCTCATCGGCGCCTTGGCGATGGTGGGCGTCACGAAGTGGCCCTTGGCGTAGGCCTCGCCCTCGGGGCGGGCGCCGCCGTAGAGGATCTCGCCCTCCTGGCGGGCCTGCTCGACGACCCGCTCCCAGGTGGCCACGGCCTTGGCGTTGATCACCGGCCCCATGTAGACGCCCTGCTGGGTGGGATCGCCCATCACGATGTCGCGGGTCTTGGCGATGAGCTGCGCGATGAACTCATCGGCGATGTCTTCGTGAAGGTAGACGCGAGAGCAGGCGCTGCACTTTTGATTTTGCAGGCCCCACGCGGACTTATAGACGCCCTCGACGGCCTTCTCCAGATCGGCGGTGGGCATCACGATGGTGGGGTTCTTGCCGCCCAGCTCCAAGAAACAGGGCTTGATCCACTGCTCGCTGAAGTTGCGGAAGATGTGCATCCCCACGCCCTTGGAGCCGGTGAAGACCACGCCGTCCACGTCGCGGTGATAGATCAGCGCGTCGCCCATGCTGCGGCCCAGCCCGGAGAGGAAGTGGAAGGCGCCAGCGGGGACGCCCGCGTCGCGATAGACCTCATAGATCTTGAGGCCGGTCCAGGGGGTGTCGGTGGCGGGCTTAAAGACGACCGTGTTGCCGGCCACGAGGGCGGCGCTGCTCATGCCGAAGGCCAGGGCGGCGGGGAAGTTAAAGGGCGCGATGCAGGCGAAGACGCCATAGGGCCGCAGCACGTCGGTGTTTGTCTCCACCGCCGTGATGTTGTTCATGGGCGTGATGAAGCCGTTGGCCTTGTCCATTTGATCGCAGTAGTAGTCGAGGAGATCGGCGCTCTCCTCGGCGTCGCCCATGGACTCAAAGCGGTTCTTGCCCACCTCAAGGGACATCAACGCGCCGATCTCAAACTTCCGCTGGCGGATGATCAGCGCGGCCTTACGGATAATGGCGACGCGCGCTTGCCAGGGGGTGTCACGCCAGCTCGCCCAGCCCGCCTTGGCGGCGGCGACGGCCTGATCGACGTGCTCCGCGGTGGCGGCGCTGAAGCGGCCCAACACCAAGTCCGTGTTAAAGGGGCAGATGTCCTCGATCAGCGGCTCTGAGGATTCAACCGCCTCGCCTTGGATAAAGAGGGGGTGTGTCGCCCCCATCTCCGCCTTGAGCTTGAGCAACGCCTCATCAAAGTAGCGGTGGAAGAGGTCCATATGCTCGCTGTCGGTCGTGTAGGTGATCCGCAGGTTCTCGGGGGCGATCGTCATGGTTCCTCCTTGGGTGGGGGCAGCACTCTAGCGCGGCGAAATCGTCGCGACAACCCCTCGAAAATCAAGGCAGGAGGCCCGCGACGCCGCGTCAAAGCACCCCAGCGCGCTCAGGTTTCGTGCCCCTCGATGCTAAAAATACGGATGTTTGAAAAAGGGTACTCACGGCGCTGATGATCTGTTCAAATGTGCGAAATTGGTCATACAGCGAGATTGACACAGATGCGCGCCCTCGCCCCGTTGCTCCTGCTCCTCCTCATCGCGCCGCCCGCGCGCGCCACCCATGGGATGAACCCGCTGGCCTTCAGCGCGCGCAGCGCGGGGCTCGGCGGGGCTGATCTCGCCTTGGCGTGGCAGACCCAAGCGATGAACACCAACCCAGCGGGGATCACGCGGCTGGGCTACCGCCTCGACTTCAGCGGCAGCCTGATGATGCCCAACCTCACCCTCGACGATCGGGTCATCACCGCGCAGGGGATCATGCCGCTCAATGAGGAGAAGGCGGGCGAGTCCCTCAAGTTCCCGTTGATCAACGCGGGCTTCACCACGCGGGCCTGGGAGGATCTCCATGTGGGCCTGGGCTTCTACGTCCAAGGGGGGATGGGCAGCCAGTTCAAGGGGATCGCCACGATGGTGGACGATGATCCAGAGAACCCGATGGGGCCGACGGACCAGCCCTCGCCAGCGACCTACGACATCGAGAGCCAGGTGATGTACATGAAGCTGACGCCCTCGCTGGCGTGGCGCTTTCGCAACCTGGGGGGCGTTGATCTCTCAATCGGCGCGGCGCTCAACCTGGGCTTCGCCACCATGTCCTTCAAGCACACGGGGATGCAGTTCCCGGAGATGGACATGGATCACATGTACTTCGCCCACAGCGTGGACTATGAGTCGGACGTCGTCTGGGGCTTCGCGGGGCGCGTGGGGGTGTTGGCGGAGCTGCTCGACGGCGCCTTGAGCTTTGGCGCCGCCTACCAGAGTGAGGCGCTCCTGCCCTTCAAGGGCACGACGACCATCGATGAGCAGCTGGAGTATGACAGCCAGATGGACTTCGGCTGGCCGGGCGAGCTTGGCCTGGGCGCGGCGCTGCGCCCGCACGCGCGGCTCCTGCTGGCCGCCGACGTCAAGTGGGTGAACTGGTCGAGCACGATGGGCACGGTCACCCTCGACGGGACCGCCAAAGGCCAAGCGCCGCCGGGCTACGAGGTGATCAAGATGCCCTTCCAGCTCAACTGGTCTGATCAGGTCGTGCTCAACAGCGGGGGGGAGCTTCAGATCTTCGACGGCTTAGCCATCCGAGGGGGCTACAGCTGGGGCCAGAACCCCGTCGGCGGCGACGGGATTAACCCGCTGTTCCCCGCCGTGACCACGCACCACATGACCTTTGGGGTGGGGCTCCAGCCGATCAAGCGCATGGAGATCGACATCGCCTTAGAGGTCGTGCCGCAAAACAAGGTCGCCAGCGACGCCCAGAGCCAGCTGACGCGCGAGCCGACCCCCACCGGCGACGGCGACTACAACGGCTACCAAACGGAGGTGGGGATGAGCCAGCTGACCTTGCACCTCGCCATGGGCTACCAGTTCTGATTGGGGCGTGAGATAAGCCCCGCCTGTGCCCTTCGACAACCCCAAGGCCCCAGCATGAAGACCCTCCAAAGCGCCGCCGAGCTGACGGCGCTTGCGCAGACAAACCCTTTATTTATCGCCTACTTCTCACATAAGCACTGCAACGTCTGCGAGGCGCTCAAGCCCAAGATCAGCGCGCTCTTGGCGCGGCTGGAGATCGAGGGCGTCTACGTGGACACCGAGGCGCTCAAGGCCGTGGCGGGCCAGCATCTGGTGTTGGCCGTGCCGACGCTGATCATCTTCCAGATGGGGCGACCGGGCGAGCGCTTTGGGCGCCACCTCTCCATGCACCAGCTTGAGGCGACGTTGACGCGCGCGGCGGAGCGGCTGCGCGCGATCTTGGAGGCCGATGAGGCCTGACAATGGGCTCGTGCTCACAGACTGACTGTGCTAAATGACTCCGTCCCTGAATTTGAGGTCGGAATGTCTGAACAAGGTCGGGTCGAATCCCCGCGAGAGATCGAGAGCATTTACCAAGAAGACGCGCAGGTCGCGGATCTCTACGATTACTTCGAAGCCCAATCCATCCGGGCGGGGGAGATCCGCGCAGGCTTTGTCAAAGGCATCGAAGGGGAGGATATCCTCATCGATTTGGGCCTTGATCGCCCAGGGCGTCTCCCCAAAGAGGACGCCATTGGGCAGCGCTTCGCTGAGGGCGAAGAGTTCGAGTTTTACCTCGAAGAGATCCGCACCGATGCGATCCTGCTCTCATTCAGCAAGAGCAAGCGCCTGCGGCTTTGGGAGCGGATCGAGGGCCTGTACAAGAAGAACGAGCAGGTCAACGTGCGCGGCCTGGCGCGTGTGCGGGGCGGCGTCTCTGTCTCCCTCTTTGGGGTCAAGGCCACGCTCCCGGACAAAGAGCTTGGGCCGCTTTACGGCGAGGATCTCCTTGAGCGGGTCTTCCCGGTGCTCATCACCCACTTTGACGAGAAAAAAGCGCAGGTCACGGTCTCCCACGCCGCGCTCTTCATCGACACCCGCACCAAGGAAGAGGTCCTGGCGGGCTTGGTCGAGGGTGAGATCGTCGAGGGGATGGTCAAGAACCTCACCCACTATGGCGCCTTCGTGGATCTGGGCGGCGGGGTAGACGGCCTGCTGCACATCGGCGACATGAGCCACAGCCACATCGCCACGCCCGAGGCTGTGGTCAAGGTCGGCCAGCGCCTCAAGCTCAAGATCCTCAAGCTCAACGTGGAGAAGGGCCGGATCTCCTTAGGGCTCAAGCAGCTGAGCCCTGATCCGTGGCAGGACATCCAGGCGCGTTACCCCAGCGGCGCCCAGGTCAAGGGTCGCGTGCGTGGCTTAGCCGACTACGGCGCCTTCGTGGAGTTGGAGGTGGGCGTCGAGGGGCTCATCCACGTCTCTGAGCTGGCCTGGACGCGGATCAAGCACCCCAAGGACGTGCTCAGCGAGGACCAAGAGATCGAGGTGCAGGTCCTCAGCGTCGATCCCAAGAAGCGCCGCGTCAGCCTGAGCCTCAAGCGGGCCCAGAGCAGCCCGTGGGAGGCCATCCGCGCGCGCTATCCATTGGGGACGCGGCTGATTGGCCCGGTGCGCAGCATCTCGACCTTTGGGCTCTTTATCGCCATCGAGGAGGGGCTTGATGGGCTTGTACACGTCGCGGACGTGAGCTGGCGGCCCAACAACCGCCCGCTGCGCGAGCTGTACAAGAAGGGCGACGAGGTTGAGGCGATGGTCTTGGGCGTGGATGTGGACAACCAGCGCATCACGCTTGGGATCAAGCAGCTCGTCTCGGACGACACCGCGCGGCTCTTTGATCGCTTCAAGGTAGACGAGCGCTACACGGGCGAGGTGGTGCGTCTGATTAAGTTTGGCGCCTTTGTGCGGTTAGCGGAGGGCGTCGAGGGGCTCTTGCACATCTCTGAGATGGCCGAGGTGACGCCGGAGGAGCCGGGCGCGCTGCTCAAGGTGGGGCAAGAGGTCGAGGTGTTTATCCTCAGCGTGGACGCTGAGGCGGGGCGCATCAGCCTGAGCATGAGGCTGGACGAGGCTGAAGCGGTGACCGAAGAGATGGTCGTCCGCGAGGTCGCGGTCCCGGAGAGCATCCCCGCGCCGGGCGAGGAGATGGTGATCGGCGCCAGCGTGGTCCACGCCGAGGCGGAGACGCCCACGGTGGACGAGGTGGCCGCCGAGCCTGCTCCTGAGCCCGTCGCCGAGCCCGAGGCGCCTGTTGAGGCCGCCCCCGAGCCCGTCGCCGAGGTGATCGAAGAGGTGATCGAGCCCGTCGCCGAGGTCGAGACGCCCGTTGAGGCCGCCCCCGAGCCCGTCGCCGAGGTGATCGAGCCTGTCGAAGAGGTCATCGAGCCCGTCGCCGAGGTCGAGGCGCCCGTTGAGGCCGCCCCCGAGCCCGTCGCTGAGGTGATCGAAGAGGTTATCGAGCCCGTCGCCGAGGTCGAGGCGCCCGTTGAGGCCGCCCCCGAGCCCGTCGCCGAGGTGATCGAGCCCGCCGAAGAGGTTATCGAGCCCGTCGCCGAGCCCGAGGCGCCTGTTGAGGCCGCCCCCGAGCCC
>JAHJCH010000227.1 GCA_018813065.1 Myxococcota bacterium
CCTGGCCGCGCGCGCCCACCAGCACGCCGAGGCCCTCGCCCGCTGGGATCGCGCCCAGGCCACGCCCCCCACGCTCGCCCGCGCGCTGCTGCGCCTGCGGCTCTTGGACTTGGAGGGCGCCAGCCGGGACATCAACGCCTTGCTGCGGCGGATCAGCGGTGATGGGCTGTGGGAGGCGCTGCTCTTGGAGCGCGTGTGGCTGGCCATCGAGCTTGAGGAGCCCCCCGCGCGCATCGACGCCCTGCTGGAGCGCGGCCTAGAGCGCCTCGGCCCCACACCTGCGCTGATTGCGCGGCTGGAGATCTACGCCCTCAGCCAAGGGCGCCACGCGCTCTTGCTGCGCGGGCTTGAGGCGCGCCTTGAGGCCGCCGCGCCCGAGGACCGCCACGGCGCGCGGGTCAAGCGCGCCTGGGCCTTGGAGCGCCTGGGCCGCTGGGAGGAGGCCCTGGTGGCGTGGCGGGAGGCCCACGCCCAGCGGCCAGAAGATCACGAGCCGCTGGATCGCGCCTTAGCGCTCTGCCGTCGGCTGGGGCGGGTTGAGCTGGAGTGGTCGCTCCTCCAGCGCCGCGCCACCCGTCCGGGCTTGGACGCGGCGGCGATCTACTACCAAGCGGGGCTCCTCGCCCGTGAGATCCTTGATGAGCCCGCCCGCGCCGCCGAGGACTTTGAGCGCGCCGTCGCCGCCAGGCCGGACTTTGGCCCCGCCTTGGCGGCCCTGGGCCGCGCGGATCTGCGCCAGGGCCGCCATGAGGATCTCGACGCGCGCTTCCAAGCGGAGATCGAGGCGCTCAGCGAGGACGAAGAGGCCCACCGCCCGAGGCTCATCGATCGCCTCAGCCGCCTCGCCGAATTGCGCGCGGCGCGGGGGGATCAGATCACGGCGGCGCGGCTGCTTTGGCGCGCCCATGCCCTCGATCCTCGGGCGCCGACGGCGCCGTTGGCGCTGCGGCTCGCCGAGGCGCGCCGCTGGCGAGACCTGGCGCGGCTCTACCTCGATCCGCCGCCCCTCGATGATCCAGATGAGGCCACCCGCCAGCGCCTCGCCGCGGCCCTGCTGCGCCTCTGCGCCCATGAGGATGAGGCCGCCGCGCGGATCTATGAGCGCCGCCTCCAGCGCGATCCCCAGGACGATGAGGCCGCCGAGGGCTACCTCGCCGCGCGCCCCGGCGATCTGGCCCTGCGCGTGGCCCGCGAGGAGGGCGGCGCGTTGAGGGCGGCGCAGCGCGCGGAGTGGCTGGCGGATGGGGGCCATCAAGCCACCGAGCGCTACCTGGCGCTGAGCCGCCAGGCCCCCGATGATCCGCTGATCTTGGAGGGCCGGCTGCGCCTCTTCGCCCGCGCGCCGCGCTTGGCGCTGCTTGAGGGGCTTGATCCCAGCGCCGATCCGCGGATCGCGGAGGCCTACCTGCGCTTGGATCAACACACGGCGCTGCTCGGCGAGGGGATCGCGGCGTGGATCGCGCGCGCGGCGGCGACGCGCCTTGGCGGCCGGGCGGCGGACGTGGCCCTGATGACCCACGCGCGCGCCTTGGAGGCTGCGGGGGACGTGGGGGGCGCGATCGAGGCCTGGGCCACGGCGGCGATCAGCCAGGCTTGGCGCGCGCCCCACCGCGCCGTCGAGGCCGCCGAGGCGATCACGCGGCTTGATCCTGAGCACGCCTGGGCGGGGCGCCTCGCGCCGCTGATCGAGGCGTCGGCGAGGCCACGGCGCGCGGCGCCCGCCCATGAGGGGGGTGAGGCGGCGTCGAGGCGCGCGGCCCTGCTGGAGATGGCCTGCCGCGCCACGGGCGATGAAGCAGAGGCCCTGCGCGCCCTCGCCGAGCCCAGCGCCGATGACGCGCGCCGCCGCTTTGAGGCCGCCCCGCGCCGCCGCGATCTCTTCCTGCGCGCCTTGGCGGGGGCCACCCCCAGCCAAGCCCGCGCGCTGCGCCTGCGCCGCCTGAACTTCGCCCCCCCTGACGAGCGCCGCGCGCTGCTGCGAGGCCTGATCACCGACGGGCTGGCCCGAGGGGATGAGGAGGCGACGACGCAGGCCATGGAGGCCCTCGCCCGCCTTGATCCAGCGGATCTCACCCTCGCGTTGGCCCGTGATCACCTCGACGGGGGCCTCACGCCACCGGCAGCGCTCCTCCAAGCGACGGCGGCGCCCCGCAACCAGCTGGCGCTGCATCGGCGAGGGGCGCGCGACCCCGATCTCACGATCCGTCGCCGCCACCTTGAGGCCGCCGTGGCCTTAGCCCCAGAAGATCGAGGCCTCCTCGACGCGCTGGCGGAGACGCTGACGGCCTTGGGCGACGCCCACGCCGTCGCCGCCCTTGACGCGCACGACGAGGGGCACCCTCGCCGCCTCTTGGCCCAGGCCGCCTTGATGAGCGAGCCCCGCGCGGCGCTGCGGCTCAAGCTCAGCGCGCTGCGGCTCAGCCGCGATCCGCGCCTCGCCTTGGAGGTGCTGGCCGACGCGGGCGCGCTGGGCCACGCCGAGGCGGCCATCGAGGCCTTCCAGCTCAGCGATCAAGGCGACGAGGCCCGCGCCCGCCTCGCCCGCGCC
>JAHJCH010000228.1 GCA_018813065.1 Myxococcota bacterium
AGATGAGCGTGGCTGAGGTCTGCGACTTCGGGCGCTTGCCCCGTTCGAGGCAATCGCAACATATCGTGCGTGGATTGGTAGATCGTGGGTTGCTTTCTCGAATTTCTGTTCCTGGTGGGCGCAGTGATGTTTGGATGATCGAGGTTGAGGCGGTCTTGGCGCTCGATCCACGCCAGTCGTCTAAACCCCCCCCTGCTGATCAGCACCCACCCCCCCTGCCGATCAGCACCCACCCCCCCCGCCGATCAGCAGGGGGGTTATGTGCCGCAAACCCACGGCTCCCTACGTGTGCGTGCGCGCGCCGCCTTTTCTTTGCCTTCTTCTTGCCCTTCTTCTTGCCCTTCAGAGGGGGAGAGCGCGGCGACAAGCGCCACGCCTCCGCCCTCGCCCACCCCCAGCGAGGCGCCCAAGGCGAAGAAAGCGAAGACGGCCAAGGCCAAGACAAACCCAACGACGGCGCAGCAGGCGCCGGAGCAAGCGCCAGAGGTCGAAGAGGCGATCCGATTCTGGGCGGAGGAGCTGCGTGGGGACACGCCCCGGAGCTTGGCGCTGGCGCAGGAATCGGGCTCGAAGATCGGGAGTGAGCGCCGAGCCAACGTAGCGCGCCTGCTGGCTGTGCGGGTGTCTCTGTCCAACGAGCCCAACGAGCCCAACGGCGCCACGGCGCCGCGCTGGCCGCTCTCGACGATCAAGGCGGCGATCTTGGGGGCGAAGGTCAACGAAGCGCGTTGCATCATGGAGGGGCGCAGGACCTACACCGACCTAACGACCATCGCGAGGAACGAAACAAACCTCAGTCGCAGCCTCGATGAGCTGCTCACGCCGTCCTCGATCATCCCAGAGCCCAAAGCGAGCAAGATCGAGGCGCTGAGCGCGACAGAAGAGAACCTTGAGACGCTCAGGAAGCACGCTGACGAGCTGATACGGCGCGTAAAAAGCGCAGACCCTTACCGCCCTAGCCATCCTGTTCAAAGCGGCGCTTATCGAGGCGCTGAGAGCGCGAGATACAA
The DNA here is from genome assembly GCA_018813065.1 of Myxococcota bacterium. Taxonomy (GTDB): domain Bacteria; phylum Myxococcota_A; class Bradymonadia; order UBA7976; family UBA1532; genus JAHJCH01. The sequence continues at coordinate 1,011 of JAHJCH010000228.1, forward strand.
CCGAAGCCACCCCCCCAGCGATGTCAACGAGCCCTACCGCGCCGAGGCGTGCGAGGTGGCGCTTGAGCACGTCAGCAAGGGGATCATCACGCCTGGCGAGGCGATGACGCAGGGGATCGGGCTGACCCAAGCGGAGGTGGATCGGGCGTTCGCGGAGGGGGCGGAGTGGCGCGCGGTGAATGGGCCACACAAGCCGCTGCGCTGGGACGACATGCCAAACCTTTGGGAAGAAGAGTGCAAACGAAACGGGTGGCACATAAACGGCCAGCCAATCGAGGGGTGAAATCATGATCAGAGAACTCAACAATCCCGAGATTGAAGCGCAGCTCGAAGACGCCGCGCGTGCTTGGGCACAGATTCAAGAGATGCGTCAGCGCCGCGCCGCGCCAGCGCCGACGCCCGCCACGCCCAGCGCCAAGCGCGCCAAGGCGGAGAGCCAGTGGACGAAGAGCCTCGACGCGGCGATCGAGAGCTTTGAGCGTGTCCGTGAGGAGCTGCGCAGCCGTCGCCCGCCGACCCCGGCTGGGCCACCCGACACCCCCGACGCGGCGTGGCCTGCTCACCCCATCGAGGAGCACTTCAAGCTCAGCAGCACCAACCCCTATGACCCCGCCGCGACGCTGCAAGCGCACAGCCTGCTCACCTGCACGCGCTGCGATGATGGGATGGTTCAGGAGGTCGATGAGCGCGGCTACCGCTTCTTGGTCCCCTGCCGCTGCCAGCCGTGGACCCGGCACGCCGATCGCCTCAACCGCGCGGCGCTCCCTGCCGCCGCGCTCTACAACGATCTCAAAACCATGGACTTTACGCGCGTTCGTTCCCGTCGCCACATCCCCCAAGGGCAGGTCGCCAGCGGCCCGCGTAACCTGAGTGATCTTCAGATGGAGATCACCCGAGTCTTGGCGGGCGCCACCCGCGCCGCCACGGACGGGCGCCAGAGCTGGCGAGCTGGCCTCCTCCTCTACGGCAAGACGGGCGTGGGCAAGACCCACGTCCTCCACGCCCTCGCCCGCAAGCTCACCTTGGAGAGCGGCCAGAGCCTCACCTGGCTTCACTGGCCGTCGTGGTTGGAGCGCTCTCGCGTCTCGATGCGCCCTGGCGCCGCCGAGTCCATCGAGGCCCTGTGGGCCAGCATCAAGCGC